>SYJA01000078.1 GCA_005798555.1 Actinomycetota bacterium
GATGCTGGTTGAGATGGACGGCTTTGATGCAACGCAGAATGTCATCATGATCGCTGCCACGAACCGCCCCGACATCTTGGACCCGGCATTGCTGCGTCCGGGCCGCTTTGATCGTCAGATCGCGGTCGAGCGCCCCGATCTAAATGGTCGCGAGGCGATCCTCGAGGTGCACGCAAAAGGTAAGCCGATGGCCGAGCAGGTTGACCTACGGGCCGTTGCCCGCCGCACTCCGGGGTTCACCGGCGCTGACCTTGCGAATGTTCTAAACGAGGCAGCTCTCCTTACCGCTCGCGAGGGTAAGTCCTTCCTCGATGATTTCGCCCTTGATGAGGCCATAGATCGCGTGATTGCCGGGCCGCAGAAGCGCACCCGCGTGATGGACGACGAGGAGAAGAAGATCACCGCCTATCACGAAGCCGGGCACGCGCTTGTTGCAGCAGCGCTACCGGGCAATGATCCCGTGCACAAGATCACCATCTTGCCGCGTGGGCGTGCGCTTGGGTACACGATGGTGCTGCCGGATCAGGAGAAATACTCGACCACCCGCAGCGAGATGCTCAACCAACTCGCCTACATGTTAGGCGGCCGGGCGGCGGAGGAGCTTATCTTCCACAACCCGACCACCGGTGCCTCCAATGACATCGAGAAAGCGACCGCGTTGGCGCGGGCAATGGTCATGCAGTACGGCATGACCGAGCGCTTGGGTGCAATTCGTTACGGCAAGGAGCAAGGTGAGGTCTTCCTCGGCAGAGACATGGGCCAGGCCCGCGATTACTCCGAGGAGGTTGCCGCGGCAATCGATGAAGAAGTCCGCGCCTTCATCGAGGCGGCCCACCAAGAGGCCTATGAGGCGCTGGTGGCCAACCGTGATGTTCTCGATGCATTAGTAATTGAGTTACTTGAGAAGGAAACCCTTGACAAAGCGCAAATCGAAGAGGTTTTTGCGGCTTTGACGCTGCGCGAGGTGCGCCCGGCCTGGACGGGCTCGACAAGGCGTCGCCCCGATGAGCGGGGGCCGGTAGCGACCCCATCAACCAACGGGTACCACGGAGCAACCACGGAAGTTACGTGAACGATATCGGCCCGGTGACCCTAACCGGAGACGACGCCGTAGGGCCCTATGACGTGGCCGGGGTAGAACGCGCCATTCATGATTTGCTGGTGGCGATCGGTGAGGACCCACAGCGCGAAGGTTTGCGCGGTACCCCTGCGCGCGTGGCCCGTGCTTATGGCGAGATCTTCGGCGGCCTGCAAATGACCGCAGACGAAGTCCTGACCACCACCTTCGATATCGGGCACGAAGAACTCGTTATCGTGAGTGATATCGAGATGTACAGCACCTGTGAGCACCACCTCGTGCCCTTTCACGGGGTGGCGCATATCGGCTACATTCCAAATATCAGCGGCACCATCACCGGGTTATCCAAGCTGGCCCGCCTGGTTGATGTGTTCGCTCGTCGTCCGCAGGTGCAAGAACGCCTAACGACGCAGGTGGCCGATGCGTTGATGCGGATCCTTGACCCGCGGGGCGCAATTGTCATCATCGAGGCGGAGCATTTGTGCATGGCAATGCGCGGGGTTCGTAAACCAGGCGCAAAGACGATCACCAGCGCGGTGCGCGGTTCCCTAATGGTGCCGGCGACGCGCGCCGAGGCGATGTCCCTCATCATGGGCCGTTAGCGCAGGGTGGCCATGTCGCGTCGCCACCCGTCGAGTCTGCCCGAGGAGCTCCGAAAGCTAGATCGTCCGCTGGTAATCGGGGTGCTCAATGTCACCCCGGACTCGTTTTCTGATGGCGGCAAACACTACGAACCAACCAGTGCAGTTGCCCATGGCATCGACCTGTGCCGAGAGGGTGCCGACATCATCGATGTCGGGGGTGAGTCCACGAGGCCCGGTGCGACCCCGGTGTCTGCTCAGGTGGAGTTGAGCCGGGTGTTGCCAGTGGTCAGTGCATTGGTTGCCGCCGGAGTACACGTCAGCATCGACACCATGAAAGCCGAGGTCGCGCGGGAGTCCGTGGCGGCGGGTGCCTGCGTCGTAAACGACGTCAGCGGCGGGCTTTTTGATGCCGCCATGTATTCGACGGTCGCGAGCTTGAATGTGCCCTATGTGCTCATGCACTGGCGGGGGGAAGCCTCAGTGATGGATCAGCACGCCGTTTACGACGATGTTGCAGGCGATGTCGTGCGTGAACTCAGCGATCGACTGCAGGCAGCCATTGCCGGTGGCGTTGACCCCGATTCCATAGTCGTTGACCCCGGGCTTGGGTTCGCAAAAGAGGTGGATCAAAACTGGCAGGTGCTTCACCACCTCGACGAGTTCGTGCGTCTCGGCTACCCGGTATTGATCGGCGCCTCGCGCAAACGGTTCTTGGGAGCCCTATTAGCCGACAGTGAAGGGCGCCCACGTGAATTTGCAGAGCGCGACGCGGCAACCGATGCGGTATCGGCGCTAGCGGCCGCAGCTGGGGTTTGGGGGGTGCGCGTGCACAATGTGAAGGCGGCGGTGGATTCGGTACTCGTTGGCAGGGCTTGGGCTCGGGGGAGGCAGCAGTGAGCGACGTCATCATTTTGACCGGGATCCGCGGCCACGGCCACCATGGGGTCTTCCCCGAGGAGCGCCGGGACGGCCAAGAGTTCGTCGTCGATGCCCTCGTCTATTTACAGGCAAGTGCCGCGGCCACGACCGATGCGTTGGCCGACACCGTCAATTATGCGACTGTTGCCCAGGTGGTTCATCAGTTGATAATCGGCGATCCGGTTGATCTACTGGAAACCCTCGCCGAGCGAATCGCGACCGCGATTTTGAACTTAGGCGGGGTAGCCACGGTGGAGATCACCGTGCACAAACCGCAGGCCCCGATCCCGGTGCCATTTACCGACGTTGCGCTGCGCATTACCCGCCCATGACTTCGACGCAAACGGTCTTGGCGCTCGGTGCCAATCTCGGTGACCGGCTGGCGGCACTACGTGGGGCGATCACGGCGTTAGGGCTGCAGCCGGGTATAACTATTGAATCGGTATCGAGTTTTTATCAGACAGATCCCGTCGGTGGGCCCGAGCAACCGGTATACCTGAATGCAGTAGTACTGGCGAGGACAACACTGACAGCAGCGGAACTCCTAGCGGTTGCCCACGAGATTGAAGACTCCTGGCACCGTACCCGCGAGGTGCGTTGGGGTGCGCGCACTTTGGACATTGACATCATTACCTACGGTGATCAGGTATCACTGGATGAGATTTTGACTTTGCCGCATCCGCGGGCCGGTGAACGCGAATTCGTCCTGGTGCCGTGGCTGGAGGTCGATCCGAATGCGGTGCTACCGGGGATCGGACCGGTGCGCGAGCTAGCGGCCGCAGTAGCCACCGGTGCGGTGCGCCTGCTAGAGGCCCGGCCGTTTATAGAGTTGAACCCGTGAGCGGGCTGAAGTGAAGCCGACCAAAGTTCGGCTGCTCCTGACGCTGGCGGTGTTAGCCGGGGCCATTGGCTGGGGTGCGGTGTCGTTAATACAAGGGCAATCCGGACGTATCTTGCCGGTGCCGTGGTTGGCCGCCAGCACCATGTGGATCTTGGCGCTGGCATTGGGTATTTGGACTTTGCTCGCGCGCCCACGCCTCCAGCGTCGGCCCGGCACAAAATCATTGCCACCTATTGTCGCTGCGCGCACCGCCGCATTGGCGATGGCTGCTTCGCGGACCGGCTCCCTAGTAGGCGGGTTTTATCTCGGGGTCGCCCTAGCCGCCCTGCCGGCACGGTTCACGGCCGCGGGCCTAGACACGCTCTGGGCGGCCTCGGGCACCGCGGCCGGCTCCTTGCTATTGGTGGTCGCTGCGCTCTGGCTGGAGCATATTTGCCGGTTGCCCATTGACGATGACGACGTCAAGGGTGCCCAGATAGAATCAGCGCCATGAGTGAAGTTCTTGAAGACCTGCCCTTTGACGAATTGCGCCAACGCGCGTTCCATGTCGCCGAAAAGCGCTTTGACCTTGGATTCTTCACCGACCTCTTCGGGCACATGCCGGGAATGGTGGCGATCGAAGGCGAGGGCGGTGACCTTGGGGCGGTTGGCGGGACTTTTATCGAGACGGTCAAGGCAGTGCGCGAGATGATGGGCGATGATCCGCTGGACCCGACCACCGAAGCGCTGCTTCGTGCGCGGTTCGCAACTTATCTGCGCGAACACGAGAAATAACGCACGAGCCAGCGCGCAGCGAATCCGCACCTAGCGATCGATATCGCCGACCACGAAGAAGAATGACATCAACGCATCCCCAAGATCAGCGAGCGGTAAGCCGATAACCGCCGCAGCCATCGCCTGCACATTACTTAGGGATGGGGTTCGAAGTTTGAGGCGCCACGGTGATTTGGCGCCGATGCTGACCAGCAGGTAACCACTAACTCCAAGTGGACCTTCAACTTGCCCATAAGATGTGCTCTCGGGAACTTTTACCACCTTTGGCAGCGGCACATTTATCTCGCCACCACCGAGTGCATTGTCGGTGCATGCAGACATTAGATTTAGCGACACCGGAATCTGCTCAATGAGCATGCGGTAGCGCGCCGGTAGATCCCCCTCGGTTGAGGTTGGCACCAGTAAGAACTCCGTTAACTCGCCATATGCCAGATACGGCTCATCACGGCGCAGGTCAAGGTCAACACCGCTTGCGCGCCCAACCGGCCCGGTGACCCCGAACGTGAGAGCGTCGGTGCGCGACAGGACTGCCCGGCCAGCAAATTTGGCGGTTGCGGATTCGGAAGCTGCACTGATGGCAGGAAGTCGCGCGATGAGTTCGGCGGTGACAATTTGCAGGTCCGCCACCCATTCTTTGGTCAACGGGTGCGCGAGCCCACCGATGCGGTTGATCATGGGATGCACCCGCCCACCGCTTGCCGACTCCTGCAGGGCTAGGAACTGTTCGCGTAATTGCAATAGCGGTAGATCCCTTGTCGGGGCACCAAGTAAGAGAAGTGATGCGGAGACGCGATTCATCTCGGCGAGTAGTGTGCGCGTCCAGGTCGCTCGCGGTGGGGGATGGATCCCCATGGCTGCCTCAACCGTGAGGGCTACGCCCAGCTCGGACGAGAATGCCGAGAGCCAGTCATGTCGATTGGCAAGCATCATGATCTGGCGGTAGTCACGTGCCTCGAAGAGCTTTTCGGCACTTCGATGCAGCAATCCAACCTGCGGATCAGCGGCCCCGATCAGGCCTTGGTCATCAAGGGTCAATCGCATTTGTAGCGCGGCATGTGACGCGGGATGAAGGTCATCGAGCTCTAGGACAACATCATGGTCCAGGTATCGCGCTGCTCCGACCGCAACCAATAACTCCTGCACCGGCTCATCTTGTCAGGTAACAGAAAACTCCTGGGTCAACCAGAGGAAGTCCCCCAGGCCACCGGGCTTTGCCACGCGCCCCCCGCGCAGCACCTCGGCCTGCCGCTGGACCGTGGACTCACGGGCTGGCCGTGCGGCGGCAACCGCATCCATGGCAACATGGGCGGTGATATTGCAGGAGCCGTCGGGGATAGGGCTCACCGCGCGGCCAGCACGAAAGCCCGTCAAGGTGCCGCCATCCCAAGTACCGGCATCGCGCTCGGCGCGCAGGTGCCCGTAATCAATTGCGATGGCGATGCCATCTGTTATCCACCCGGTCAGGTGCTGCCAAGTAGCGTCACGGGTGTTGCCAAACTCCCCGCGCATGAGAGGTCTGCGGGCCGGCCACCACTTCTCCAGCCAATCGCGCAATTCAGCAGCGTTGACCTCGAGGCGCGCGCAGGCGATGTCATCAGCCAACCGCGGCCCCATCATCGACTCACCGGATGTGACGACCATCAGGTGCACCTCACCCCACTCATCAACCTCAAATCTTTCGCACGGGATATCGTCCAGAAACTCGTGCGCGATAACTACCCGGCGTGCTGGGTGCAGCGACAGCGCACGCGCGTCACCCGCTGTCCACGCCACGGTCGGTGGCAGCCACTCGGGTGTGGGCCGAAGGTCAATTGCCTCAAAGCTGATCCACGGCCGGTCAGCTAACCGGTCAGCAAGGGTCTGAGTCAATTGCCCGGCACCGGCACCGACATCGGTGACAGTTAACCCAGTGCCGTCATCGAAACCCGTGATCAAGCCGGTAATGGCTGACGCGACTTCGGCGTTGAACGTCACCGAGGTTGTGAAGTGATTTGCCGGCGGGTTATGACGATAAAAACTATTCGCTCCGGTAAGAGTGTGCTCCCAGGCTTGTCGCCATGATTGCTGATCAGCCACGACATGTTAGGTTAGTCGCGGGTGGGAGTCGGTGCCGCGGAGCGGGCGCGATTGGTGCGAGGCGGTCACCTGCCCCTACGCTCACCATGTGAACGAACTCGGCCCACCCCGACTGCGAATCGGCATTATTGGCGCCGGGCGGGCCGGGGCGGTGTTGGGGGCAGCGCTGCGCCGGGCTGGTCATCAAGTCCTCGCGGTATCGGCGGTCTCGGACTTATCGAGATTGCGCGCCGGGGCGCTGCTGCCGGGAGTGCCGGTCACCGATGCGCCGGGGGCCACCAAGGATGTCGATCTGGTGCTCGTCGCGGTACCCGATGACATTTTGCCAAGTCTGGTTGCCGGCCTTGCCGAAACAGGCCATGTGCACCCGGGGCAGTTTTGGGTTCATCCGGCAGGCCGTTATGGAATTTCCGTTCTCGCGCCGGTAACTCAACATGGTGCCGTGCCGATTGCCGTGCATCCGATCATGACCTTCACCGGCACCAGTGTTGATTTAGCACGATTAGCCGACTGCCCATTCGGGGTGAGCGCTCCGGCCGCTATGCGCCCGATTGCCGAAGCCCTAGTCGTTGAAATGGGTGGTGACCCGGTCTGGGTCCCGGAGGAGTCTCGTGCCCTGTATCACGCGGCACTTGCGTACGGATCGAATTATCTGATCACTTTGGTGGCGCAGTCTGTTGAACTGCTAAAAGTCGCTGGGATCGAAAATCCGCAGCAGCTGATCGCACCGCTACTGAGTGCCTCGCTGGATAATGCCTTGCGGCTAGGAGATCAGGCGTTAACCGGGCCGGTTGCCCGCGGTGATGCCGCATCTGTCGCCGCCCACCTTGCAGTAATTGCTCAGGTTTCTGAACAAAGCGCGGCTGGTTACCGGGCGCTGGGTCGACTGACGGCCGACCGAGTGGTGGGAGCCGGGCTGCTCAGCCCGCAGGCCGCCGAACCACTGCTGGAAGTCCTTGGTGAGGTGCGGTGACTCATCTCGTACATTTCCACCGCGAAATTCCCGCACTGTGTCGGGGCGAAATCGCGGTCGTCATGACAATGGGTGCATTGCATGAAGGGCACGCAGAGTTGATGCGGGTAGCACGTGAATGCGTTGGTGCCGATGGCACCGTCATCGTCACGGTATTCGTCAATCCGACGCAGTTCGGCGCGGGTGAGGATTTTGACAAGTATCCGCGCACCCTGGAGAGCGACTTGCAGGTTTGTCGAGTGAATGCTGCGGACATTGTGTATGCGCCGGATGCGCTGGACGTCTACGGCACCGCGAATATGGCAGAGCTACCCGAAAGTGAAATGGTTGATGCCGGACCGATCGGACTCATTTTGGAAGGGGCTTCGAGGCCCGGCCACTTTCGCGGCATGTTGACCGTGGTGCGCAGACTGCAGCAGTTGACCGGCGCGCATTTTGCGATATTTGGCGAGAAGGACTACCAGCAATTGGTTCTAGTCGCCCAAATGTTTGCGGAGTACGAGGTGCCAGTGCGGGTGGTGCCGGTGCCGACCGTGCGCGAGCCTGATGGGTTGGCCTTGAGCAGCCGCAATCGCTACCTGGCAGAGACCGAGCGGGCTCAAGCGGCGTTGCTCCCGCGGGCGATCACGGCGGCGGTTGCCAGTGCACAATATGGGCAGGCAGCGGCGCTCGCTGCTGGGTTGGAAGTCCTTTCTAGGGAGCCAGCGATAACGGTTGACTACTTCGTGGTGACCGCACCGGATCTGGGGCCGGCTCCGGCCCGTGGGCCCGGTCGGGTGGTGGTTGCGGTGCGGATTGGTGCTACCAGGTTGCTCGATAATGCGCCATGTGATCTGGGTGCGGCTCAATGAGCGGCCAGGCGGTTAGTAGCCCACGGCTCACCGCGCGGTTGCGCGCAGACCACCCCGGCTGGACCGGGCGCGCCGATGTTGTCGTCGTAGGTTCCGGAGTCGCAGGGCTTACCGCCGCACTGCATGCTCGGGCCGCGGGCAAGACGGTGCTACTTGTGACCAAGGCCCAGGTAACTGAGGGGTCGACGCGCTGGGCTCAAGGCGGTATTGCGGCAGCGATGGCCGAAGACGATTCGCCGCAGGAGCATCTGCAGGACACCTTGGTTGCCGGGGTGGGGTTGTGCAATAAACAGGCGGTGCAAGTGCTCGTTACCCAAGGGCCGGAAGCGGTGCGCGAGTTGATCACTTTCGGTGCGCATTTCGATCTCGATGCTGCTGGTGAAATCTCACTAACACGTGAAGGTGGGCACCTGCGTGATCGCATTGCCCACGCTGGTGGTGATGCCACCGGGGCTGAGGTATCGCGCACCTTGGTCGCAGCGGTCGCTGCCGACCCTGGGATCGAAGTGGTCGAGAACGCACTTGTCTTGGATCTATTGCTTGATGAAGTAGGTGCTGCCCAAGGGGTAACCCTGCACGTGGTCGGCACCGGGCAACGCGGCGGCATTGGTGCCGCTCTCGCCCCAAGCGTCGTGCTTGCCGCCGGAGGCTTCGGTCAAGTCTTCTTGCAGTCAACTAACCCGTATGTCGCAACCGGTGATGGCGTTGCGCTGGCACTAAGGGCTGGCGCGGATGTTGCTGATCTTGAATTCGTGCAATTTCACCCGACGGTGCTGTGGCTTGGACCACTTGCTCAGGGGCAGCAGCCACTTGTCTCTGAGGCGGTTCGTGGGGAGGGCGCGGTGCTCCTTGACGGGAGCGGCACGCGTTTCATGCTTGATGAACACCCACTTGCTGACTTGGCTCCACGTGATGTTGTCGCGAAGGCGATCATGCGCCGGATGCGCGAAACCGGCGCTGCTCATGTTTGGCTTGATGGGCGTGCCCTAGGTGCCGATCTTTGGGTGCGGCGCTTTCCCACGATATTGGAGTCCTGTCGAACCCGAGGCATCGATCCGGTTACCGATCTCATCCCGGTTTCCCCGGCCCAGCACTTTGCCTCCGGGGGGGTGCTCACCGATCTTTGGGGCCGCACCTCGATCCCTGGCCTATTCGCCTGCGGTGAAGTTGCCTGCACCGGGGTGCACGGTGCCAACAGGTTGGCATCAAACTCACTACTCGAAGGTTTGGTCTTTGCTAATCGCATTGGCGAGGTACTGGCAGAGGAGCACCCGATCGTGCGCGAGCCGGTGCTGACGCCCGCGACGAAGGAACTGCTGCCAAATAGCGTGCGTCGAGATATTCAACGCACGATGGATCAACATGCCGGTGTCCTACGCAGCCGCGCCTCCCTTGAGCAGGCGACCAAGGAGCTCATGGCACTCGGGACCGAGACTGGTGCCAAGCCATGCACCGAAGACTGGGAGACCACGAATATTCATGCGTTAGCCAGCGTGCTAGTGCACCATGCGTTGCTACGTGAAGAAACTCGCGGCTCGCATTGGCGCGAGGATTTTCCCGACCGCGATGATCACAGGTGGCGCATGCGGTTAGTTTCAAGGCTAGGTGAGCAGGGACAACTGGAGACTCGGCGAATAGGTGTTGATGCGAACTCCGGTAGTGACCATGATTGAGTCGACGCTCGCTGCACTAGTTGCCGCCGGTCTTGACCCGGCTGAGGTTGACCGGCTAGTTGAAACAGCACTTGCTGAGGATCTGGCCGGCGGCGAGGACGTAACAACGGTGGCCACCGTGCCGGTTGGCCAACGCGCGACCCTTGACCTTGTGGCTCGGCAGGGGGGTGTGGCTGCGGGTATCCCGGTCGCCGTTGCGGTATTCGAATACGTCAACCCAAGCCTTCAAGTCCAAGCCATGGTGAGCGACGGGGACCGAGTCGAACCGGGATCCGTGCTCATTTCAATTACCGGCCCGACCCACGATCTCCTGCGGGCTGAACGGCCGGCACTTAATCTCCTGGGCCACCTTGGCGGCATCGCTACCTTGACCGCTGCGTGGGTCACGGCGATTGCCGGCACTGGCGCGGCTGTTCGCGATACCCGCAAGACCACTCCAGGTATGCGGGCACTGGAGAAATATGCGGTGCGGTGCGGTGGCGGACAAAATCACCGCATGTCACTTTCAGATGCAGCATTGGTCAAGGACAACCACGTGCTTGCCGCCGGCGGTGTCGCGCAGGCATTCGCGGCGGTCCGGGCGAGGTATCCGAAGGTACCGGTTGAAGTGGAAGTGGACTCACTTCAGCAACTTGATGAAGTACTGGTGGCAGGCGCCGATCTCGTGCTGCTTGATAATTTTGACGTCGAGCAATTACGTGTCGCGGTCCAACGCACCCGCGGTCGCGCGAAGCTTGAGGCCTCGGGTGGGCTGAGCCTGGATGTGGCTGCCGCGGTGGCCGAAACCGGGGTGGACTACCTTGCGGTTGGTGCATTGACGCACTCGGCACCGGTATTGGATATCGGTGCGGACTTAAGGCAGGAGATTTAAGTGCTGCTAGCCATTGACGTTGGTAATACCAACACGGTGCTGGGATTGTTCGATGGTGAGCACCTGACCGCCTCTTGGCGGATCAAGACCGATGGCCTTACCACCGCTGACGAACTTGTGCTTACCTACCGTGGCCTGTTAGCAGGTCAGGCGAATGCCACCGGCATTGCGCTGTGCAGCACGGTACCCGCGGTATTAAGTGAGATGCGCTTGATGCTCGACCGCTATTACGGTGGAATCCCCACCATCATCATCGAGCCCGGCGTCAAGACCGGAGTGCCGATCTTGACCGACAATCCAAAAGAGGTTGGCGCCGATCGCATCGTCAATACCCGTGCCGCGCACCATCTTTTTGGCGGTCCATGCATTGTTGTTGATTTCGGCACCTCGACGAACCTTGATGTGGTGTCTGCGAAAGGTGAGTTCTTGGGCGGGGCGTTGGCGCCCGGTATTGAGATTTCCCTTGACGCGCTCGCCCAGCGCGCAGCGCAACTGCGCAAGGTGGAGTTGGTACGTCCGCGCTCACCAGTTGGCAAGAACACCGTAGAGGCCCTTCAGTCAGGAGCCCTTTACGGTTTTGCGGGTCAGGTCGATGGTCTGGTCGACCGCATTCGCGAGGAGCTTGACGAGTTGACCGCGGTTGTTGCGACCGGTGGGTTGGCGCCGATCGTGGTGCCCGAGTCGCGCACGATAACCCACCACGAGCCGGACCTGACGTTGATCGGCCTGCGGTTGGTCTTCGAGAAGAATCAGTAGTCGAGCCACCTGTAGTCGCCTGCAGGAGACTTGGTAATTAGGCAGATTGGTGGGGTAATCCTCACCATTTGCCTGAATGTGTCAGATAGGCCCTGCGTTGGCTTGTATTTCCTGGCTTGGCATCGCATGATGCCGGTATGACAAAACGTGAGGGCTGGGTCACTGGAATCGTCGTTGCCGCGGTGCTGATTGCCGCAGCCGGGGTGTGGTCAATTGCCAGGTCCACCTCAGATACCGCGGCGGAGTCTTGGCTTTTCGCGCAAAGTGCCAAGGGCGGCTCCCTCAGTGCGAACGCCGATGGCAGTTACACGTTGGCGCTAACCGGCATAGATATGCACACAATGGCATTCACGGACCGCCCGATCCGAGCCGCCAAGGTGGTGAGCACCTCTGGCGTCGTCAACGCGTGGAACGAGATCTTCGAAGGTGATGCCCCCAATGCTGTGCTAGTTGAATTGAATCCAGCGGGTGCCGAAGACTCGGTTGCCATGACACTCGGTACCCCGAAGCTGACGGGCAGTGTTGTCACCTACCCGGTCACCATCTTGGCGGACGAGGCAATTTCAATAACCCTTGAAGGGGCCGTCGGCACGCGCAAAGCGGCCGCTCCGATGAAATTCAATGCCGCCTCGCTCTTCATCGACGGAGCCAGTTCACTGCCAGCTAGGGATTGGGCAGGTAACGTGCTGGTGGCGCCGTATGTGGATGCGGGCGGCTGGCCGGTACCTGATTTCGTTGGCATGGGCAGCGCGACGGGCCTGAAGAACTTCTCTGCCGGGTTCATCACCCAATCGGCGCCTTGCACACCGCAGTGGGGTGGCGCGAATCAGCCGGTAACCGGCGGCACCATCGCGGCGGCGATTGCGAGCTTCCAAGCGGCGGGTGGTCGGGTGATCCCATCCATCGGTGGGCAGTCGGCTCCCGAAGGTGGCCCTGATGATCTAAGTGCCAACTGCCCTGATGTGGTCAAGTTGCAGGCGGCATTCGAGCAGATCGTCAGTGGACTCGATCTTGATCGCCTTGACTTCGATATTGAGGCGGCCGGTGGCATTGTCTATAACCAGGCGAATTCACAGCGGCGAGCAGCGGCGGTCTCGGGACTGCAGGTTGCACATCCGGACCTGCAGATCAGCCTGACACTCGGTACCTTGCCCAACGGGCTACCGCCGGCTGCGGTGAGTGTGGTGAAAGACTTTATTGAGGCCGGAGTCAAGAACCTGAGCCTCAACGCGATGGCGATGTGGTTCGGGTCCGATCAACCTGACATGGGCGCGACGGTGTTCGCCTCCCTGCAGGCAATGCAGGCACAGTTCCCCAACCTCCCCGCCGGGGTAACGCCGGCCCTCGGGGCACAGGGCTCGGGTGAAAACTTCACTATCGCCAATGCTTGCGCACTCGGCGCATCCATCGCCAAGGCCGGCAATGTCAGCAGCCTGGGCTGGTGGAAGGTGGGCCCGCAGGCACCCGATGCAGACCCCGGTTACCTTTTCGTGAGCAGTTTCCAAGCTGGGCTAAGTGGCAACCCGTGTCCGACCAGCCCGCCGACACCGCCGGGCCCACCCGCTCCGCCAGCCGGCACCGTTGGAGTCGACATTGCCCGCAGCTCTGGCACCACCACCATCAGCGTCAATGGCTCGAGTGTGCCGTACCCGATGACGGTAGTGCTATCGCCGTGGAACAGTTCTGTTACTTGGGTAGGCCAAGACCAAGGCTGTGCGCAACCGGGCTGCCTGGTGGTTGCCAACGGAAAGCTGACGCTGACCACCAGCGACGCCGCTGTGGCTTTCGGCGAGAGCGGAACTTCAACTCCGACCAGCTGCACCTACACCCGCAGTGATGGCACGACCGCGCCCTGCGCGATTGGGTCGGTTACTGGGTCCGCTCCGGTAGCACCAGCACCGGCGGTAGTGCCGGACGTAGTGCCGACCGATTCCCCGTCGCCGTCAGCGACCGATTCCCCGTCGCCGTCATCGACACCAGTTGTTTCGCCATCGGCGGAGCCATCAAAGTCGATCCCGGTATTGGTCCCGGCCTCAGCCGAGCCGTCCTTGAGCTTAAGTTGAGTGCTTGCGGTTAGTTTGGCAATACCAGCCTGGTAACCGCCGCCAGCCCGTGTACCGGCCCCCTGGTGCGTGGAATTATCAGGGTGCGCAGGCCGAGTTCCACACCGCCGGTGTCATCGCGCCCACTATCTCCGACCATCAGGGCCTCAGTGGGAGCACAGGAGACCGCGGCAAGGGCCGCGGCGAAGATGCGCGGGTCCGGCTTGACGTAGCCAACTTCATAAGAAAGCACCACCGCATCAACCAGTGGCGTTAGGCCATCACGATCGAGTACATCTCGGATGGGGACTCCGGCATTTGAAAGGAGGCAGATCCTGACCCCGGCGGCCTTCAATGCCTGCAGGGTCGGCACGGTGTCTTCATATGCCTGCCAGACGTCGAGCATGACTGCATAAAGTGCGTTCGCGAATTCTCGGTCAACCCCGGAACCCGCTTGCAGTAACTCGTGGAAAATCCGCTCATGATCGGCGAAGGAGAGGTCACGAAGACTCTGCGGATCGCTGATGCGGGCACCCTCCCAAATGCGGTCCAGGCAGCCGACCAACTGCGCCACCTGTGCTGCGGACAACTGCGTCGGGGTGTGGGCCAGTGCCGCGTCTATCCAGTCCTGGGCAGTGCCTTGATCTATCAGGGTGGAGTGAATGTCGAAGATCACCGCCCGGATCGGCGCGTGGGTGACGAGTGTCATATCCGCAGCCTAGGTGAGTGGGACCAAGGTCCTGCGAGGTCAGGGTCTTGGTGCGGGATGCTGCTCAACGCCTACGCAGTTTGGACGATAGGAACTGTTGTACTGGTTGTGGCGTGGCAATGCTCGGCCTTGCCGCGGTGATGTGCATCTTGGCCATCATGGGCTTTGCGCACTCGCGCAAGACCACAGAAGCCGACGCGTAATTTGTCCCTGCCACCGAGGGGTTAAGCACGGGCACTGCGCATTACTAAAGCGCCGAGCCGACAGCCGGATGCTGAAGGCTCGGCGCTTTGCCTTCTTGGCCGGCCGGCCCGGTAGCCTTGGGCCTATGACCACTGAATCCGCTGATCTAGACCACGACCCAGAGGTCGATCTGCCTGAACAAATGCGGATTAGGCGTGATAAGCGCGACCGGCTGGCCGGGGCCGGGCTGGAGGCGTATCCGGTGCAGGTGCCGATCACGACCACTATTTCAGCAGTCCGAACTTTGTACCGGGATCTGCCAATTGATCATCAAACCGGTGCGTTGGTGGGTATCGCAGGTCGGGTCATCTTCTGGCGCGATACCGGAAAACTGTGCTTTGCGACGCTGCGGGCTGGTGACGGTGCCGAAATTCAAGCAATGGTCGCACTCGCCGGGGTCGGCGAAGTCGCGTTAGAACTCTGGAAAGATTTAGTTGACATCGGCGACCATGTCTTCATCCACGGTGAGGTCATTACATCCAAGCGTGGTGAGCTTTCGGTTCTGGCGGACACTTGGCTGATGGCGGCCAAGGCTCTTCGTCCGTTACCGGTAGCACATAAGCCGCTAAACGAGGAGTCTCGAGTGCGCCAGCGCTACGTCGATCTAATCGTGCGGCCGGAAGCTCGTCAGATTGCCCGGACGCGGGTGACCACGGTTGCGTCCATCCGCAAGTCGCTAGATGCCCGCGGTTACCTGGAGATTGAAACTCCAATGTTGCAGACCATGCATGGTGGCGCGACTGCTAGACCCTTTGTCACAATTTCAAATGCATTTGACCTGCAATTGTTCTTACGCATCGCACCGGAGTTGTTCCTAAAGCGCGCGGTAGTCGGCGGGCTGGAGCGGGTCTATGAGATCAACCGAAACTTTCGCAATGAAGGTGCAGACTCAACGCATTCACCCGAGTTCGCAATGCTCGAATTCTATGAAGCCTACGCCGACTACCGGGTGATGGCGACAATCACGCGAGAACTCATTCAAGCAGCCGCTCGGGCGGTGTTCGACAGCGAGCAGATAACCCATCCAGATGGATCTGTTCATGATCTTTCCGGGGTGTGGCCGGAAATCTCCTTGTATGAGTCGGTTTCTAACGCCCTGGGCTTTGAGGTAACGCCGATGACACCACATGGCAAGTTGCGCAATCTTTGCGATTCGGCTGGCATCCAGGTTGCACCGACCGCGGTATCCGGAAAACTCGTCGAAGAGCTTTTTGAGCACTACGTCACCCAGAGTTTTGGCGGCCGCCCCACATTCGTGATGGACTTCCCGGTCGACACCTCGCCGTTGGTGCGCGATCACCGCACCGATGTCGGCAAGGTGGAAAAGTGGGATCTTTACATCAACGGCTACGAACAAGCCACCGGATACTCAGAACTCGTTGACCCGGTGATCCAACGCCAGCGGCTCACCGAGCAGGCGGCCCTTGGCGCCCGTGGTGATGCTGAGGCCATGACACTTGACGAGGATTTCCTGCGGGCCCTGGAACATGGGATGCCACCAACCGGTGGTGTGGGGCTGGGTATTGACCGCTTGCTCATGACATTAACCGGCCTAGGTATTCGTGAGACCATTTTGTTCCCGCTTGTGAAGCCGGAAAGGTGAAGGGTCAGCGTGCAGATCCGCCCCGCTAAGACCGGTGATGTTCGGGCCATTCGTGGCATGGTCGACTCCTACGCGCCGGATGGCCGGCTGCTCTCCAAGGCGACTGTCACCCTGTATGAGGATGTCCAAGAGTTTCTGGTCGCTGTAAGCGGCGACGACGTAGTTGGCTGCGGAGCCTTGCACGTAATGTGGGAAGACCTCGCCGAGGTTCGCACCCTTGCGGTGCACCCGGACTTTCGCCGCAGCGGTGTCGGCTCAAAGATCTTGGCAGCGCAATTAGATCGGGCCCGGAGCCTTGGTATTAAGAGGGTTTTTTGCCTGACTTTCGAGACCGAATTCTTCAGTCGTCATGGTTTCAGCGAGATCCAAGGTGCGCCGGTTGAGCACGCGGTCTTCGAGCAACTGCTGCAATCTTATGACGAGGGCGTGGCGGAGTTTCTCGACCTAGAGCGGGTAAAGCCCAATACCCTTGGCAACCAACGGATGCTCCTCATCTTGTGAAGGTAATCTGGATCGCTGCCTTCGCCTTGGGGCTGGTGCTTAGCGGCGCGGGCACAGCGCGGGCCACCGATCAGCCATTGGCTGGAAGGATCATTGTCCTTGATCCCGGTCACCAATTGGGTAACAGCAATCCAAAATTCGCTAAGCAGATGGCGCAGACCAAATTCAACGGAGCGATCGTGAAGTCCTGCAATACGAGCGGGACTGCGACGAACGCAGGATTCCCGGAGTCAACACTTAATTGGCGGATTGCGAAGAATCTTCGCCGAATGCTGCAGGCACAGGGCGCCACCGTTGTCCTCACTCGTGACGCCAATTCACGTGAGCAATGGGGGCCGTGCGTTTGGGATCGTGCCGGTATCGCCAACGCGGCAGGGGCCGATGCCATGATCAGCATCCACGCCGATGGCGGTCCGGCGGGCGGTCGCGGGTTCTACGTGATCGAAGCGGCGAAAATCAAGGGCTGGACAAATGATGTGGTCGCGGCGGACCGAAGGCTCACCGCCGACATGATCGCTGGAATGTCGGCTGCCGGTGCCCCGCCCTCGACATATGTTTCCGGGCAACGTTGGATAAGCCGAGAGCAGTCGACTTTGAACTTCAGTGACGTGCCAACGGTAATTGTCGAAGTCGGAAATATGCGTAATAAGTTGGACGCGGCTTTGATGTCAACGCCCGCAGGGCAGCGCGACTACGCACGTTGGCTGCTTGCCGGGATAGATAGGTTCTTCGAGTGATCGATCGTCGGATGGAACCGGCATCAGGCCGAGATATTGACCTAATCGAGGTGCAATTAGGTCGAGTGCCACGTGGTGGGATGCAGGTGGCGCATCGTTGCCCGTGCGGAGCACCGGATGTGGTGCGCACCACCCCGCGCCTTGACGACGGCACCCCATTTCCGACTCTTTACTACGTCACCTGCCCGCGGCTAGCCGGCGCCATCGGCACCTTGGAGGCAAGTGGCTTGATGCGTGAGATGGAGCAGCGCCTGACCGATGACGTCGAGTTAGCTGCCTGGTACTCGACCGCGCATGAGCAGTATCTAGCCGATCGCACGGCAATCGCTGAGGTGGCTGAGTTGGCCGGCATCAGTGCGGGCGGGATGCCAAGTCGGGTTAAGTGCCTGCATGTGCTCGCGGCGCACGCACTGGCAGTCGGGCCGGGGGTTAACCCACTCGGCGATGAGGTGCTGGCGGCGTTGGCGCCTTGGTGGTCGCAGAATTCGTGCGGTGAACGAGTATGACCTACGCCGCCATTGATTGCGGAACAAATTCAATTCGGTTGCTGATAGCCGATGTTGATGATGCTGGGGTATTGCATGAGCAAAAGCGAGTGATGCAGATAGTCCGGTTGGGTGAAGGTGTTGATCGGACCGGTGAGTTTTCGGTTGCGGCCCTTGAGCGCACGTTCGCCGTCTGTGATGAATACGCGGCACTCTTTGCTAAATCAAATATTGAACAGGTTCGATTTGTGGCTACCTCGGCCACTCGCGATGCGCGAAACCGCCAGGAGTTCGTCAATGGTGTACGTGCCCGCTTCGGGGTCGAGCCGGACGTGATCAGCGGCGATGAAGAAGCAGCGCTGTCATTTTCCGGGGCAGTTCGGGGGTTACCGGCCGGGTTAGTCCAGTTGCCGGCACTCGTCATCGATATCGGCGGCGGTTCAACGGAATTCGTCTTAGGCGGCGCCAGTCCGACGCACAGCATCAGCGTCGACATAGGTTGTGTCCGATTTGCCGAGCGGCACTTAACCGACGACCCAGCCACCCCCGAGCAGATTGCCGCCGTTGAAGTAGATCTGGTGAAGGCACTTGACCTGGTGCGGGCTGCGGTGCCGATTGAGCGGGCCGCCACGGTTGTGGGGCTGGCGGGTTCGGTAACCACCGTGGCCGCCATGGCCTTCGATCTACTTGAGTATGACCCGGTTCTATTGCATGGCTCGACCATCACGACTGAGCAGATTGAGGATGTAACCGCGCGATTGCTGGTTATGACAAGAGCAGAGCGCGCAGCCTTGCCATTTATGCACCCGGGTCGGGTCGATGTCATCGGCGCCGGAGCCATGGTGCTGCGGGCTATCGCGCGGGCAACCGGTGCTTCGGTGGTTGTATCCGAAACAGATATCTTGGATGGCGTCGTTTACACGTTGGCATTGCAGGGGGCCGTATGACGATCACGATCCGAGATGTAGCCCAGGTTGCCGGGGTGTCAACCGCCACGGTGTCCCGAGCCCTCCGTGGGCTCCCGAACGTTGATGCCGCCACCCGAGCGAGAGTCAAGCAGGTAGCGTCGTCACTGAACTATGTCATCTCGCCAAATGCCTCGAGATTGGCGAGTGGACGCACCGGGAGTGTCGGGGTCGTCACTCCACAGGTGGCGGGTTGGTATTTCTCCACCGTGCTTTCAGGTATTGAAAGCGTATTGCAGCAAGGTGAAATGGACCTACTGCTGATGAGCGTTGGCGACGAGGCCAGCAGCGCACCGCGGGAGCCGGTGGCCCCACGCCTGAATCGCCGGGTTGACGGAGTTATCACAATCGCCCTGGTGCCTGAAGATGTGCAACTCCAAAGTGTGCTCAGCCTTGGGTTGCCGACCAGTTTGATCGGGGTGTCGATTGCTGGCGTCGCAGGGGTGCATATTGATGACGTGGCTGCAGCACGCACAGCGACCCAGCACCTCATTAACTTGGGGCATCGGCGTATTGCTGTGATTACCGGCGCACCGCCCGGAACGCTATCCACGGTGCCGCACGCGCGATATCAAGGATTCACCGAGGCGATGGGGCAAGCCGGCCTCGCCGTAGACCCAACACTCCAACTACGTGGCTACTTCACAATTGCTGGTGGTGAACGAGCCATGGCTCAACTTTTGACCCAGCCCGACCCGCCGACGGCGGTGTTTGCGATGTCGGACGAAATGGCATTTGGTGCCATGCGCGCACTTGGCAGCCACGGTTTGCAGCCTGGCCGTGAGATATCAATCGCCGGGATAGATGGCCATGACATGGCCGAGTTACTCGACCTGACCACTGTCGCACAGCCAGTAAAGGACCTCGGGCGCATCGCTGCGCAGTCACTGTTGGACCAACTCCGAAGTGGCGATGGGTCAGTGCTGCAGTCGGTGCGGGTGCCGACCGAGATTATTTCTCGCGGTTCGACGGGGCCGCCAGCTAATTGATTCGGCCCCAGGTGCGGGTCGGCCCGGCAGAGGGGCACCTGATGGGCGACAATGCAGCATGCGAAATATTGAGGTTGAGATCCGCGGTGAGCAAGTAGGCGGTGTCATCGCCTTCCCGAAGTCAGGTGCCGGACCAGGTGTCATCGTGATCCAGGAGTGGTGGGGGTTAGTCCCACACATCCAAGGAGTTGTCAGCAGGCTGGCCGGTGCCGGTTTCGTGGCACTTGCGGTAGATCACTACCGCGGGGTCGAAACCACCGAGCCGGACGAAGCCCAGAAGTTGATGATGGGCTTGCAGGTGTCAGCCGCGGCGGCGGACTTGGCGGGGGCGGCGGCCTATCTGGTGGGCCGGCCAGAAGTTACGACCAGCGAGGTCGCGGCCATGGGCTTTTGTATGGGCGGTGGGTTAGCCCTACTGGCACCGACGGTAAGCGCGCAGATTGCCTGCGCTGTGGCCTTTTACCCGGCAATGCCCTGGCCCGACTATGCACCGGATTGGGCGAACTACGACGGCAAGGCGGCCATCATTCACAAAGCACAATCCGATGAGGGTTGGGCAGCTCCGAAGATCGCCGAATACGCCGCTGAGATCACCGCCCACGGTGGCCGGGTAGCGGTTTTCGACTACCCGGGCTCCGAGCATGCATTTTTTAATGACGACCGCCCCGAGGTCTATTCGCCAGGCCACTCGGGTGCCGCCTGGGAGCGCAGCACGGCCTTCTTCAGAGCCGAATGCACCGTGAGGAGCTAAGCCGGCACACCGCAGGTTCTAAGGTGGTGCCGCAGCAGGTCAAGGCACGGCCCTCGTAGTCCAACTGGCAGAGACACCCGGCTTAAACCCGGCACAGTATGGGTTCAAATCCCATCGAGGGCACCAATGGTTTGCAAATTGCGCACCTTGGGTTATCTTATGGTTATGGACTCAAATAACCCGGTTTTGTCAAAATACTCCAAGCCCGCCGACAAGGGTGGCTACGCCTTTACGGCCGACCCGGCCCCTGGTGGGCAGTTCGCAACCGGCGCGGTTGGTGCTGTGGTGCCACCGATCGACACCGATGACCAGTTCGCCAACCTGACGGCGGCTGCGGGTCTGCGCCTGACCATCACAGATGTGATCATGAAGACGCTGCTGGTGTTCGCGGTGGTCGTGGTTTTCGCGGTGGTCGGCTGGAATCTGACCTACGCCTTCCCGATAATTATGCTGCCGGCGCTCATCATCGCCACCATTTTGGGGTTCGTGATTGCTTTCCGCAAGAATGTGTCACCAGCATTGGTCTTGGTGTTCTCAGTTTTTGAAGGCTTGATGCTTGGAGCCATCAGCAATTGGTATAATCAATTTGCCGAATCTTCCAGCTACCAAGGCATCGTGGTACAGGCGGTCCTTGCGACGATGACAACCTTTGGAGTGATGCTCGTCCTCTACTTGACGGGTGTCATCAAGGTCAACAAGAAGTTCGTCAGTGTTCTTATCGCGGCCGCGGTTACCTACATGGTGATCGGGTTGGCTTCCTTCGTTGCTGCACTATTTGGTGTCGGTGGTGGCTGGGGCTTCTACGGTATTGACGGCATCGGGCTGATCATCTGCGTTGCCGGCGTGCTCATCGCCGCGTTCTTCTTGATGCTCGACTTTGAAGCCATCAAGCAGGGGATCGCGGGTGGGGCACCGGAACGCGAGTCTTGGCGAATGGCATTTGGCCTGCTCGTCACCTTGGTCTGGATCTACCTCGAGTTCTTGCGCCTCATTGCAATCTTTTCACGCGACTAATCCGGGCTCCTGAGCTGGTTCGGTGTTGGTGGGGGGGCCAGAACGGCCCAGTTAGCAGTTGGGTGTTGTTCGATGGGCGCAACGAGGGGGTAATCCTCGGCACCTTCATCATCGGCTTGGTAGTTGTTGCACCGGTCGGTGCGATGGTGATCCTATGCTTCAACGGGTGCTAGCTCATGGGCTGCGGGCTGGAGTAGCTACCGGCGCTGGAATTGCGGCGGCGGACGCCCTCTTTGCTGCAGTTGCCGCGTTCGGGGTTACCGCTGTCGGCGACTGGCTAGTCACCTTTCAACCTGAGTTCCGCATCATTGGTGGTACTGCGCTCATTTGGTTCGGCTTGCGCGCGATGCGGACGAAACCAAGTACTAGTGACACCATTTAAGTTGACACCACCAGGCTAACCAAGCAATACAGCACGGCGGTTGGTCTGACACTCACAAACCCTATGACGATCAAGGCTTTCGCTGCTGTCTTTGCGAGTGCGGGCTTGGCTACGCAGGCAAGCGTTACGGGTGCGATGGTAGTCACCCTTGGTGTTGCCACGGGATCACTTATTTGGTGGCTGGCACTCACGACGGGAGTATGGACACTGCGTCATATGGTCAGTGACAAGGCGGTGATCACCGTCAATCGAGTCTGAGGTGGAGTGCTTGCCGCCTTGGGGTGGCGGCGATAGTCGCTGGCGTGCGGGCCTTCGGTTGATTCAGGTCGCACCTTGCCGTCAGGGCAGGGCTAGGCGCAATTCGCGAAGCAGGGCGCTGCCCGCGCGGCAGGGCTGACCAGAGTCCAGTAACTCCCTGCCAAGGACCGCGCACTGCGACCCAAGGGCCCGATCGGCGATTACCGGAACCGGTGTGCGTTGCCCCGCCATCCTTGCGAGCTCGTCGAGCACCGGGCGCGTCAAGATTGCGGCACTAGGCAATTTGGTCATCGGCATGGTGCGAAGTCGGTCAACGACTCGATCCAATTCGGTTGCGAAAGCCTCAACATCTGGATCCATCACGGGCGAGCCCCACGTCTAGTCAAAAAAGTGCGGATGCGTTCACGGGCTTTATTGCGGATCTCGGGCCCATGGGTAAAGGCCGCGATCTCGAAGTCAAGATCACCAAAGAGCGCGGCGGTCGATTTACTCTGCTCGTATGAGGTGCAAAAGGCGGATAGAGCCCAAGTCAGGCGCGAGCCGATATTGAAGATCGAATCACCGGTAATGAGCACGCCCGTAGATTCGTGGAGGAGTGAGATATGCCCTGGCGTGTGGCCGGGGGTGTGGATGACCCGCAGGCCGCCGGCGACATCAATCAGCTGGCCATCGGTGAGAACCTCAGCCACCGCAAACTGCGCGTAGTGCCGATCTGGCAGCCGAGCGAAGATGCGCCCTGAGGTTGTTGATCGATCGCGCGGGGGCAGGGTGCCGGCCCGCACGAATGCGGCGTCCGCTGCGTGCATTGCCGCGCCTTTGAGACCGGCGGCGGTGATCATTTCGGCCGCGCCGCCGAGGTGATCATCATGGGCATGGGTGAGTACGATGCGCCCGACATCATGGGGGTGCTTGCCAATTCGCGCGAGGCCGCGAACTATCGCACTTGGAGCCTTCTTGAGCCCGCAATCGACGAGGGTTATCGAGCCATCTGGCTCGGCAAACGCGAAACTATTGATGAAATTGCCCCGGGTGCCAATTCGATAGACGCCGGGAGCCAAGGCGACAATGGGGTCGGGCACGGCACAAGTTTATGACCTCCTAGGGTCTAGTCATGGATTACGCGGAGTCGGTGGTTGACCTCATTGGAAACACGCCGCTGGTGCGGCTGCGCTCGGTTACCGGCGGGGTGCCGGAGGGGGTTCTGGTCCTTGCCAAGGTCGAGTACTTGAATCCGGGTGGTTCGGTCAAGGATCGCATCGCGGTGCGCATGATTGATGCGGCTGAACGCGATGGCACCTTGCAACCTGGGGGCGTAATTGTCGAACCGACGAGCGGCAACACTGGGGTGGGCCTAGCCATCGTCGCCCAGCAGCGCGGCTACACCTGTATTTTCGTCTGCCCAGACAAAGTCAGCGAGGATAAGCGAAATGTGCTCAAGGCCTACGGCGCCGAAGTCGTGGTCTGCCCCACAGCGGTGGACCCTGAAGACCCGCGCTCGTACTACTCGGTTAGCGATCGACTTGCCCGCGAAGTGCCCGGCGCCTGGAAGCCAGATCAGTACTCAAACTCAGATAACCCGCTATCGCACTTTGAGACCACCGGCCCCGAGCTTTGGGCGCAGACCGAAGGGCGCATCACGCACTTCATCGCCGGGGTCGGCACGGGGGGCACCATCTCGGGCACCGGCAACTATTTGAAGCAGGCAAGTGGTGGCGCCGTGCGGGTGATCGGCGCTGACCCCGTCGGGTCGGTCTACTCAGGTGGTACCGGCCGGCCATACCTAGTTGAAGGTGTCGGCGAGGACTTCTGGCCATCGGCCTACGACCCGAATATCTGCGACGAGATCATCGCGGTTTCGGACAAGGATTCATTTGAGATGACGCGCCGGATGGCGCGCGAGGAAGGCTTGCTGGTTGGTGGATCATGCGGCATGGCGGTGGTTGCAGCCCTCGATGTTGCCAAGCGAGCCAAACCCGGGGACGTCGTTGTCGTGTTGCTCCCCGATAGTGGCCGCGGCTACCTCTCCAAAGTATTCAATGATGACTGGATGAGCGCTTACGGTTTCCTGCAGGCCGATACCGACCGGACAGTTGGTGATGTGTTACTCGGCAAATCCGGGGCGCTGCCCCCGTTCGTGCACACCCATCCCACCGAGACCGTGCGCGATGCCATTGATATCTTGCGCGAGTTCGGTGTCTCGCAGATACCCGTCGTGCGCGCTGAGCCACCCGTCATGACGGCCGAAGTCGTCGGAGCGGTTGTTGAACGCGACCTACTCGATTCACTGTTTAGCGGCAAGGCGCAACTTGCGGATGCGGTGGCAATGCACATGTCGGCGGCGCTACCGATGATCGGGGCGGGCGAGGCGATCCAGGTGGCGGTCCAGGCCCTTGAAGCGGCGGATGCGGCGGTTGTGGTTGACGATGGCAGGCCAACAGGGGTAATCACCCGTCAGGATGTCTTGGCCTACCTAGCCGAATAGTCGGTCAGGTGAGTGCAGGAAGGGTCAGCCCGGTGTTGGCGTGGCAGCGATACCCGTTCGGTACCTTATGCAGGTACTGCTGGTGGTAGTCCTCCGCGAAGTAATAGATCTGCTCCGAAGCGGGCGCAATTTGCGTTGTTATCGCCGGGTAACCGCGATCTGAAATTACTTTCGCGTATGCGTCACGGGTGCGCTCAATTAAGTCGCGCTGCTCACCATTGGTATAGAAAATAGCGCTGCGGTACTGGGTACCAATGTCATTGCCTTGCTGGTAGCCCTGGGTGGGATCATGATTCTCCCAGAAAACTTTCAGTAGTTCGTAGGTGCTCACTACGGCCGGGTCATAAGTGACCGAGATGGCCTCGGTGTGGCCGGTGCGCCCGGTGCAGACCTCTTCGTAAGTCGGGTTAGGCGAGATGCCACCCAGATATCCAGCACTGGTGGATAGCACTCCGGGAAGGCGCCAATAGATTTCCTCGGCCCCCCAAAAGCAGCCCATGGCCAAGTAGATGCGCTCGGTACCTGCGGCCCATGGGCCAGTGAGTGAACTCCCTAGAACGGCATGGGTATCGGTTATGGTGAAGATTGGTTCGCGGTGGCCGGGTAGTGCGTCCGCTGGGTCGACCATCCGGGACTTGCTGGATCCGAAAATGCTCATGCGCATAGGGTACGAGGTATGAGTAATTCAAGCGCGGGCAATGTCGCCTCCGGTGGCTTTGAGACTAGGGCGATCCACGCGGGACAGGAGCCTGACGCCCTAACCGGAGCAGTTGTCACCCCGATCTATCAGGTGTCCACCTACGCTCAGGACGGGGTTGGTGGCTTACGGGGCGGCTACGAGTATTCGCGCAGCGGTAATCCAACGCGAACTGCACTCGAGGAGTGTCTGGCGGCCTTGGAGGCACCGGGGATCGAAAGTGCTCGGGGTTTGGCATTCGCGTCCGGCTTGGCCGCGGAAGACACCATCATTCGCACGCTGGCTCGTCCCGGTAGCCATGCTGTTATCCCTGACGACGCGTACGGCGGCACCTACCGCCTCTTTGCTAGGCTCGCGGGTCCTTGGGGGGTTGAGCACACGCCGGCCGCCGTAACTGATCCAGCAGCGCTCGCTGCCGCGATCATCCCGGGCAGGACGGTTCTGGTTTGGGTCGAAACTCCGACCAACCCCTTACTAAATGTGGCAGACATCGAGGCCTTGGCGAAAGTCGCCCATAGTGCCGGGGCGCTACTTGTCGTTGACAACACTTTTGCATCACCGTACCTGCAGCAGCCGCTACTTCTCGGTGCAGACATCGTGGTGCATAGCACCACCAAGTATCTCGGTGGCCATAGCGATGTCATCGGCGGCGGATTAGTCGCGACGGAATCGGAGTTGATTGAAAAGCTGCGCTACCACCAAAATGCGATGGGCGCGGTGCCGGGACCATTCGACAGCTGGTTGGTGCTGCGTGGCATCAAGACCCTTGGCGTGCGGATGGATCGGCACTGCGCAAATGCACGTGCGGTAGTTGACCTACTGATATCGCATCCGAAGGTGATCGATGTGATGTGGCCAGGGTTGCCAAACCATCCGGGCCACGATGTTGCGGTGCGGCAGATGCGTGATTTCGGTGGCATGGTCTCGTTCCGTGTTGCCGGTGGCGAAGCTGCGGCACTAGCGGTTTGCGCCAACACCAAAATCTTCACCCTGGGTGAGTCACTGGGTGGCGTTGAGTCGCTGATCGAGCACCCGGGCCGCATGACCCATGCATCTGCTGCGGGGACTCCACTTGAAGTACCTGCTGACCTGATCAGGTTGTCGGTCGGAATCGAGTCAATTGCGGACTTGCTAGCGGACCTGGATCAAGCCCTCTAGTTTTTGGCGGGTCAACTACTCGACGGCACCTGCTCGACGATTCAAAGTCTCAGGCATGAGCCAGACGAAGATCACGGCGATTAGGCTCATGCCGGCGGCTGCGGCGAAGGCCCAGTCGAAATCAAAGAGGTCAACGAGTAGTCCGGCTACCAGCGGGCCGATGATGATGCCGACATCGGACATCATCTGGAAGGTGGCAACGACAATGCCACCGCGCTTGCCGCCCACAATGTCACCGACGACGGCGGCGGGCGCGGACCCTAAGAAGGCCGAAGCCGCGCCCTGAATTGCCATCGCGACCAAGAACAGGGCGGTGCCGGCCACCGCCGTAGTTCCCCAGCCGTTGACCGTCACATCGGCCGCGGTCAGTACCACCATGCCGATGGTGGTGCCGATGGTGCCGTAGAGCAGGGCCTTGCGGCGGCCGGTGGTGTCGGATACGCGGCCGGCGGGCAGTAGCAGCACGGCCTGCACCCCTGCGGCAACTAAGAAGCCAATGCCGGTGAGAGAGGCACCCTTTTGTAATCCCTCGGTGACGAAAAGTGGAACCACCGAAGAGCGCAGGCCGAGTACCAAGAATCCGGTGATCAGATTGACCGCGAGCACTACCCGGTACGCACCATCTTGCAATGCGACCCGCAATGTCTCAAGTTTCCCCGCCTCACCGTGCGAAACGATTTCCTCGCGTTCATGTAGGTGCGACTTCGCCAAGAAGATGAGTGCGACGAGACCAGCGACGATCAAGGTGGCGGCATAAACGAAGAAGGGTGCTCGAATCGACCAGGCAACGACCAAGCCACCAACCGCTGGTCCGGCAACTCCACCGAGCAGGAAGCCGCCTTGGTAGGCACTTGATGCGCGGCCGCGCTGCGCGTTGTCGACAACTCGCAACAGCAGGGCGAGGGCAGAGACGGTGAACATGGATGAGCCCAGCCCGCCAATACCGCGCAGGACGATCAACTGCTGATAATTCTGTGAGAATCCGGCAGCCAGACTTGAACCCGCAACTATGAAAAGCCCGGTGCCCAGCACGAGCCGTTCACCAAACTTCTCCACCAGGGTGCCGGCAATTGGTGCCGTCACGAATCTAGCGAGCGCAAAGACCGAGATCACCGCACTGGCCTGGAACGCGGAGACACCAAAAGTCCTAGCGAAAACTGGTAAAGCCGGAAGCAAGATCCCAAAGCCAAGGGCAACACAAAAAGCGACCCCAGAAAGTACGGCGACTTCGCGTGGGAGTCCTTTAAGCAGTGGGGTACGGCCGACGGCGCCGGTGAACCGGTTACTCACAGTGCGATGGCCGTGCGCGCCTGCGCTGACCGAAGCGCGGCATCGAATACTCGGTGCGCAGCCAAGGCCTCTTGCGGGGTGGCGGTACCGAATCGATCGCCGAGGGCACCGGCCCGCTCGGCAAGAAATGCGGCCCACATCTGGAGCAGGGCATCGGCGAACCCGAATTCGAAGATGCCAGCGGAGATAACCGGCCAGGTGGAGGTATTGCCCGGTTGAATCTCCTCCCAGACCTGCTTGCCCGCCCGCACGGCGAATTGCTGGTATGTCGCCGGCGTGCGGGTCGAAAAGCGCACGCCCGCGTCCATCCCAAGGGCCTCGAAATACCAAGTGTTCATCTGGCCGGGGGCGATGCGCCTGGTCTCCCAAAGCATCGTGAAGTCCCGGCCCGCCCCACCGGATGTCCGCATGGCAAGCAGCGCGTTATCCCAGGTATCGCAGTTCGCCGGACCATTAGGTGACGGGCGTTCGGTAACGATGTTGTCGAGCAGGGCGTATACGTCACTCGGCACCCAGCCCAGGCGTAGTGGCACATGCGCCACGTGCATGCCTAGATCACCCATCACGCCGATCTCACCGCAGGTGGCCTGTTGGCGCTTCCAATTGATCGCTTTGGTGCGATCGAGGTCAGAGGAATGTGAAAAGCCACTGCGTACGTCGACGAGTTCACCTAAGGCTCCTGACTGCGCAATTTCAAAGCAGCGTTGGGCACCTGGATAGAAGGGCAACTCACTTGAAACTCGGACGAAAGCCGATGACTTCTCAATGGCTTCGACTATGGCGGCGGCGGCGGCGAGGTCGATCCCGAAGGGCTTTTCACCCAGGAAGTCCTTTCCTGCAGCGGCAGCGGCTAGGTAAATCTCCTCGTGCAGATTATGCGGCACCGCAATGTAGAGAACATCAATATCTGGATCATCGATAAGGTCATGCCAGTTCGACGTGAGAGTGGTCACGGTTGAAACTTGATTGAACCAATTGCGGGCACCCTCGTTTAGGTCGGCAACGGCTACGACCTCAGGCTTGACCGGATGATCTACCAAATGCAGCCAGCGCCCACACACGGCCGCCAACTCGCGACCCATCAGGCCACCGCCGATGATGCCGATGCGGACAGTTTCCATTCCGGTCACGAACTGGCGATAGATCGCTCGGCTTGTGCTACATCTGCGCCGTCGTGCAGCATCGCCATGATGGCCCGGGTCATGCCAACTGGATTTTGGTGCTGGATGATATTGCGGCCGTACACCACGCCGGCGGCACCGGCCTTCAACATTGCCGCTGTCCGGGTTAGGAGCTCGCGGTCGGGGACTTTGCCGCCACCACGTACCAGCACCGGCACGCCGGTTGCGGTCTGAATGACGTCACGATATGCCTCCGGATCATCCGTCGGATCAGCCTTGATGATGTCGGCACCGAGTTCAACGGCTTGCCGTACGACCGGCAAAATTGTGCTGACGTCACCATTTACCGTGTAGGCACCGGACTCGGATTCCTTCATCGCCAGCGGCTCGACCATGAGTGGCATGCCGTAGCGATCGCAGTCGGCACGGGCGAGCAGCACATTTTGCAAGCACGCCTCGCGGACCTCTGGCCGCCCGGGCAGATCGAAGAGGTTGACCACTACGCAGGCCGCATCAAGTTGCACACCGCGCAGCGCGGGCTCGGGAATCATCAGGCTGTACATGTAGTCAGGTAATGGGTTGCCGTAGACATTCGCCACATCGGTGCGAAGGACCAAAGCCGGCCGATGTCGCCCGCCCAGGCCCTGCAACAGGTGGGCCTGGCCGACCGTCAATTGAATGGCATCGGGCTCGGCGGCGGCCAAAGTCTGGACCGCGCTGGCTAGATCCTCGATCCCGGTCAAGAAGCCGCCTTCACCGAAGAATCCGTGGTCAACGGCAATATCGAGGCAGCGGCCGGACTTTGGGTTAAAGAGCCGGCGCAGTCGAAACTCATGGTTTGTCATGGTTTGAGCCTATCCTCAGGGTCGTAGGGGTTTTCGACCTGTTGGTAAAGCCCGAAGGGAGCAGCTATGGCACCGCAATTGCTCGTGGGCTTGGACGTGGGCACCACCAGGATCAAGGCGGTGGCCGTTGATCTGGCCGGACAGCAGGTAGCCGAGGCAGCGCTGCCAACCCCGTGGCGCCACGTAGGCGCCGAGGCGGACGCGGACCCAATAGACCTAGCGGTGACCGCTACCGGGGTGCTCACCTTGCTGACGACGTCGGCTAGCTGGCCGACCGGGGCCAAGGTCACCGGCATCGGCGTCACCGGAATGGCTGAGACCGGGATCTTGCTGGATGCGACCGGTGCGGTCCTCGCACCGGCCTTGGCTTGGCACGACCCACGCGGTGAAGTCGAACTAATCGAGGCGCATATTTCGCGGTCCGAGTTTCATCGGCATGTCGGGATGCGGCTGAATTCGAAACCATCGGTGGCCAAGATCTTGTGGCTGCAGCAAAATATTTCGGGGGCCAGCGAAGCCGTTCGGCATTTGTGTGTTGCCGAGTGGATCGTCCATTACCTAGGCGGTGAGCAGGTAGGTGAGTTGTCTTTAACCTCACGCACGGGGCTATTTGATGTGGTTACTCGCGAACCCTGGGAGCAAACCCTGCGGTTGACCGGCGACCTTTTGCCGAGCCGCTTTGTCATAGCCGGAACCGATTGTGGTTCGGTCCGCAACCACCTACCCGATGCGTATCTAGGTGCGGTTTTGACCGTAACCGGGATGGATCATCAGTCTGCTGCCTTCGCCTCCGGTGCCGCAATAGCGGGCGTGTTCTTTAATTCGATGGGTACAGCTGAGGCCCTGATGCGATTTGCGCCGGCACCGCTATCGCGCGATGAGATTGAACTTCTTGTTGATCAAGATGCCGCTGTGCTTTGGTCGGTCATCCCTGACCACTTCTGTGTGCTCGCTGCGACTTTGTCGGGACTGTCGATGGAGCGGGTGCACGCATTACTCGGTGTGAAGACCCGCGAACAAGCCAGGGAGTTGGCCAGGGCAGCACTGGGTGTTGATCGATTGACTTCCGCAATGAAATTGGATCCAGCCTCGCACCGTGGCCTTCGGCTTTCCGGGATAGATGACGAATCCTCACCGGCATTGGCTTGGCGGGTTGCTGTCGAAGACCTCCTTGCACAAAGTGCCACCATGACGGATTTCGTCGAGAGCGTGATCGGTCCCAGAACCTCGGCGGTGGTGGGTGGTGGCTGGATCAATGATGCGATGGTTGCTGAGGTCAAGAAGCGGCAACTTGGTGATTACCGCACCTGTGACGTCAATGAACCGGGCGCGATTGGCGCGGCCCTCTTCGCAGGGATCGCCACTGGTGCGCTCAGTAGGCCTGGGCCGTCAGAGCGTCCGACTTGGCCGCAGACTTGATGGGGAACCGCGGTGGCTGAACGCGACACATCACGTGCCTTGGTCTATGCCGCTGAAAACCAATGGTCGGCGGCACTAGATCGCGGTGGGATAATCGATTTTTTCGGCTCCCGGCTGACGTTACCGAAACAGCAGTATTTTGAAACTGTCGAGTTGATGCAAAACTATTGCGATGACGTACTGGGCCTGGACCGGATCGTCTCGAGTTTTCCAAATGCCGGGTCAGTGCTTGTGCGCGCCCGAGCCGGGCAGGCCAAAGCGCACTACGAGTTCGAGAATGAAACTATCGCGGTCCCACTTTCGGGCACCGCCGGCGTAGCTGGGTGGGCCTGCTGCGAGGCGGTGCTACTGCACGAGTTGTCCCACCACCTGCTGTTTGTTGAGGTGGATCCCGCAACCAGTGCGCATGCCTTTCACGGCGGCCGGTTCACGACCACCATGTGTCAGTTGGTCTGCGAAGTACTGGGCTTCGAAGCCGCGCTGGTTCTACAAGGTGCATTTCAAGGTGCGGGAGTAACCGTGGGCTCGTATGTCGATTGAGCGGATAAGTGCACTTCTCGCGAAAGCCGAGCGCACCGACAATGCAGCGGAGGCTGATGCGTATTTAATGAAGGCTCAAGCACTAGCCACCGCAGCAAGTGTTGATTTAGCTTTTGCCAGAGCGCACACCGCGAGGATTGAAATGCGCCAAAGCCCGGAAATTCGCACGGTCACCATTGGCGAAAAGGGCAAGAGAGCCAATCAGCACCTGATCTCGCTGTTCATTGCGGTGGCACACACAAATGACGCTCACGTTGATATTGCTAGTAACTCAACTTATGTCATGGCATACGGGATGCCGGGTGATCTTGATGCGATTGAGGCACTCTTCGCCTCGTTAGCCGTGCAGATGACTCACACGGCACAGGCATGGATAAACCTTGGGACTTGGCGCACCGAGTCCTATCTGTCCCACCGTAAATCCGGCGGCCGCTGGTCCCGTTCGACTAAGCCGCACACAGCCCATACTGCGAGGGTAAGTTTCTATCGCTCCTACATCGCGCGGATAGAGGAGCGGCTTAAGGAAGCACGCGCGGGAGCCCGCGATCAAGTATTTGCAGAACACGGCAGGGGCCGGGCCGGTCGCAAGGCAGGTGATCTGGTGCTGCGTGCGAAAGCCACCGAGATAAGTGACTTTCATCGCGCCAATACCGCAGCCCGCGGCGCCTGGGGCGGCTACTCGGGGGCGGTGCGCACGGAAAATGGGTCTGCTGGGGCCGCCGGCCGGCACGCGGCGTCAAATGCGCGCCTTGCTGCCCAGCGGTCACTCCCCGGTAAACCGGCAGTGGAAGGATCAAGCACATGACCGAGGTGCAGCGACCGACTTTGGTTGATGTCGAGCAAGCGGCAGTGCGCCTTGACGGTGTTATTCGCGATCTGCCCTTGGCCGGGGCCAGGTGGCTTGCTGACTTAGTCGGTGGGCCCGTCATGCTCGTGACCGAGAACCTGCAGCGAGCTGGATCCTTCAAGATCCGCGGTGCCTATAACCAGATCGCCCAATTATCTGAAGCCGAGCGGCAGCGCGGTGTTGTTGCAGCAAGCGCCGGTAACCACGCCCAGGGGGTAGCCGTTGCCGGGCAACTACTAGGAGTCAAAGTCACGGTCTTCATGCCGGATGGAGCCACCATCCCAAAAGTTGAGGCCACCAAGGGCTATGACGCCGACGTCTATTTCGCCGGCCCGACTATTGACTCGGCCCTAGATGCAGCACGGGAATTCAGTGCGCGCACCGGTGCGGTACTAATTCACCCATTTGACCACGTAGACGTGGTCGCAGGCCAGGGGACTTTAGGCCTGGAGATAATCGCGAAGATGCCCGATGTCAAGACTGTCGTGGTGTGCACGGGCGGTGGCGGCCTGTTGGCTGGTGTGGCGTTGGCTATCAAATCAACCAGGCCAGATATTCGAGTAGTGGGCGTGCAAGCCGAACAGAGTGCGGCCTACCCAGCTTCGCTAAAAGCAGGAACCCCGATAGCAATCACGACGATGAACACCATGGCTGATGGCATCGCGGTTGGCCGGCCAGGCGAGGTGCCATTTGCGATAGTCGCTGACCTCGTTGACGAAATCGTGACCGTATCTGAGAGTGAAATTGCCCGCGCCGTATTGCTGCTGCTCGAACGAGCCAAGCTACTAGTGGAGCCGGCCGGTGCCGCGGCAACGGCGGCTGTCCTGGCACGGCCATCAGATTTCGAACCGCCCATCGCGGTGGTCATCAGTGGGGGCAATGTTGACTCGCTCCTCCTGATGCGCATTATCAGGTTCGGGATGGCCGCCGCGGGCCGCTTTTTGACGGTTCGAGTCCGCGTACTTGATCGGCCGGGGTCTCTTGCGCGGTTACTTGAGACCGTCCGCAATTCCAACGCCAATGTCGTCGAAATCGAGCACAATAGATTCGACTCAGGATTGTCCGTCGATGAAGTTGATATCGTGGTGCAAGTTGAAACCCGGGGCCCTGAGCAGCGCGATGCACTACTTGGTCAGCTGATCGAAGCCGGGTATGAAATCCTCGATCGCTAGGCTGCTGCTCATGTCAGATCAACCTGCGGTCCGCGCCGAGGGCATTAGCCGTACCTTCGGTGAAGTCAAAGCCCTCGATGGCATGGATCTCGTCGTGCAAAAGGGCCAGGTGGTTGGCCTCCTAGGCCCCAACGGCGCAGGCAAGACCACCATGGTGCGCATTTTGAGCACCCTGTTGAAGCCAACGGCGGGCCATGCCGAGGTAGCGGGGTTCGATGTGGTCAAGCAGGCTAATCAGGTGCGGCGCACGATCGGGTTGACCGGTCAGTATGCGGCCGTTGATGAGTACCTGACCGGCCGCGAAAACCTGCGCATGTTCGGCGCCCTATTTCACCTGACCCCGGCCTACGTAAAGGCCAGGTCCACGGAGCTACTTGCCTCATTTGACCTTGAGGATGCCGCGGACCGCCCGGCTCGCACCTATTCAGGCGGCATGCGTCGTCGTCTTGACCTTGCGGCTAGCCTGATTGCTCGACCGGAGATCTTGTTCCTTGATGAGCCGACGACCGGGCTCGACCCGCGCTCCCGGCTGGGAATGTGGCAGGTGATCAATGACCTTGTCGCCGAGGGCACCACGGTGCTGTTGACAACCCAGTACTTAGAAGAAGCCGATCAGTTGGCCCAGGACATAGTCGTGATCGATCACGGACATGTGATCGCTCACGGCACTGCGGAGCAACTCAAGGATCAAATTGGCGGTGATCGAATCGAGGTCACCGTTCATGACAGCGCTGTGGCCGAGCGCGCAGCTCTGGCATTAGGGTCAGTGGTCTCCGGGCAGCCGATCATCGAGGACAACAAAATCTCCGCACCTGTCAGTGGCGGTTCAAAGGTGTTGGTCGGCGCGATTCGGGCACTTGATCTCGAGCAGATCGAAATCACCGACATCATGTTGCGCAGGCCGACCCTTGACGATGTGTTCATGTCCTTGACCGGCCATCTTGCCGAAGACGAAACCCAACGCCCGAAACCAACTCGGCGAAGAGGAGCACGTAGGCGATGAGCGCAATTACGGTAGGTCGCCCCGTGGCCTCACGCCGACCAATTTACGGCTGGGCCTTACACGACGGGTTTGTCGTGGCGCGCCGCAATCTCATTCAGACACTGCGGGTTCCTGAGCTGATCTTCTTCTCACTGGTCCAACCGGTTATCTTCGTCCTGCTCTTCGCGTATGTATTTGGTGGCGCTATTCCCATCCCCGGTGACGGTGCCAGTTCAGCCGATGCGGCTAATGCCTATCGGCAGTACCTGATGCCGGGTATTTTCGGCCAGACGGTTGCATTCGCGGCGGCGGCCAGCACCGTTGGGCTCGCCGAGGACATGAGCCGCGGCATCATCGATCGCTTTCGGGCCCTGCCAATGTCACCATCGGCGGTGCTGCTGGGCCGCACCTTCGCCGATGCCGTCCGCCAGATTCTCGTGCTGACCGTATTGAGCATCACCGGCTTACTTGTTGGCTGGCGAATAAATAATGGCATAGTGAGCGCGATTTTGGCATACGCGTTACTGCTTTTCTTCGCCTACACAGTTGCTTGGGTGGGCGCTTGGATCGGCCTGAGTGTGCCTAACCCGGAGACTGCGAACACCGCCGGCCTGGTCTGGCTGTTCCCGCTTACTTTCTTGTCGAACGCGTTCGTGCCGATCTCATCAATGCCAGATTGGCTACAGCCGATTGCCGCATACAACCCGATCTCCACTCTGGTTTTGGCGACCCGTGAGCTATTCGGGAATCCGACCGGGATCCAACCCAATTACTGGTCCCTTGACCATGCCGCGCTCTACACAATAATTTCGTGCGCGGTGCTCATTGCCATCTTCGCTCCACTTGCGGTCCGTAAGTACCGCAATGCGACCGCTCGCTAATGGGTATCGCCTGCTAACGAATATAGGGTTCGACCTTCATGATTTCGACCGACATCTCTTTGCCGTTTGCTAGTTGGTAGGTAGCGCTCTCACCAATGCGCTTACCGAGCACCGATGAACCAAGTGGCGACGTTGGCGAGTAGACCTCAATTGACGCATGGGCGGCTTCCTCGCGGGAGCCCAGCAAGAAAGCCTCGACTTCGCCATCAGACGGAAAACGAACCGTGATGACCTTTCCTTGAGCGACTTCATCTACTTCGGCATCGGGCGCCCCGATTTCCGCGTTCTCAAGGAGTTGTCGCAATTGCCGGATACGGGCTTCACTTTTGCCCTGTTCCTCTTTAGCAGCGTGGTAGCCGCCGTTCTCCTTGAGGTCACCTTCTTCACGGGCGAGCTCTATGCGCTTTGTTATCTCGACGCGGCCGGGGCCTTCGCGCTCGGTGAGTTCGCCCTGGAGTCGGTCATATGCCTCTTGGGTTAGCCAGGTTACGTCGCTCATGAAAGAAGAGGGTAACGGTCTATTCGGAAAAGGGGTAACCGCGCACGCGAATTGTTACCTATTCGGGGACCCAAGGCTGGTCTGGCGGTACGACTCCGGGCGGAAATTGCGGTTGCTGCACATTTGCGGCCGACCCAACACTGCATCCGAGTAACTCCACCACATAGGCGGGTGCCAAAGTCCGCAGCTCGTAGTCGATTCGAATGGTGGCCGCGCCAGGTGGAATTGAGATATCGGCATAGCCGACATCGGCCCGGGATTTATCTTGGGCGCGAATTACGCAGGTGACGGTGTCGGTCCCTTGCCGTTGCACATCGAAGGACACTGAGACATGGCCGGGTGCGGAGTCATCCCAAGAGACCAAAGTGGCCGTGAGGGTGTCGCGAGATAGTCCGGTGGTGACGAAAACGAGGGCGAGCGCGAAGCCCACGACCAAAATGCCGGCCCCGATCATGGTGCCCCAGGGCCGGCGGTCTAGCCCGTATCTGGTGATCATCTGCGGGGAGAGTTGGTCCCGGCGAAATGGCGAAGGCACGACTGCCACACTAACGCTTGTGCACCGAGCCCTGCGCCTAATGGCGGTCCATGCCCACCCCGATGATGAATCGAGCAAGGGTGCTGCCGTCACCGCCAAATACGTGTCGGAGGGCGTTGAAGTAATGGTGGTCACCTGCACCGGCGGAGAGCTCGGCGACGTCCTAAATGACGAAGCCAGGGCCGAGGTGGCCGAGCTTGGACTGACCCAGGTTCGGCGCCAGGAGATGGCGCGGGCCGCGCAGATTTTGGGGGTCCGTCAAGTTTGGTTGGGTTTCCCAGATTCGGGGTTTCCTAGCGGCGCACCCCCGCCGCCGCTGCCACTTGGCTGCTTCGCGGATCTACCCCTAGCTGTTGTCACCGAGCCACTGGTCGCACTAATCCGCGAATTCCAGCCACTGGTAGTGACCACTTATGACGAAAAGGGTGGCTACCCGCATCCAGATCACATCCGAACCCACGAAGTCACCATGGCTGCCGTTGACGCGGCCGCGGACCCGACCAGGTACCCAGGCTCCGGCGGTGCACCGTGGCAGGTGCCAAAGGTGTACTACAACCAGCAATTCAGCAAGCAGCGAGTACTCGCATTACATTTGGCTATGACCGACGGGGATCTGGAGTCACCGTATGACGACTGGCTGAAGAATTGGGAGGATCGTCCCGAAGACGCTGGCCGCATCACCACCCGGGTCGATGCCGCTGCCTGGTTTGAGGTACGCGACCAAGCACTGCTGGCGCATCGCACGCAGATTGATCCCAAAGGGCGCTGGTTCGCGGTGCCGATGGACATTCAAAAAGCGGTCTGGCCGACCGAGGATTTCCAGTTGGCCCGCTCGACGGTACCTATCGCGATCCCTGAAAATGACTTATTCGCCGGACTAAGGGGCAGGTAATGGATCCAGATCCGACCAACGAACTCGGCAAACTTATCGACGGTGCTGGGCCCATCGCAGGGCTATTCGTCCTTGCCCTCGGAGTTGCGTTAGCCCTCCTTTGGTTTTCACTAAAACGGCAGATGAAGCGCATTGACCCGGACCTGCCGATGGGCCGCGATGACAAAGAACAGGCGGCGGATCGCGAATTGACCAAAGAGGCTGTCGAACGAGGTGCAGATGAGCAACCGCCCAACTCCTAGGGCGGTGCTCCGCACGGCCGTCACGCCGCGGTGGCTTGGGTTCGCTGGGCTCGCACTTATCTTCATCACCTGCGCGGTGGTGCTAGGTCGCTGGCAGTGGGAGCGCACCCAGGACATCATTCAAGCCGAGCAGGCCGCGCAGTCAGCGCCACGGCCCGTTGAAGAGGTTTCCGAGCCCGGTGGCACTTTGGCCAATGAATTGCTTGGGCAACCGGTCCTGGCCGAGGGCAATTACGAGGGTGCAGGTCAAGTGCTGGTCTTGCACCGGTCATTGAATGGTAAACCTGGGGTCTGGGTGGTGACCCCGCTTCGACTAACTGATGGCTCGCTGATCGCGGTGCTGCGTGGCTGGCTCCCGGATGCTGGCGCGCCGGGTGCAATCGCCCCGAACGACCGCGTGGCGGTGGCCGGTGTGGTGCAACCTGATGAAGGGTTCTATCTCGAGGCGAAGCCAGCGCCGGGCACCGTGGTCGCGATCTCCAGTGTTGAGTTGCGCAAGCTGTGGGGCCCGGAGACTAGGCCCGGGTACGTGACCCTGGCAACCCAGCAGCCCGCATTCACCCCGGCGCCGACCCCGGTGCCGCCAACAGTGGTAACCGACAATGCGGCTTTCCCAATCCAGAACTTCTTCTATGCCATTCAATGGTTGATCTTCGCGGCCTTCGCAATCGTGGTCTACGGTCGCTGGTTATGGCGCGATGCGCAGGAAATGAGTGCGAAGAATCCCGAAGATTCGACTACGGTTACGCCATCATGATTTATGTCATCGGCGAAGCCCTGATCGACATCATTGTCGATGCGAATGGCAGGGTACTTGCCTCCGTCGTTGGCGGCGCCCCGTTGAATACGGCTCGAACGATTGCCCGCCTCGAGGTGCCGGCAGCTTTTTTGGGCGGGATCTCAACTGATGCATTCGGCAATCGAATGATGCGCCTGCTAGCTGAGGACGGCGTGCACTACGCACTAGGTACCCAGGTGCCTGAACCAACCACATTGGCTATCGCTGAACTCGATCAGCACGGTGCCGCAACTTATCGATTCGTGATGGAAAACACCTCGGCCGCGGCCGTCACCCCCGCTGCTGCCCTAGCCGCCGTTGGGCCAGATTGCCGAGCCGTGCACGTGGGCACCCTTGGTCTGGTGCTCCAGCCATTGGCCGATGCCACGAGAGCTGTCGTTGAGGCTTCACCGGCAGATCGCCTGGTGATGATTGACCCTAATTGCCGGCCAAGTGTCATGAGATCATCGCAAGCTTTCACGCAGACGCTAGATGCGGTCCTCGCTCGCGCGGATATCGTGAAAGTAAGTGGTGATGATCTGGCATTCATGATGCCGAATCTCCAGGCGCAGTCAGCGGCCCGGGAGCTACAGCGTGAAAGCGGAGCACTGGTCTTATTCACCGATGGAGCCAACTGCGTCCAAGTGGTGACGGCCAGTGAGACCGTGGTGCTCGAGGTCCCGAAGGTAGCTGTCGTTGACACCGTGGGTGCCGGTGACTCATTTAGTGGCGGCTTCTTGGCACATTGGCTGGGTCGTGGCCAGGGCCGTGATGATCTTTCGGACTTGGCTGCCGTGGTCGAGGCGGCAACTTTTGGTATCAAGGTTGCAGGCATCACCTGCCAGCGGGCGGGTGCGGATCCGCCGTTCTCCGATGAACTCCGGTCACGTTAGCCTGTGGCCATGAACAAAATCAAAGGCGCCGCACTTCGTTACCGCATCATGGCTTGGGTCACCGGAGTTGTCCTTGGCGCTTTGACTATCTGGCTCATTGTCGGCTACGGGTTCATGGACTATGCGAATACCGATGTGAAGCCCGGGCTCTACCGGTTGCTCTGGACCGCCCACGGCTGGCTTTACTTCATCTACCTCATCGTTGGTGTGGATCTGGCCTTCCGCATGCGTTACAGCATCTTGCGCACACTCGGAATCCTGATCGCCGGAACCGTTCCCTTCATGTCTTTCGTGGCGGAGTACTTCGTGCACAAGGACGTTATGACGAGGGTCGCGGCCCAACCGGTGGATCCTGCTTAACCCGCGCGCACCCAGTTAAGCCAGGGGCATTTCGGCGCTTAGGCGCGTGACCAGGCGATCGGAGCGGCACCGAGTTCGCCGAGAAGCCTGTTGGCACGACTAAATGGTTTGGATCCGAAGAACCCGCGATGAGCCGATAACGGGCTCGGATGCGCACTGGCGATGATGGGCACATCAACGAGCGCTGGGATAAGGGCCTCCGCATCCTTGCCCCATAGAATCGCGACAAGGGGTTGATCGACACGTTGAACCAGCGCGTTGATTGCGGCGTTTGTCACCTGCTCCCAGCCGATCCCACGATGGCTACCGGCGACATTGGTCTGCACGGTAAGCACTCGATTGAGCAGCAGCACTCCTTGGGCTGCCCACGCGGATAGGTCGCCGTAAATCGGCGCCGGGCAGTTCAGGTCAGCAGTTAGCTCTGTGAAGATATTTTGCAAACTACGTGGCAACGGCCGTACTTCTGGTCCGACCGCGAACGCGAGTCCGATCGCGTGCCCGGGGGTCGGGTAGGGGTCCTGGCCGACAATGAGCACCCGGACTTCCGGTAGCGGTTGGGTGAAGGCCCGCAGTATGTGCGCCCCGGCTGGGAGCCAGGGGCGCCCGGCCGCGGTCTCGGCGCGCAGGAATTCGCCGATGGCAGCGATGGTTCCCTCCTCGCCGGTCAGGGCCTGCGCCCAGGTTGGGTGCACCAGTTCGGCAAGGGGCTTGGCCACCCCTGCAATCTAGTGTTTGACGGTGGGGTAGACGTCGATCTCCACGGCTTTGACGCTCAGCCAAACCTGGCTGCCGGGAGCAAGGCCGAGGTCCGCCACGGCGGCAGGGGTTATCGCGGCAACAACGGCCGGCGACCCATCAACTTGCACTCGTACCCGATCATGTGCGGCTTGCAAACTAGCTATGGTGCCGGGCCAGACATTTCGTGGGCTGCCCGCTGGCTGTTCTCGGTGCACCGAAACCGACTCGGGTCGCACGACCGCAAGCACCGGGCCGGCAACGTCAAGGTCGGCGGTATGCAAGATGCCACCCTGATCAAGTTTCAGCTCGCCGTTGCTGATCGTGCCGCGCAATAAGGTGACCCCGATAAGTGCTGCGGCATAAGGGGTTGCCGGTCGTCGGGCGATCTCCGCGGGTTTCGCATCTTGCACGATCGCGCCGTTCTCGAGCACAATGACCCGATCCGCCAACATCATCGCGTCCAGTGGATCGTGGGTGACAAGGACCGTGCACCCGGAAAATGCTGAAAGCTGCTCGGTGAGCTCGAGGCGAATTTTTGCTCGGGTTTCGATATCGAGGGCGGCAAGTGGCTCGTCCAGTAGCAGTACTTGTGGCCTCGTTGCTAATGCTCGGGCAAGCGCAACCCGCTGTGCCTGACCCCCGGAGAGTGAGCTGGGCAGGCGGCCCGCGAGTTCTGCGATTCCAATTTTGGTCAGCACCTCTAGGGCAAGACGGTTTGCCGGCTTGCGACCGAGCCCACGCGATCTGGGCCCAAATGCCACATTTGCCAGCACCTTGAGGTGGGGAAACAGCGCATAGTCCTGAAACACATATCCGATCGATCGAGCTGGCGGGGGCAAGAAGGTGTTTTGCGAATCATCAACCACCACCCCATTGATTTTGATCGACCCGGTCGAGGCGGCAACTAGCCCGGCCATCGCCCGCAGCAGGGTTGACTTGCCTGCACCATTTGGCCCGAGTATTGCGATAACCGTGCCAGGTTCGAAGGTGGCATCGAATTCGAGGGTGAACTCCCCGCGCTGCGCGGTGAAGTTTGCGACTACCGTCATGACGCAGTCGGCCTGAGGTAGCGCCCACGCAGGGCGACAAGGACAACCACGCAAACGGTTAGCATCACCAGGCTCAAGGCGATAGCGGTGGACCGGTCAGTTTCAAGGGCTTGATAAACCGCCAGCGGCATCGATTGGGTAACACCGGGAAAGTTACCGGCGAAAGTAATCGTGGCCCCGAATTCACCGAGTGCCCGGGCCCAGCAAAGGACCGCTCCGGCCACCAGCGACGGCCCCACGAGGGGCAAGGTGATGCGCCGGAAAATGGTCCACTGCGACGCCCCCAGAGTCGACGCGGCGTCCTCGAAGCGGCCGTCCAAGGACCTAAAGGCGCCCTCCATCGTGATGATCAGGAATGGCATTGCCACAAAAGTTTCAGCGACGATCACCCCGGCTGTGGTAAATGGCAGTTGGATTCCGAGTCCTGATGAAAGCCATTGCCCGACCAGGCCGCGCCGGCCGAAGGCGGTCAACAGGATGACTCCGGAGACCACCGGCGGTAGCAGCAGCGGCACGATCACCATCGCACGAAGTATGCGGGTGCCCGGCAAAATCTCCCGCGCGAGCAGCCAAGCCAGCGGGGTGCCGATAAAAATGGCGATCACGGTGGCTGCGATCGAAGTCACCATGGAGATGCGTAGCGCCTCTAACGCGACCTGCGAGGTGAGGATGGCACCGAACGAGCCCCACGGGGCTTCGGCGAGGAGCCCGACCATGGGTATTACGAGGAAGGCGATTGCGATGAGACCGGGAATCAGGAGGAAAAGCGGCCGCGGGGAGTTCGGTCGACGTGGCGTCACGGTTTCATGAATCCATAAGCTCTAAGAATCCCCTGCGCACTAAATGAGTAGCGCAGGTATTGCACGAAGGCCTTCGCCGCTACCGGATTGCTCGTGGCTTTTGCCGTCGCGACCGGGTAACTGGTGATCACATTGAGCGCAGCTGGAATGGTCACCGAGGTGATACTGGATCCGGCCCACTTCACGTCAGTGACATAGACGATACCGGCATCTACTTCATCGGCAATCACCTTGCCTAGCACCATTCGCACGTCGAGTTCGCGTGTTACCGGTGTCACGGTGATATTGGCGTTCTTGAATAGATCACGTGCGACGGCCCCGCACGGCACTGCGACATCGCAGACGGCGACAAGGACTCCGGGTTTTGCCAGATCCGTCAGTTCGGAGATGTGTGCTGGATTGCCGGTGGGCATGGCAATTGCCATGGTGTTCTTGGCAAAGGGAATTGGCGCGGTTACGCTTCCTGCACCGACGGCCTTGGCCATGGCCACCTCCGATGCGGTGGCCAGAACATCAACCGGTGCGCCAGCATTCAATTGCGCTACGAGAGTAGAGCTCCCTGCGAAATTGAATTTCACCGTGACTTTCGGAAACCGTTTCGTGAATGCTGCCGCGATTACGGGAAGTACATCGGTCAATGACGATGCGGCCGAGATGGTGATGGTGCCGCTGGGTTCGATGAACGCCGCCGGAGCCGCCGCATTGGCGAGGGGCGACCCGCCAAGAGTCACCGCCACACTCACAACGGCGGCGGTGAGCAGGCGGGGAACCCTCATGAAGTCTCCTCGCGTTCGACAATCACGTTGGTGGCTTTGATCATTGCTGCTGCGCGCACCCCGGGCGCCAGCTCAAGCTCATCGGCCGCCTCGCGACTCATGAGCGAAATTACGCGGTGCGGGCCAGCCTGGATCTCGACCAGGGCCATGACGCCATCGCGCTCGACCCTGGTGACGATGCCACTGAAACGATTTCGGGCCGAGGTGGTAACCGGCGCCGGGGGGGCCGCCTGCGCCATCAGGGTGGCTACTGCGGCTGCGTCGACCGTCATGGGGCCGGGCCCGGTGCTCTGGGCGGCGAGCCGACCGGTGTCGATCCAGCGGCGCACTGTGTCGTCGCTGACACCGAGGAGTTCGGCGGCCTCGGAAACCCGTATTTGCGCCATAAAAAAAAAGTTTAACGCATAAATTCGGAGAATATCAAGAAAATTAACCTAAAAAGCGGGGCGGGTGCTTTTGCACCCGCCCCGCTTTCCTGCTTTCTTGCTACTTGGCGTTCGGACGCTTCAAGGCATCCGGTTCGAACATGCCGTCGTTGTTGACTCCGGCGGTGGCGTACTCGATTGCCTTGGCCTTCTTAAGAGCCGAGGTGGTCTTTGCATTCACCATCGCATTTAAGGTTTTCACCGCGTTGGTGATCTGCGCACCCGCCTCCAATCCGAAGAAGGAGCAGTGACCGACACCCGAGGTGTTTGCCGCTGCCGAGGCCGCCGCATCAGGTGACTTACCGCCTGCTGCGAACTTGGTGTAGCCATCGGGTGATGGCACGGTGTAGTACTGCGCGATCTTCAGCAGCTTGCTCTTGGCCCCGCTCTTGGCGAGCTTGGCGTAGAACTCACTGGTGTTACCGGTGGCCACGATGGGATCGTAGGTCGTCGTGATCAGCAAGGTGGGCACGGAGTACACACCCTTGGCAGCTGGCAAGGCGCGAACTGCCTTGACCGCTGCCGCATTCGCACCGAAGCGTGCTGTTGCGTCACCCTTTGATGCATCCAGCTTTGCGAGCATGGCATTTAGCAGGTTCGGCATCACTGTTGACGCATTCAAGGTGTCGCCGAACTCACCGCGCTGCTCAGCGGAGAGCAGGTTGGTGTAAGTCACTTGGACGTTGTCATTGAAGTTCGCCGTCGCCGTTGCGGGAATGCTGGCGATGGTGCGAGCGCGTTGCTCGAGCTCGTACCGGCCGAGGATGCCAAGTGCGGCAGCCCCACCCACGTTCTGCAGCATGGCCGCTGCGGTGTTGGCGCCGGCGGATGCCGGGGAGTAGCCACCACCCAGTGCGGCAAGGGTGCCCAAGGTCGCAAAGGCCGGATTAACCGTTTGTCCGTCGTACACCGTGGACTTGGTCGGCAGCCCGGCCATCAGCCCCGCGAGCAGGTTGGCCTGAGCCACCGGGTAGCCAACAGCGGAGGTGGTAACCGTGCCGGCGGAAACGCCGCCGAGGGTGGTTAGCACCGTGCCGAGGTCGGCCAGCGCCTGGGTGTAACTCTCGTAGTTGGCAACCCGAAGGGTCGGAGCTATCAGGGTCTTCCAGGTGTACATGAGGGTCATCGCGCCCGAGAATGCTTGCTCGGGACCGGCCAGTGGTGCGCAGGTCGGGAGAGACCCGGCGATTTTGCCGGGGTTGCGCTCGGCAATGGTCTGCGCGATGAGCCCACCGAGGGATTCACCCCAAACCATGGTCTTCTTGACGCCCTTGATGGCACCGCCATTGATGTGCTTGAGCAGGTTCTCACCGGCTTCGACACCCTCAGCCGTTGCCCAACCCTGCTTGGCGTAGCCGGTACCCGCGAGGGCGTAGCCCTGGGCGAGCAGCGCCGGTATTGCGAGTGCATTGTCGGCAACATCAGCACCGCCGCCGCCCACATAGGCCACGTCGCTTCCGAATGCTGCCGCGAAGGCTGGCACCGAAGTCTTGACATATGTCGGGCTCGCAGCAATGCCAAGTGGTGTTGCCAACGCGGCAGGAACCGGGGTGGCGACGCGATAGCCATGCGAGAACAACAGCACGGTGCCGTTGAAAGTCGTTGGCATCACGATCTTGAAGGTGGATGCACCAAGTGCACCCGTAAGGCTGCCCTCACAGGTCGCACCCAAGGCGCAAGCGTCGGCTGCTTGGGCCGGCGCTAGTGCCGGGGCAGCTGCGAGCAGCAGCCCCGACGTCGCGAGTACCGCAACGAGGCGGCGAGATATTTTGGTTTTCATTTGTGTCCTCATCTACGGAAGCAACTTGGAAGTAGGGGCGCCTGGCTTGAACGTGGTCTTCTTCGCCTTGCCAGATGTCGCGCTCGTGGCCGTCATGATGTAGCTGGTCAGGCGCTCTACTTGGCCCGTTGCGTTGTACTGGCCCATGTAGTAGCCGTTTAGGCCCTGATGTGACTTTGCGCTGATGATCATCGGTGCAATGGCAGCTGACCTAAAGGTGCTGGCCTTCGTCTGCAGTGCATTGATCAAGCTCGCGCGGGTCAAGTCCGGGCCGGCGGCCTTGATGGCCTGTGCCAAGACGTACGCGGTGTTCAACCCGTAGTAGGTGTAGAAGTTCCACGGCAGGGAGTTCTTGTCCGCGATCACCTTCATCTGGCTGACATATGCGTTCGTGGTGTCTTGGATCGGCACTAGGAAGCTCGGGGTGTAGACACCTTTGAGCAACGTGTTGCCGGCTGCACCAAGTGCGGCACCCACGACCGACGGGTCAGAGCCGACCGACGTGATCATCCAAGTCGGTGCAAACGCTGACTTGGCGGCGGTGCCGAGCATCTGTGCGGTAGCCGAGGTGACGCCGAAGAAGACAACCAACTCGCAGCCGGCTGCCTTCAACTTCGCGATCTGGGATGTAAATGGCGCCACCTGCTGGCCTGAGTAGTATGAGGTCTCGGCCGCGAAGGTGGTGCCGGCAGCGGTGAAGCCGAGCTTGGCGTTATCGCCGAATTCACCGTCCTGATAGAACAGGCACTTCTTCTTGGCATTTAGCGTGGCGTCATTCGCCATGTAGTAGCCCATGACCTTTGCTTCCACCACGTAAGAGGGGAAGAACGGGAAGGTCATCGGGTACTTCGATGGGTTGTCGAAGTTTGAGGAACCGGTGTTCACGAACACGTCGGGGATCCCGCGGCGATTCAGGTCAGCGACGACCGCTGAGTGCGACGGGGTGCCGAGGGCACCGAACATCGCGAAGATCTTGTTGCCGAGGATCAGTTGGTTCGTCTGCTTCTTGGTCAGAGCCGGGTTGTACTGATCGTCAAGGTAGATGTAGTTGATCTTGCGCCCATTGATGCCGCCATTGGTATTGACGTAATCAAAGTATGCCTTCGCAGCCGGTGCCACATACATATATCCAGGAGAGGCCGGGCCGGTCAAAGGCGTGGTGGTGCCGATCACGATCTCCGTTTTGGAGACACCGGGATCCGCCGTAGGGATCCTTGCTGCTTGAGCCGGAGCGGCCGCGGCAAGCGCAAGCGCTGCCACCGCCCCAGCGGCGACCATTCGGGCCGCGGAAGTGGTTCTCACGAATTTCCTCTCGTTGAGCTCTCCGCCCCTGCACCAGGGGAGGGGTTTGGCTGCGGACATGCATTGAGCTTGGTCTGTACAGACCAACTGGTTAGTAACTCTCTGTTCAGGTGGTACTGGCAAACGGTACGGTGCTGCGATTCGGTTGTCCAGATGAGGTCGATGTTAAACAGACTTAAGGCTGCATATCGGGCAAATCGCTACGTTAGGGGCGGGTACTCGACTTGGTGGTAAGCCGTTTCCCGCCGTCCTTAAGGCCCCCTAGAATCCCGCCGGGGGCGACGAGCACTACTAGCACCACCAAGAGGCCATAGACCAGGTTTGGTGCGTTATCGGTGATATTTGCCGGCCAGCCGCGCTCGCCGGCAACCTTGAAGACCAGCTCTGGGAGGGCAACGAGTAGCACGCCGCCAATGATCGCCCCACCCAAGGAGGCTCGGCCGCCGAGCACGACGCCCACCAGCAGCGACAGGGATAGCCCAAGCCCGAAGGCCCCCGGGCCCACGTAGCTGAGAATCTGGGCAAAGACGGCGCCGGCGATGGCCGCAAAGAAACTGCTGATGACGAATGCCGAAATCTTCGAGCCGGCAGGTGAGATGCCTGCGACAGCGGCCGCAACCGAGTCGTCACGGACCGCGCGCCAGACGCGACCCTGGCGGCCGCGCACCAAGTTCAGGGCCAAGAATCCGATGATGCAAGCCGCTGTGACGGCCAAGGTGGCCTGCCAGCGCTCCAGCACGAAGCTGCTATCCAGGAGGGCACCGGCGGCGGCAATCGGGTCGGCATCTGTTGGCAGTGCGGTGTCTAGTGGAAGTGCGATTTCTGTTGGCGTCGCCGCGGCGCTGGGGAAGTTGTCGGCGGTGAGCAGGTCCTCGGCCGCCGGGCTGGCGGCACTATCAGCGCTGGGGAAGTTGTCGGCGGTCAACATGTCGTCGCCGGCGCCTTCACCGTCCAGCGGTGCTTGTTCTAGTGGTGCCTGTTCTAGTGGCACCTCATCCAACGGCGCTTGCTCCAAGGGCACAGCTTCGGCAGTTGGTGCGCTTTCATCGAGTGGTACATCAGCAACAGCCGGGGCGTAGCCACCTTCGGGGTAGGGCACGGTGAGCATTAATCCAGTTTCGCCGCCGAGTAACTCCGGGAACCGGGTGGCAACCGCTGGCAGGCCTACAGCGATCCCAAGTGTTAGACCGGCCAGATAGGGGCCGCGGAGTCGAGCCCCGATCCAGCCGATGATCAGGCCGACACCAATACCGCCAAACCCGGCAAAGACCATCGACCAGATTGGATTCCACGGCCAGCCAAGAATCGGGACGGTCTGCCAGTTCAAGCTGGTGAGTGCGAATACATAACCGCCAATTGCCATCAACGCGCCGTTACCCAATGACACCTGACCGGATAGGCCGACAAGGATCACCATGCCGAACATTGCGGTTGCGTACATTGCCGCGAGTGCCAGGTAGTAGCTCATCAAGGGATCGACTGCATCGTTGATGCGCAGCAATACGGCCCAAATGACCACGACGATGGCGAGGTGGCCAATTAGCCGGGCGCCAGGCAGGCGCAGCAGATTCACCATGGCGCCCCCTAGACCGATCGCGCTTTGTGATGACTGAAGACGCCTTCGGGTTTCAGGATCAAGTTCAGCGCGAGCAACAGCAGTGCAACTATCGGTGCGTTACCTGAGTCGCTATAGCCGGAGACCAGCGAGATGACCAGCCCCGTGAATACTCCGATGGAGATCGCGCCTATCAAGGAGTCAAGGCCGCCGATGACAGCGACGGTGAAGGCGTAGACCAGCAAGATATCGAAGCTGTTCGGTGAGATTGTCGAAACCGGGGCCACCAAGACACCGGCGACAGCCCCGACTGACCCGGCTAGTGCCCAGCCGAAAGTGAGAACACGCGAAACTCGAACTCCGGAGAGTTTGGCGACTTCCGGGTTGAATGCGGCGGCGCGCATCGACAGACCGAGTGAGGTCTTGGTGAAGAGCAGGGTGAGGCCAAGGACGAGCAGGGCCGTGATACCGATGACGACAAAGTCATAAACTGAGATTGGCCACACCCGCCCGGCGAACTCGATCCCAGCGTTATTGAATGGCTGCGGGAACGCTTGGCTGCCACCCGGCCAGATCATGCCGGCCGCGGCCTGCAGCGCGATAAGCACGCCAAAGGTGGCGATGATGGCCCCAGAGGTGTCGTTGCGTTTGACTGGGCGTAGCACCAGGTATTGGATGATGACGCCGAGAAGTGCGCCGGCTGCCAGAGCGCCGACGAGTGCGATAAACCAGGAGCCGGTCCAGGTCTGGATGGACAGCGCGATGAAGGTGGTGAACATCGCCTGCCCAACTTGCGCGAAGTTCACCACGCGAGTTGAACGCCAGATGAGCACCAACGACAGGGCCATCAGCGCGATGATCGCACCGGAGCCTAGGCCGCCGAGCAGGTAGTCAAGGAATGTTGTCATGGTGTCACCTCCTAATAGCCTAGGTAGGCATTTCGAAGTTGCTCGTCGGACGCGATTTCGGAGCCACTGCCAACCATGACGACTTTGCCGAGGTTCAGGACGACCCCGGTGGTGGCAACCCGCAGCGCGGTAACGGCATTTTGCTCAACCAGCAGGACCGCCAGATTGGATTCAGTAGCCAGCCGGCTCACCAGTTCGAGAATCTGGGTGACAATTAGGGGTGCCAGTCCAAGGGACGGTTCATCGAGCAGCAGCACTCGCGGCTCGGACATCAGGGCCCGGCCGATCGCAAGTTGTTGGCGCTCACCGCCGCTCAAGGTGTCAGCGCGCATGCTACGACGCTCGGCCAGCACCGGAAACAAATCAAATACCTGCACCTGGGTGGCATTTCGGGCCGCTTTGTCGCGCCACAGGCCACCGAGGCGCAGGTTCTCTTCGACGGTTAGCTCGGGGATGGTGGATCGACCCTCGGGTACGAGCGCGACGCCGAGGCGGACGATGTCCTCGGGTTTGCGGCCGGTGATGGTGACCCCACCGACCGTTGCAGTTCCAGAACCTGGCTTCACCAGCCCGGACAAGGCGCGCATAAGTGTTGACTTGCCAGCCCCATTGGCCCCGATGACAGCGGTTACCTCGCCCTTTGGCACTTCAATCGAAACATTGGAAAGGGCTTGAACCGCACCGTAGTTGACCGATAGTTCGGTGATGGTGAGCATCAGGCGGCACCTTCTTCGCCAAGATAGGCGGCCAGCACGGCAGGGTTCTGGCGCACTTCATCCGGGCGCCCTGCCGCGATCACTTTTCCGGCATCCAATACCCAAATGAGGTCGCACACTTCCATGACCAGTTCCATGTGGTGCTCGACTAGCAGCACAGTTCGCTTGGGCACCCAACTGCGAATCAGGTCGGCCAGCTCGGAGATGTCAGCGGCGCTGATTCCACCTGCGGGTTCATCGAGTAGGAGTATTTGCGGATCGCTGATGAGGGCGCGGGCAAGTGCCACGCGCTTTTGAATCGGGTAGGGCAACTCCGCTGGCAATCTGGTTGCTGCGTCAGCGATATTTAGTTCTCCGAGGATGGCCATGGCCTGCTCGCGAAGCCGATTCTGCTCAATATCTGTCCACGGCATCGCAAGGGCTTGCGCGAAAATGCCGCTGCGCACCTGCGAGGAGCCACCGATCATGACATTTTCGAGTGCGGTCATGGTCGGGAAGAGCCCGACACCTTGGAGGGTGCGGGCAATGCCCATCTTCGTAAGGTGATGGGGGTGCATGTGCTTTTGCCGCACCCCGTCTACCTTGATGGCGCCGGAGTCGGCCGCGACGAACCCACTAATCACGTTGAATACCGTGGTCTTGCCCGCACCATTCGGGCCGATCAGGCCCGTGACCGTGCCTTGCGGCACCCCGATACTGACACTGTCGAGGATCTGCAGACCGCTGAGTTTCACACTGATATCGACCATTTCCAAGATCGGGTCGGTAAGTGGGAGAAAGTACTTCACCTAACCGCCCCCTTTCGTCATCGATCGCGTTACCTTACCCGCGCTCCGGGGGTGCACGCGCCATTTTGGATTGGTTTACGCGGGGGGCAGTCGGAGCACGCTGACCGCGAAGTCGGCATCGGCCCGCCAGGGTCGTAGATCCCAGGTTGCGAACCGGTGCTCGAGGGTGAATCCGGCACCAGCGAGGTGCTTGTCGAATTCAGCCATCTCATATCGGTCGGTGTGGAAACCAACCACCGCGAAGCCATCGGGCTTCAAGTGCTGCGCAATGCGGCCAAGTACTTGTTGCTCGGTGCCGGGGGCGACAAAGGCGAGCACATTGCCCGCCATGATGGCGGCATCAAATAGCTCGCCTTGGCCTTGGGTTGAAAGGTTAAATTCGCATAAATCCGAGACCAGCCAAGTTGGGCCCACGTGGTCGGCCTTGGCGGCCGCGATCAACTCGGGGTCAACATCTACCCCTACCACCTCATGCCCGCGGGAATACAGGAAACCCCCAACCCGCCCGGGGCCGCATCCGGCATCAAGTATGCGTGAAACTGGCGGCACCATCGCGTCGATCAGTCGAGCCTCGCCGCCGAGATCCTCGCCTTCGGCCGCCATTGTCCGCAAGCGCTCGACGTACCACCGCGAGTGGCCCTCATCGGTGTCGGTGAACCAGCGCGGGGTTGTCATCCCCTGCGTGTTGCAAAAGTGAATGCGGCAAGGCCGAGCACGATAGCACCTGCGCCGGCTCCGATGTAAAGGATCTCGCTGGGATCATTGACGTCAACCAGATAGCCGAGGAAAACCACCGCGATGATCGCGACGACCACACCGATTAGCTTGTTCTTAAGGTCATCGAGTGAGCGAATCTCCAGCCAGTCGGGCAGCGTCACCGAACTGTCAACGAAGAGCTCGTAGAGGCCGTAGCCGATTACCAAGAGCACTGTTGCCAGCAGTAGGGTGTCGACTGCGGTCAAGATCCCAACTACTGATTGCTTTACGGTAACCGATCTGTTGACGAGGTTGAGGATGGAAACCCCGATTTCCCAGACACCGAGGACCATTAGGACAAACGAGCCGATAATGGTGCCGATGGCTGGGACTGCTACTACATAGCGGGACAGTTCGATTATGCGGCGCATGCACCCACGATAGTCCTAGTGGTTTCATAGGCGTTAGTGACTTGGGCGTCGGGCGCCGCTACCATCGGGTTAGCCGCCGAATTTCGGGCCTATCTTGGAGCGCTGCCCTATGTCAGTTAATACGACCACCGATACCCGTACTTCGTTGCCGCCGAATGACCCGGCGACCTGGCGTAACGTGCCGAAGTCATCGGTGCCGATTGACCCGGCCCGGGTGCAAGCGATGCTGGATCAGGAGTGGGAGCGATTCGCCGCCACCACCGGCGGATCAGCCGCTCATCATGTTCGGGCAGCTGGTTCATTGCCGTTGGGCGTGCCGTCGTCATTCCAACACTGGGATCCATACCCGATCGCAATCGAGTCGGCAAAGGGTGCCTGGCTGCAAGACGTTGACGGTCGACCACTCCTTGACCTGTCTATGGGCTTTGGTGCGATGCTGGTCGGTCACTTGAACCCGGCCGTGGTCAAGGCGGTGATGACCGCACTTGAGACGGGCACGCTGTTCGTAACCCCTTCGCCTTCGGCAACGGAAGTCTCGGAAAGATTCCAACGCCGATTCGGGCTGGATCGGGTGCGCTTCACCAACTCCGGCACCGAAGCAACCATGTATGCGGTGCGCACGGCTCGGGCCTACACGCATCGTCACGCGATTGTCAAGATCGAGGGTGGGTATCACGGCGGTTATGACGCACTGGTAGTTTCGGCCAAACCCGATCTCGCAATAGCCGGCCCCGAAGGTTTCCCGAACCCGGTTGTCCCGTTTGATGTCGAGGCCGGCACCGTGCACGTTGTTCCTTACAACAATCTCGAGCGACTCGAGGAGATCCTGAGCGCCCATAGCGACGAGATTGCCGCCGTGGTGATGGAGCCGGTGCTGGAGAATATTTCCATAGTACTTCCAGATGCCGGATATCTTGCAGGAGTCCGCGCAGCATGTGATGCGCACGGCGTGCTACTTGTTTTCGACGAGGTCAAGACCGGGCTCACCGCTGGTTACGGCGGCGCATCGCAGCGCCTCGGCGTGACACCGGATCTGGTCTGCCTGGCCAAGAGCATTGGCGGCGGCCTGCCGCTGGCTGCATTTGGTGGGCGCGCCGAGGTGATGGCCGCGGTAACCGATGGGCGGATGCCGCACTTCGGCACTTACAACGGCAATCCTTTGGTGATGGCCGCAGCCGCCGCGGTTGACGAGATTTGCACCATGGAGGCACTGGCTGCCGCGGAGTTAGTGAACGAGGGTGCGCTGCGCGCCGCGGATGACCTAATCGTGCGCCACGAACTCCCCGCGCACACCGTTGGCTTCGGGGTAAAGGGCGCGATCACTTGGTCGACCACACCGGTTCGCACCTACCGCGATTACAAGCGCACCGATTTTGGCGCCGCCGAACTCAGTTGGCTATGGGGCGTTAACCGGGGCATCCTCACGCCACCGGGGCTCGATGAGCAGTGGTTGGTTTCCCTCGCGCACACGGCCGCGGACATGGCCCTGATGGTCGATGCTTTTGACGAGTTGGCGCAAGCCCTGCGGGCCTAATTTGGCGTCAGGGTCCTCCCACGCCCAGGTCGCGGGTTCGAGCCGGCCGAAGGGGGGTCTGCTCCACCACGAAGGTGGCAAGGGGCGTGCAGGCGCCCGATGGGGGAGGATGAGGAGTGCCTAATCGCCTGGCGAACTCGACGTCGCCTTATCTCCTTCAGCATCAGCACAACCCGGTTGATTGGTGGGAGTGGTCTGCCGAGGCGTTCGACGAAGCGCGGCGCCGTGATGTGCCAATCTTCTTATCGATCGGCTATTCAGCCTGCCACTGGTGCCATGTCATGGCCCATGAATCCTTCGAGGATGACGGCATTGCGGGGTACTTAAATGAAAACTTTGTTTCGATAAAGGTTGATCGCGAGGAGCGTCCCGACATTGATTCGGTTTACATGGACGTAACCGTTGCGATGACCGGCCATGGCGGCTGGCCGATGACGGTGATCTTGGATCATGATGCCCACCCCTTCTATGCGGGTACTTACTTTCCGCCGACTCCGCGACACGGCATGCCATCATTTCCGCAACTGCTGACGGCGATTACTGATTCGTGGATGCAGCGCCGCGATGAGGTTCTCGCGGCAGGTCAGCGCATCATCACTGCAATTAATGAGCGGACTACTCCGACACCAGAAGGTGGGCCGCCTGATGCTGGCGACCTTCGTGCGGCGGTGGGAGCTGCGGAACAAGACTTTGATTCAGGGCAGGGCGGGTTTGGCGGTGCGCCTAAGTTCCCACCGTCGATGCTGCTTGAGTTCTTGCTGCGTGAGTCGGCACGCACCGATGATGCATTCGCGCTCGCGATGGCTGAGCGCACGCTCAACGCGATGGCACGTGGCGGGCTCTTCGATCAACTAGGTGGCGGGTTCGCTCGTTACTCGGTCGACGCCGACTGGGTGGTGCCACATTTCGAGAAGATGCTTTATGACAATGCGCTATTGCTGCGCGTATATTCCCACTGGTGGCGCCTAACCGGCTCAGTGCTTGCCGAGCGGGTGGTGCGGCAAACGGCCGGATTCTTGCTCCGGGAAATGCGAACCCCAGAAGGCGCATTCGCCTCCGCGCTCGATGCCGATAGCGAAGGTGTTGAGGGCTTGTTCTACGCGTGGTCGCCTGCACAACTGGTTGACGTGCTCGGCGCAGCTGATGGCGCCTGGGCGGGCGACCTACTTGCGGTAACGACTTCCGGAACCTTCGAGCACGGGCTGTCGACCCTGCAATTGCGCGATGAGCCGGCGGATCTGCCGCGTTGGGAGCTAGTTAGGTCCGCCCTGTTCGAGGCTCGGGCGCAGCGGGTGCGACCAGGTCGCGACGACAAAGTGGTCGCGGCCTGGAACGGGCTCGCAATCGCGGCATTGGCAGAAGCAGGGGCACTACTTGGTGAGCCAGACTGGATCGAGGCGGCCGTAGCCGCGGCAGACCTGCTCCTGGCGGTGCATTTGGGTGCCCATGACGATGATCGGCTCTGCCGCACCTCGCGTGACGGTCGGGCCGGTGCCAACGATGGTGTCCTTGATGACTACGGCAATGTTGCTGAGGGCTTCTTGGCCCTCTACCAAGTGACCGGGGCTGATGAATGGCTGGTGCTAGCGGGCAGGCTGCTTGATATCGCGATCCAGCATTTCGCCGATGGCGAAGGCGGGTTCTTTGATACAGCCGATGACGCACCCGCATTAGTGCGCCGGCCACGCGATGCTGTTGACAATGCCGAGCCCTCGGGCTGGTTTGCCACCGCGAACGCCTGCATCACTTTCTCGGCACTGACCGGGATGAGCGAATACCGGGTTATCGCGGAGCGGGCCCTTGGAGCTGCGAGGATGCTGTCAAAGCGATCGCCAAGGGCCGCTGGCTGGGGTTTGGCCGCGGCATCGGCCTTGCTCACCGGACCAATTGAGATTGCGGTTATCGGTACGCCTGCAGATCCCCGCGCAGCCGACTTGCATCACATCGCCTTGATGTCGGTGTCACCAGGTGCGGTAACGGCGCTGGCGGTGGCCGGAGAGGAATCCAGTGTGCCGCTGCTGCGCGATCGTCCGGCGGTAGACCAGTTGGCTACCGCTTACGTCTGCCACGGGTTCGTTTGTCAGCGCCCGACCACATCGGCGGTTGAATTGGAAAAGTTAGTTGCGCCCAGCAAGACGCAATAGCGCAGTCAGCAATTCTTCAGTCGATTGCGGCATTAGGCCGATCCTTACCTAGCCGAGTGCTAACTACTCGTCATTCTCGAAGCAGGCAAACGCTATCCAGCACGAACCGGTGTAAGAGGGTTTTTGGGTGTCGCCGATACCGGCCACACCCGGACGAGCCCAACCCACCCCAAGTGCGAGCCGGCCGGTCGGTGCTGAACTAACAGGCGCATTCACATCAATAATAGGCATAGGGTTTGCATCCCTCCAGAGAGTGCTCGCAACGGGGTTGAGCGAATGCTCAAGGGAAACACCCGAGGAGCCAAAACGCAACAACAAATGATCGACGGTCTAGAACCAGCGGGGCTACCCCCATGAGCGCCCACCGCGCAACCGCGCTAGTTCTAGCCACGACGGCTGAGGTCGCTCTAAGGAATGAAATACATCGGGTTGGGTAGTAAGAACCCCTGCGCGGTATGGCCACCGGCCGAGTCACTGATCTGATCGCCGATCACGAACCCGATTCGCCAGCCTTGCACACCTCCTGCGAGGTATCGCCGCAGGTTCGAACAAGCCATTTGCGCAGGTACTTATCGGCGCTTTTCGCTACGGCGCGCTGGTCATTTACGAATTGGCCAGATGCGCGGTAAGCGCGGATTTCATCGGCGAAGCCCGCTCCGGCTGTGTAGAAACCGGTGGCGGAAAGCGGCGGTGGCCGCTGGTCCACCCCCTGAATCTGGGTTGCCTGACCGGGCACGATGATCGGGTGCACATCGGTTGCCGCATGCGCCGGCGCCACCGCAATTAAACCGGTCAGGGCCAAGGCGGCAATCGCCGTTGCTGGACCAGATACTCCGCGAGTTATTGGAATACGCAGTTTTCCATGTTATCCGGATGCCTCGGGCTGCGCGATAGTCCGCACTAACCGGGTGCAACGGAGTAACCTGCCCATGTGGGTCTTAGAAATCTCCTATACGGCGTCTATGAGCGCAATCTCCTGGGGCAGATTCCACCGGCTGATCGTCCGCGGCATATTGGCGTAATTCTCGACGGAAACCGCCGGTGGGCAACCGCCCAAGGCTCATCATCTTCGGCCGGCCATCGAGCCGGCGCCGCCAAGATAGTTGATTTCCTCGGCTGGTGTGATGAAGTTGACGTGGAAGTGGTGACCTTATGGCTGCTGTCCACCGACAACCTGAATCGGCCGGAGCCTGAACTTGGCGCACTGCTGGGCATCATTGAAGAAACTGTGTCGGGGCTGGTTGCCCAGGGCCGCTGGCGGCTGCACCCGGTGGGCGCCCTTGACCTATTACCGGACTGCACCGCTCGGTTGCTTAAAGAGGCCGAGGAGGCCACGGCCGACGTTTCCGGGTCACTTGTCAATATCGCTGTCGGCTACGGCGGTCGGCGCGAGGTAGTCGACGCGGTGCGCGCACTGTTGCAGGAACAAGCCAGCCTGGGCACGAGCCTGGACGAACTCGCGCAGGTTATTGACGTTGAGCACATCGCCGAACACCTGTATACCAAGGGTCAGCCCGACCCTGACTTAGTCATTCGAACATCAGGTGAACAGCGGCTGTCCGGCTTCTTGCTGTGGCAAAGTGCGCACTCGGAGTTTTACTTCTGTGAGGCCTATTGGCCTGATTTTCGGCACGTTGACTTCCTGCGCGCGCTGCGCGCCTACGCAGATCGGCAGCGCAGGTTCGGCGCCTAGTCTCCGGCGTGTCAACGCGCGATGTCGACTTTGTCCCTTTAGCGTCAGAAGCGCGGGTTTGCAGCCGCGGACCCGCGTCCGCGCCCGGCCGCCTGCGGCCGCACAGGAGGCTAAGTGACCCCATCAAAGTCCAGCCCCGCTCGCCGCACCTACGTTCTTGACACTTCAGTTTTACTCTCGGATCCCCGGGCGATGCTGCGCTTTGATGAGCATGATGTCGTAATCCCTGTAGTCGTAATTATCGAGCTCGAGGCCAAGCGCAGCCATCCAGAGCTCGGGTATTTCGCGCGCAATGCGCTGCGATTATTAGATGACCTGCGTATCACCCATGGCCGCCTAGATGCCGCGATGCCGGTCGGTGAGCTAGGCGGCACCTTGCGCGTCGAGCTCAATCACATCGACACCTCGGTATTGCCGACCGGGTTCCAATTAGGCGATAACGACACCCGCATTTTGGCGGTGGCCCGCAGTTTGTCGAATGAGGGGTGCGATGTTGTCCTAGTCAGCAAGGACCTCCCAATGCGCGTCAAGGCCTCAGCCGTCGGACTGGCCGCAGAGGAGTATCGCGCGGAGTTGGTCGTTGAGACTGGTTTCACCGGGATGGCCGAGATCGATGTAGCGGCCGCAGAAATCGATCAACTTTATGACGAAACCGTTATTGATCTAGATGCTGCCCGCGACCTTGCCTGTCACACCGGTTTGGTGCTGATCTCCGATCGCGGTAGCGCACTTGGCAGGGTAACCGCCGACAAGCGGGTGCGCTTGGTGCGTGGTGATCGAGAGGCATTTGGTCTGCACGGGCGAAGTGCGGAGCAGCGCATCGCACTTGACCTACTTCTTGACCCGGATATCGGGATCGTCTCACTCGGTGGTCGCGCCGGTACCGGTAAGAGCGCGCTAGCTTTGTGTGCTGGCCTGGAGGCCGTGCTTGAGCGCAGGCAGCATCGCAAGGTGATCGTGTTCCGGCCGTTATTTGCAGTCGGCGGTCAAGAGCTTGGGTACCTGCCGGGCAATGAGCAAGAGAAGATGTCCCCTTGGGGGCAGGCGGTCTTCGACACGTTGGGTGCGGTCACGACCCAAGAGGTCGTCGAAGAGATCGTCGACCGCGGGATGCTCGAAGTCTTGCCCCTGACCCACATCCGGGGGCGCTCGCTGCACGATGCGTTCGTCATCGTGGACGAAGCCCAATCCCTTGAACGAAATGTGCTGTTGACGGTGCTGTCGCGCATCGGCCGCGATAGCCGGGTCGTGCTCACCCACGACGTTGGTCAGCGCGACAATCTGCGGGTGGGCCGGCACGACGGCGTAGTGGCGGTGGTCGAGAAGTTGAAGGGGCACCCGTTATTCGCCCATGTCACCTTGACTCGATCAGAACGCTCGCCGATAGCGGCTTTGGTCACCGAGATGCTGGAAAGCATTGAGCTGTAAGCCTCCGCGGCTCGCCCGGTAATAAAAAAATCTGAGGCGCAGAGCGGAACGAACCTGTGGACAAGGTTGTTGACAAGCATGTGATCCCTGTCACTTTAATTTGCGGTCTCCTCCGTAATCCTGTTGTGAAAATCGATCTATGCCCATTTTGTAATGATTTGGTAGTGAGAACTACCACTCGCAGTTTACGTGACACATCGGCCGGAACCGGGCACGGTGGGACTTATGAAGTCGGCGCCGGGAGGTGGGTGAGGATGCGGGGCCAAAGGATCGGGTCAACGGCTGTTGCTGTTGCCACCGCCATCGCGCTGTTACTCACCGGGCCGGGGGCCGTGGCGGCCGAAGGGCCGGCCGGCGCTGACCAGGTATCTCCCGCACCGCCAGCGCGCAAGCAGGTTGAACTTGCCTTGGCCCAGGGGGAATTCAAATCAGGTGACCGTCGCGGGGTGATGGTGAGCCTTTATCAAGGTAAGTGGTTCATGCCAAGGCGCGAGAAAGTCCGCAAATGCATCACCAAGCGCGAGAGCGGTGCGAATTACCAAGCCGTGAGCGCGGGCGGCCGCTATCGCGGTGCGTACCAGATGAATCGCCGGATAGCGGTGGGTGCCTCTTGGATGATGCAGCGTGAAGTGGCTAAGGAGTTTGGATCCGAAGCCGTAAAACTGGTGATCGCCTTGCGCAAAAAGCCAACCCAGCAGTGGAACCGATATTGGCAGGACCGGGCATTTTGGACTGTCTGGCGCCACGGCGAAGGCAAAAGCCACTGGCGCGGTGGCGGGAAAAACTGCATGAAGCGCCGGTAGCTACGGCGGCGCCCCGACCGGAATCCGCGCTGAAATTGGGCGCATGGTCTCAGCAAAGAAATCATTTCCCAAGTCGTCGACGACAACGAAGGCCGGGAAGTCGACAACTTCAATTCGCCAGACGGCCTCCATCCCAAGTTCGGGAAAATCAAGGACTTCGACTTTAGTGATGTTGTCCTGCGCCAAGCGCGCAGCCGGCCCTCCAATTGACCCAAGATAAAAACCGCCGTTGGTCTTGCATGCCTCGGTCACGGCTTTACTTCTGTTGCCCTTGGCGAGCATGACGAATGAGCCACCGGCTTTCTGGAATAGATCAACGTAACCATCCATCCGACCGGCGGTGGTTGGTCCGAAGGAACCCGATGCGTAGCCTTCGGGGGTCTTCGCTGGGCCCGCGTAGTAGACGGCGTGGTTTCGGAAATACTCAGGCAGCGGTTCACCCCGGTCCAGCATTGACTTAATCCGGGCGTGGGCGAGGTCGCGGGCCACGATCAAGGATCCGGTAAGTGATACCCGGGTTTTGACGGGTAGCCCATGTAATTGCGCCCGGACCTCGTCCATCGGTACATCAAGGTTGATGCGCACAACCTCGTTCTCTAGTGCGCTCTCTTCGATTTCCGGCAGATAGTGCGCGGGATCGTGCTCAAGTGCCTCCAAGAAGACACCTTCGGGGGTGATCTTGGCCAGTGCCTGCCGGTCGGCCGAGCAGGAAACGGCAATGGCCACCGGGCAGGAGGCCCCATGGCGCGGCAGCCTGATGACTCTGACGTCATGACAGAAGTACTTGCCACCGAATTGGGCCCCGATGCCAAACTCCTGGGTCATCTTCCAGATCTCCTGCTCCATCGCAAGATCGCGGAAGCCGTGTCCGGTAGGTGAACCATGGACGGGCAGGGAGTCGTAGTAGCGGGCGCTCGCGTACTTTGCGGTCTTGACGGCAAACTCGGCGCTGGTGCCGCCGATGACAACTGCTAAGTGATACGGCGGGCAGGCGGCGGTGCCGATGCTGCGGAGTTTTTCATCAAGGAAAGTCGCAAAGGACTCAGGATTTAGTAAGGCGACCGTTTCTTGATACAGAAAACTCTTATTCGCGCTACCGCCACCTTTGGCCATGAAGAGGAAGTCGTAGGACTCCTCGTGACCAGCATGGTCATCGGCATAAATCTCGATCTGGGCTGGCAGGTTGTTTCCGGTATTGCGTTCTTCCCACATGGTTATTGGCGCCAGTTGGGAGTAACGCAAGTTCAGTTTTTGGTAGGCGTCGAAGATGCCGGCCGAAAGGTGCTCGGCATCTTCACCTGATGTCCAGACGCGTTTGCCACGTTTGCCCATGACGATCGCGGTGCCGGAGTCCTGGCACATGGGCAGGATGCCGCCAGCCGCGATATTCGCATTCTTGAGCAGGTCCAGTGCGACAAAGCGGTCATTGGGGCTGGCTTCTGGGTCGGTCAAAATCGAGGCAAGCTGCTCGAGGTGAGCTGGGCGCAGCAGGTGTGAGATGTCTTTGATTGCCTCATAGGCCAAAAGGCGTAGGGCTGCCGGCTCGACCTGGAGGAAGGTGCGCCCGCCGGCCGACACGGTTGAAACACCATCGGTGGTAATCAGTCGGTACTGGGTGGTGTCATCGCCGAGGGGCAGCAGGTCTTGGTACTGGAAGTCCATGCCCTCAGCGTAGACCTGCATGCCTTGGGGCGGGGTGGTGCTCACACTGCAGTTCGCGAATTGTTCCGCTCTTGCTGCGCATGACGATTGAATGGGTGGTGGGGCCGTCTGGGCCGAAGTGGACCCCGCGCAGGAGATCACCGTCAGTGATGCCGGTGGCGCAGAAGAAAATGTTGTCGCCGGTGACCAGATCATCAGTAGTCAGTACCCGGTCTAGGTCGTGCCCGGCAGCAATGGCCTTTTGTCGCTCATCCGCATCACGTGGCCAAAGGCGGGCCTGAATGGTGCCCCCGAGGCAGGCCATCGCACAGGCGGCGATGATACCTTCTGGGGTGCCCCCGATGCCGGCTAGCAGGTCAACACCGGTGCCTGGCCGTGCGGCCATAATGGCCCCGGCTACGTCGCCGTCGGTAATGAATTTGATGCGCGCGCCAGCTTTGCGCACATTCGCGACAAGCTCTTCGTGTCGAGGACGATCAAGGATGCAAACGGTCAAGTCAGCGATGCTTTCGCCCTTACGGGTAGCTATCTGCTCCAGGTTCCAAGCGATTGGTGCGGTGATGTCGATGGCATCGGCGCATTGGGGTCCGACCACGAGTTTTTCCATATAGAAAACCGCACTCGGGTCGAACATGGCCCAGCGCTCTGCGACGGCGATGACCGCTATGGCATTGGGCATTCCCTTTGCGGCGAGAGTGGTGCCGTCGATTGGGTCCACGGCCACGTCGGCTTCTGGCCCGGTGCCATCTCCTACCCGCTCGCCATTGAAAAGCATCGGCGCATCGTCCTTCTCCCCTTCGCCGATGACGACGACGCCGTTCATCGATACGCTGCCGATCAGTGAGCGCATGGCGTTGACTGCGGCCCCGTCGGCGCCGTTTTTGTCACCTCGGCCGACCCAGCGCGCAGCCGCGATTGCCGCGGTCTCGGTGACCCGAACTAATTCCAGCGCCAGGTTGCGGTCGGGGACTTCGCCGCCGAAAACAGAGGTATTCACCGCGCTCATCTTGGCCTCCATCGGGGGAGTCTAGCCGCTGTCGGCTGTGCTATCGCGCCTTTATCGTTGATGCAGCATCATTGATTCGTGACCACACCCCAGCCGACCGGGCGACCCAACAAGCGCATGCGCCAGAGCGTCGCCGACATGGTGTGGTCCATGGGTTTGGTGCTGGCCCTGATCGGCTTAATTTTGGTCGTTACCCTCCGCCCGCAACCCGATGCGGTCAAAGTCGTTGACCCAACGCAGGTGTTGATAGCCGCTCGGGCCTTGGCCCCGTTCCCGGTATTGGTGCCCGAGGGCCTAGACGGATATCAGGTCACGAGCGCGAGGTGGCAGGAGACTGCGAAATCTGGTGGTGACGATGTGTTGCACCTTGGGTACGTGACCCCGGGGGCCGAGTACGTGCAGGTCAGCCAGTCGGCGGCAACTACCGGCGAGTTCATCGCGGAGCAGACTGCTGGCGGTATTGCGTCTGAGCAAGTGCGCATCGACGGCGCGCAGTGGCAGTTATATGAAACTGCCGAGCGGATTTCACTAGTGCTGCCAGGCGCCAAGGTAACCACGGTGGTTAGCGGCACGGCGACCCAAGAAGAACTCGAGCAGGTCGCGCGGTCATTGGCGCCGAGCTAGTCGGGGGCCTGCGACTGCTCTAGTCGGGCTCTGGTGGTGTTGAGCCAGCCCTGGCAAACGGCCGCAAGTTCTTCACCGCGCTCCCAAAGTGCCATGGACTCCTCAAGCGTAAGGCCACCGGCTTCGAGTTGCTGAACAATCAGCGAGAGTTCATCGCGCGCGGCTTCGAAGCTCGGGTTTTCGGCACTTTCTGGTTTCCTGCTGGTCACGCCTTCTCCTTTATTCGGGTTGCGGCAAAACGCCCCTTGGCTAAGCGAATACCAACCATCTGATCATCCTTTACCTGTGACTCGTCGCGTACGATTGCACCGTCACCGGTGAGCACTATCGCGTAACCACGATCGAGCGTCGCAGCCGGCGACAATGCGCGAACCTGCGCGGCTAGGTGGGCGATCTGGGCTGTTGACTTTTCGACCAGATGGCTGATAACCATCGTCATTCTTCTGCGATGATCCTGGATCTTGGTGGCTTCGCGTTCGAATTGGTTCATGACCGAGACCCGTGCTCGGTTGCGCAGGGCCAGGACGATGGACTCCTGCTCAGCAAGTGAAGGCACTACTCGCTTGGCCGCGTCGGTGGGTGTTGATGCGCGTAGGTCCGCGACAAAATCCAATAGTGGCGCGTCCTGCTCGTGACCAATGGCGCTTACAATCGGTGTTCGGCAGTTGCTCACTGCGCGAACTAGACTCTCATTGCTGAACGGGAGAAGATCCTCAACACTGCCACCGCCACGCGTAATGATGATGACATCAACGTCTGGATCTGCAGCCAACTGCTCGAGCGCACCGATTACCTCGGGCACGCACTGCACGCCCTGCACCGCTACTTCGCGGATCTCGAATTCGATACCGGGCCAGCGGTCGTTAGCGTTGACGGTGACATCGTGCATGGCGGCGCTGCCCCGACCGCAGATCAAGCCAATTTTTCGCGGCAAGAATGGAAGGAGCCTCTTGCGCTCTACGGCGAACAGCCCTTCGGCGGCGAGTAGCGCGCGGAGGCGTTCGAGTTGGGCTAATAGGTCACCGATGCCGACAGCGCGGATTTGTTTGGCGCGAAACTGCAGGCTCCCTTTGCCGGTGTAGTACTCGGGCTGAGCAAACACGATGATGCGCTGCCCGGCGGCTATCGGTGGCTCGACCGCGCCGAGCACTTTTGCATCGGCCACGATCGTGATCGACATCTCCACATCCGGGTCGCGTAACGTCAGATAGAACTGCCGCGCGCCAGGGCGTGGCCGGTATTCGGCCACCTGGCCGTCAATCCAGATGGCCCCGAGACGGCCAACCCATTCGGCAACCGCGCGCGAGACAGTGCGGACTGCCGCCGGTTCCTCTGGAGTTGTCTGCAGTGCCATTTGGCCTCCTTTGCCAGCAGCAGCCTAAGCAGGGTCGACCATACGGCCGTACGATGGAGGGGTGGACAACCCGACCAAGAAGGTTCTGCTGGCTGAACCACGGGGGTATTGCGCTGGTGTCGATCGCGCGGTGGTGACAGTCGAGAAGGCCCTTGGGCTCTATGGCGCCCCGGTTTATGTGCGCAAGGAGATCGTTCATAACAAGCATGTCGTCCAAGATTTGCAAAGTCGCGGCGCCATCTTCGTTGACGAACTAGATGAGGTACCAGAGGGCTCCACAGTGATTTTCTCGGCCCACGGCGTGGCACCGATCGTGCATGTGCAGGCGGCTGAACGGGGCCTGAAAGCCATTGACGCCACCTGCCCATTAGTTACCAAGGTGCACGCTGAAGTAAAGCGATTCGCCAATGAAGGATTCCAGATCCTCCTAATCGGGCACGCTGACCACGAGGAGGTTGTTGGCACCGCCGGGGAGGCTCCCGAAGTCATTACGGTTGTTCAAGATGTGGCCGAAGCCGCCACGGTGGAGGTGGCCGACCCTTCGAAGTTGATCTGGCTTTCGCAGACCACTTTGTCGGTAGACGAAGCGATGGAGACTGTGGATGTCTTGAAGTCAAGGTTTCCGAATCTACTAAGCCCGCCAAGTGATGACATCTGCTACGCAACCCAAAATCGCCAGGTAGCCGTCAAGGCAATGGCGGAACAATGTGATGTTGTCATTGTTGTCGGGTCTGCGAACTCCTCGAATTCGGTGCGCCTCGTCGAAGTCGCGCTTGAAGCTGGCGCCAGCAACTCATACCGGGTAGACAATGCAGCCGAATTGCGCGAGGAATGGTTTAACCAGACTGCCATAGTCGGGGTGACCAGCGGGGCGTCGGTCCCGGAGCAGTTGGTTGATGAGGTACTGGCTTGGTTGCGAGTGCGTGGCTACGGTTCGGTTGAGGTAGTCAAGACGGCCGAGGAGACGTTGATTTTCGCGCTGCCACCGGAGTTGCGGCGGGATATGAAGGCCGCTGAGCAAGCCAAAGGCAGATAAGTGAATCAGCGGCGCTGGCTCCGCACGATCACGATGATCAAGGCGATCAATGTTGAGCCAATCACCCAGGCCCAGTTGTCGGCGAGGGTGAAGAACACCGCAACTGCTCGACCAATGAGCGCACCGCCCGTGATGGTGACACCTATTTGACCGACCGTGATCGCCGCTAAGAAGAACGCAATGGGTGGTGCAATGACGGCGACAGCCAGATCGCCGGCTCGAACGGTTAAGGCCGCGTAGCCACTTGAGATGAGCAGTGCCAGCCCGGTGACCAGCCCAAGGCCGGCGCCGCCGACGAAGATATCGATGCACCCAAAGAGCAACGTGCTGCCGATAACGATCGCGTATACGCCGATTGGCCGAAGCCCACGGGTTTGTGTGCTGTTGGTGGAGTTGGTGAAGGTACGTCGGGCCCTGCGCCCGCGCGGCTCACCAATTGCTACTAGCGCTGGTAAATCGGCGTCTGGCGTGATCGCAATCACCGCAGGTGCGGTACGACGCGGTGTTGGGGGCAGCAGGCCAGCAAGTGGTGCCGGCGCAACAGGTCGAGCCTCGCCTTCGATGACCTGCAGGGTGCGCAACGTGCCCACCCGGTCTGAGCCGACGGCGACAATGGCATCGGCCCCCGTGGTGGTCCGGCTACTGCGAAATAGCCGGCCGGTGTCGGCGGGCTCGCGATTCTTAGCCGGTGGCACATCATCCGGCGGTCGGAACAAAGAGCTGTATGCCTCGTCGTCCGCTGGGTTTGTTTCCTCGCTCACGGAAGTACGGTACTCAACTGGCTAGGTGATTGGTGGTCGCCCGGTCACTGATGAACTCGCGCGCCGTCAAGACCCGCGCCTGCGCGGTGATGGCGGTGGCTTCAGGGAGCTCATCATCGGTGACGCCGCATTCGTTAAAGGCCCGAGTGGTGACCAGGACCCGCGTCTCAAGCGAGGCGACCGCCTTGTTGTAGTGCCCAACGGCGGAGTCCAGTGCGGAACCCACCTTGCTGAGGTGCTGGGCCAAAATGGCGATGCGTGAGTGCAGATCGCGCCCAAGCCGAGAGATTTCCTCGGCATTGGCGGCAAGGCGTTCGTGGCGCCAGGTCAGCGCGACGGTGCGCATGAGCGCAAACATCGTGGTCGGCGTGGCCGGCACGATATTGCGGCTGAATGCGTAATCCAGCAGGTCAGGGCGCATTTGCAAGGCGACTTCCAGGAGGGACTCCGACGGTAGGAACAACACCACGAACTCGACGTTCTGTGGCACCTGTCGGCGGTAGTCCTTGCTATTTAGTGAGTCGATGTGGCGGAGAACGTCCGTGGCGTGCTGGCCGAGCAGGTGCCTGACGACGGCATCATCGGTGGCCTGCTCGGCCTCTAGGAAGGCCGCCAGTGGCACCTTGGCATCGATGACGATGGACCGACCACCGGCTAGGTGAATGACCATGTCAGGGCGAAGTGCCCCACCGTCGCCTTGGTGCGTGGACTGCTCAGCAAAATCAACCCGGTCGAGCATCCCCGCGGCTTCGACTAGGCGCCGCAATTGCATCTCACCCCACCGCCCACGGGCTCCGGTGCGACCAAGGACCGCTGCGAGCCGCGAGGCCTCGCGCCGCACCTCGTCGGTTGAGCGCTGCATTGATAGCACGTGCTGGCTCAGCTGTGTAGTCAGTTCCGTGCGCAAAGTGACCTGGCCGGTGGTGGTTTCTTGCTGCTGCCGGGCGACCTGATCGGCGAGGGCGCCCAGCGAGGCTGTGACCGGAACCAGGGCCGACGCCCATTCGGCGGGCGCCGAGCGCCGCGCGGCCCTGCCGGCTGCGGCAGCGCCAACCGCGATTCCCAGGGCCAAAACCAAACCGATGCCGATGACGACAACGGCCAGTGCGGGAAGTGAGTTATCCATGGCTCAAGGGTCCCAGCAGGGTCTGACAGTTACCGCCTTCGACACGGTTGCGATCAGTTAACTACTCGTCATTACCCGCAAAGCAACTACCGTTATAGCCACTTAGATAACCTGAGGGGCTCGAGGTGCCGCCGATACTGCCGGCACCCGGGCGCACCCAACCAACACATAGGGCCAACCGGTCACTTGGTGCCGAGCAAATTGGCGCGGCCACTTCATTCTTCGACATTTGATTTCCGTTACCAAGTGAACCCGCTGCTTGCGGCTAGCACCAACGAGAACACCTAAGCCACCTAATGGCAATGACCAAACGTCAAAAAACCTTGCTTTGTGCCGGGTGCTACGGCTGGGCAGGGGTCGTTGGCTGGAGAGCGGCGAAAATTAGTGGTGGGGCAAATGGCAAGTCTCGAAGCCGGACGCCGGTCGCGTCGGCAATGGCATTGGCGATCGCCGGTGCCACCGGATCGATGGGTGGCTCACCTGCCCCCTTGGCACCATATGGGCCGAATTTGTCTGCGGTGCCGGGCACATAGACCTCTACCCTGGGAGCGTCCGCGAAGTTTGGGATGCGGTACATGCGCAGACCGGGATTTTGTACCTCCCCACGTGGACCAGTTTGGAACCATTCGGTGACTGCCCCGCCGATCCCCATGACGACGGCACCTTCAACCTGCCCGCGCAGGGCCATGGGGTTGATCACGGTGCCGGCATCAACCGCATGGGCCACCTGCAGAAACACGATCTCCCCGGTAGTTGTGTTAATCGCGAGCCGCACGCCATGCACATTGAACCCATTGCTGATCGGTGATCCGTACGCTCGTCTTGCCTGCGCCAAGGTCACGCCGGCGTCTTCGGCTGCGGCGAAGAGTTCAACCAGGCTGACGGAAGCTTTATCGGACCAAACTTCGTCTGCTCGTAAGACACAGTCAATCGGTTCGACTCCCAGGTATCGGGCGGCGAAATTGATGATTTTCAACTGCAACGCTTGGGCGGCTAGCGCAACGGCCTTTCCAGCGACATTAAGCCCAGCGCTGGCGAAGGCCCCGGTGTCCCAACCGCTGGTGGCGGTATCCCCGTGCACCACCTTGACGCGGTCGATGGTGGTGTTCAACGCAGTAGCCGTGAACTGCGCTTGCGCGGTAGTCGTCCCGTTGCCGAACTCGCAGGTACCGACATTGACCTGATAGGTGGAGTCGGCGAGGAGCGTGACACCGGCCTCAGATCGATGTTCGGTAGGTGGCGAGGACTCGAACATCGATATTGCAAAACCGGTGCCGACCCGCCAATCGTCACCACTTGGTGCCTCTACGCCATTGCCGCGCGCCATCGCTGTTTCTACGAGTTCCATGCACTCGTCTAGGCAGTAGCCGCCCAATACGTCATCACCGGGGCTGCGCTCGATCCCAACATCGTCGCCCGGCACGACGACATTCCTGCGCCGCATCGCCATGGGGTCAATACCCAGTGCCGCAGCTAGTTCATCTATTGCGGATTCAATCGCGAATGTTGTCTGCACCGCGCCATATCCGCGCATGCCCCCGGAAGGGACGTTGTTCGTGTAGACGGCGCGGCCGTCGTATTGCTTGTTCCGGCACCGATACCACGTCATCGCATTGCTGCTCGCATACAGCACCTCGCCACCGTGATTACCATAAGCGCCGGTGTTTGTTGTCACGTCCATCTGCATCGCTGTCAACGTGCCATCGGCCTGCGCCCCAAGCTTGACGGTGATCCGCATCGGGTGCCGGGGCGAGGCGCCGTAGAACTCCTCTTCGCGGGTGAACTCCCACTGCACCGGCCGGCCGGTGTCAATGGTGGCCAAGAGGCATAGATCCTCGGTGAAGACTTCCTGCTTAGCGCCGAAGCCGCCCCCCACCCGCTTGGTAAAGACGCGGATCTCGCTGGCCTGCAGGTCGAATAGATAACAGAGTTTGGCTTGGGCCAAGAATGGCGTTTGCGTGCTCGTTCGGACTTGGAGCACGCCGGTTTCATCGATCCAGGTGACACTGCCATGGGTTTCAAGGGGCGCCTGGGCCATCCGCGGAGTGTTGTACGTTGCCTCATGGACGATGTGGGCCTGCGCGAATCCGGCCTCGACGTCACCGCGTGACTTGTTGAATTCAAGGAGAATGTTGGTTGCAGGGCGCTTCAGATGCCCATCGAGTGTCACGCCTTGATGTAGCAGGGGAGCACCCGGTTGCATGGCCGCCAAGGGGTCAAAGACGGCCGGCAACTCCTGCCACTCAATAGCCACTTGCCGGCACCCCTCTTCGGCAGCACCAACGCTCTCTGCAACAACAGCCACCATGCGTTGACCGATGAACCGGGCAACTTGGTCGAGCATGCGGGTGTCGTCGGGGTCTACTAGGTGGTTATCGTGGCAGGCGGTGTCGTAGAGCTTGTCGGGTACGTCCTCCCAGGTGTAGACGGCAACAACTCCCGGTACTGCCTTGGCGGCACTGGTGTCGATGGAGAGCGCCCGCGCGTGTGCATGTGGTGAGCGCACCACCTTCAGGTGCAGTAACCCGGTGATGTCGTGATCGAGGGTGTACTGGGCGGTGCCGGTGACGATGCCCCTGCCGTCGGCCGGGCCGACACTGGTACCCACCGCTTTTCCTGCGGCTGGCGCCTCGTCGATGTTCGTGATGGCATTAAGTGCATCCTCAATTGCTCGATAGCCGGTACACCGGCAAAGTGATCCGCGCATTGCCGCCGGCAGGTCAGCTCGTTGCTCTTCGTTCATCCCTGCACAAGTCATGATCATGCCCGCCGTGCAGAAGCCGCATTGGAATGCGCAGGCTTTAAGGAACTGTTCCTGCATCGGATGCAGGTTATCGCCGTTGGCTAGACCTTCGATGGTGGTGATCTCATGGCGTTCGGCCTGCACGGCTGACACCAGGCAACTGTGAACGGGCTTACCGTCAAGCCACAACGTGCACGCACCGCAGTCGCCGCTGTCGCATCCCTTCTTGACGCCATGGTGACCAAGTTCGCGCAAGAAGGTACGCAGGCATTGGCCGGGGTGCGGCGACGCGTCGAAGGTGCGCCCATTAACTCTGATAGGCATAGGTTGATAGTCCTCAGGAGGCCGAAAGCTCGGTTCGGATTTGTTCGGCAAAGACATAGGTCAGGTGACGTCGGTGCGCTGGGGTTCCGTTCGGGTCGTCGAAATAGAGATCATCGGGTATCAAACGATCCAGGGCGACTCGGACGTCCTCGCTGGAGGGGGCGCCGTTGAATCGCAGATGGACCGGGTGGATCGTGGCAGCGCTAACCGTAATAAGAATCTCATTCGACTCGGTGTCGCGAGTTCCTACGAGGTAGATGCTCGAGCGCCCATGCTTTGTCAGTGCGAACCTGCGGAGGGTGTATCGCCGCAAGAGCGCGGACAATGGCAGGTGGATGGATCTGAGCAGTTCGCCCGGCTGCAGGATGTTCGTGTTGTCACCGGTAACGAAGTCGATCGCCGGCACAAGTCGGCTGCTCTTGTCCAATGCGAGGATCTTGTACTCGGCGTCAAGCGCCGCACCCATCATCACCATCGGCCCGGCGGGCAGGGAGGCACAGATATTTCCCCCGACGGTCTGCCGGTTCCAGACTTTGAAACTGGCGAGATACTCCTCGACACTTTGCCGCAGGAATGGCCCGGCGCGCCAGTGGTCGGGTGGCTTGAATTCATGCAGCTCGGTTATCCCGCAGGTAGCCGCAATCTCCAGGCCGGCCGCACTCACGGTAAGGCTCGGCCAGCCGGTTTGCGACAGGTCGCGCAGTCGGCGCAGGTGCGGCATTGGCGCACTGAATAGCAGCGTGCCACCGGCAAGCCAAGTGTCGCCATCTCGCCAGTCGTGGAACGGATCCACCATCGGTGGCACGATCACATCGGTGACGGTCGGCTGATCCACGCCCTAAGGATGCCACAGCTCTCGGTGCGCGGCAAAAGGGAGACGGGTATGGCAGCACGGGCCGATCCAACCCAATTCATTCGACCTAACACCCCGACGCATAAGGTGGCCGATTGTGGCTTTAACCATTGGCATCGTAGGGCTCCCGAATGTCGGCAAGTCAACCCTCTTCAACGCACTGACGAAGAACGACGTGCTGGCGGCGAACTACCCCTTTGCCACCATCGAGCCGAACACGGGCGTCGTGGGCGTACCCGATCCGCGACTTGGCGTCCTCGCCAAGATCTTCGGGTCGGAACGTGAGTTGCCGGCAGCCGTGACTTTCGTCGACATCGCGGGAATCGTGAAAGGGGCCAGTGAGGGCGCGGGCCTTGGAAATAAGTTCTTGGCAAATATCCGGGAGTCGGAAGCGATCTGTCAGGTGCTGCGAGCGTTTCATGACGATGACGTGGTGCACGTCGAAGGTCGAGTATCTCCCGAAGAGGATATGAAGACAATCAATACCGAGTTGATCCTGGCTGATCTCCAAACACTCGACAAAGCGATCCCGAGGCTGGAGAAAGAGGCTCGAACCGATAAAACCAAAGCCGCCAACTTGGCTGCCGCACAAGAGGCGCGGGCACTACTCGATGGCGGCACGACGATATTCGCATCGGGTATCGACACTGCGCCGCTGCGCGAATCATTCCTGCTCACCGCTAAGCCGTTCCTGTATGTGATCAATGTCGATGAAGAACAACTTGCCGATGCGGATTTTCAGAAACGCATGCGTGAGCTAGTTGCCCCTGCTGAGGCCGTCTTCCTTGACGCTAAATTGGAGGCAGAACTCGTCGAACTACCCGACGATGAGGCACTTGAGTTATTGCAGTCGGTCGGCCAGGTCGAATCTGGGTTACATGCGCTCGCGCGGGTCGGGTTCGCCACATTGGGTTTGCAGACCTATCTGACCGCAGGCCCCAAGGAAGCGCGCGCCTGGACCATTCCGATCGGTGCAACCGCGCCTGAGGCCGCCGGGGTAATCCACACCGACTTCCAGAAGGGCTTCATCAAGGCCGAGGTTGTCTCCTTCGATGACCTAGTCGCCAATGGCTCGATGGCCGAGGCCAAGGCCAAGGGCAAGGTGCGCATTGAGGGCAAGGAATATGTCATGGCCGATGGCGACGTAGTCGAGTTCCGCTTTAACGTCTGACGCAAGTAAGGCGGCTATTGCGGGTCAACCAGTTGAGCCCAGCCTTGCCCGGCGAGGATTGAGTACGCGTTCTTCAGGTCACCCCCTCGACTTCGAGCTTGCCGGGGTACTTGACCAGCCACTAGCAGAATCAGTCGATCCGAAAGATGTTGCATCGACCCCTTGCACCCAAGGCAGATTTCATTGCAACAACTCACCAATCAACAGAAGCAGAGATGCCCATCCAGCCGGCGAGCAGCACCAGCAATATCGCGAACCCCCGCTCCAGATAGCGCTGCGGGATCCTTGAATTGACGGTAGCGGCAAGCACCGATCCGATCACCCCGCCGACGATTACCAGCAGAGGGATATGCCATGGGATTTGCTGCCAGGAGTCGTACTTGAAGATAAGTGCGGTGGCACTGTTGAGCGCAATGACCATGAGCGAGGTGCCGGTCGCGATCGCAAACGGAAACCCGAATACGCGAACCAGGGCAGGCACGATCAGAAAACCACCACCGACGCCGAATAATCCGGTGAGCAGGCCGATCGCGGTTGCAACTACGGGCAATAGCCAGCGTTTGGGCTGGAATATTTCGGTGTCGGCCACCTTGCTGGACTTGCGCCACATTGCATAGGCGGCGCCCAGCATTACGATTGCGAAGCCGGTAATGATCACTGACGCGGGGATAACGGTGGCTAGCCTGCGGCCCGCGAAAACGCCGATGATGCAAAAACCCCAAAACACAAGGGCCTGGCTGATGCGCACCTGGTGCAGCCGCAGGCGCGGCACCGCACCTGATGCGGCGGAGACGGTTACGACCGCGAGGGATGCGGTGGTGGCTTGCAAGGCACTGAAACCGAAGAGGTAGATAAAGGCCGGGACAGCGATAACCGCCCCCCAGCACCGATCAGCCCGAGAATGGCACCGATCGTCACCCCGACTAGTAGCGCTTCGATTACCGCCAACTTTGCAACCCTTTTGCCTAGGTGGTGCCGCTGCTAGTCGGCGTACGTGGCACCGATGCGGTGCCCGTGTGGTGGCCTTTCGATTACCAGTCCGGCTCTTTCGGCATTCGGGAAGTCATCATCGACGTGGATAACCTCAACATCTGCGGCCTCAAGTAGTGACGCGCCAATCGACGCACGGAACCCACTACCGCAGTAGACCCAGACCGGGCCGCTGCCGGCATCATCGGCTGCCCAGACCTTTATCTCATCGACTCGCCCGCGAAGCTCGTGGAGCGGCACATGTTTCGCGCCGCTCACGTAACCGTCATCGAACTCACTATTGCGGCGCAGATCCAACACTCGCAATTGCCCGGTGCTTTTCAGGGCTGCTGCCATCTCGATGTGCGTGACTCGCGGGTAGCTTGTGGTGGGTGTGCCCGAGCTGGTTAAGTCACTTGGTGACCCAACCGCATGGGCTACCGGGCGGTCGATGCCGATCCGCACCAACTCACGTTGCATTGTTGAGATCTCGCTGATGTCGTCGCCAATTAGCGTGATTGGGGTACCCCAGTCGATCATCCAGCCGAGATAGGTAACGGCATTGCCGTAGACATCGAAGGACAAGGTGCCGCGGAGATGATCGGCGGCATATGCCTTGCGGTGGCGTAGATCAACAACCCACTCGCCGCGAGCGATGGCTGCGGCAATCTCTTGGGGGCTGGCTACCTGCGGCAGGGAGAGGTCAATTGGTCCGCCCCCGGCTTGGTTGGCTGGCCCCATATGCGCGTAATAGGTTGGGAAGATATCCAGGCCCGCAATAAGTTCCGATACATAGGTTTCCTCGTCGACGCCAAACACCGGGTTGGTGCGCAGCTGCTCAGCAACGGTGGAAGAATTGCCCACGGTTGCGGTGGCACTGCAAAATGAGCCGAAGCCATGCGTTGGGTACACCTGGGCTGAATTAGTGACTTCACTGGCAATGCGCCGCATTGAGTTCCATTGGGCATGGGCAAGTGGTTCGGTCAATGCGGCCCCGAGCAGATCAGTTCGGCCAACGCTGCCAAAGAGCAGCGAGCCACCCGTGAAGAGGGCCACGTCCGCACTTCCGGTATTCAGCGCGAATGAGAGGTGGTTGGGGGTATGCCCCGGGGTATGCAGCACTCGAATGAGCGCAACATCAGCAGGGATTTCGTCCTTATCACTAACTTGATTCGCGCTGAAGGCAATATCCATGCCTGACGGCACGACGTACTCAGCGCCCAGGGCCCGCGCCAACTCAAGGCCGCCACTTACGTAGTCGTTGTGGAAATGGGTTTCAAGGACGTGTGAGACCGACCACCCACGTTGATCGAGGATCCCTTCGACGCGGTCAATATCGCGTTGTGGGTCTATCACGATTGCCGAGGAGCCACGGCCGGCCACGTAACTGCGATCGCCCAAGTTTGGGGTTTCCATTGAGACTACGTCGAGTGTACTCACCGGTCAACTATGGCCCTTTCCTAGCCTCTTACCCGGCTAATTCTGCAGACTTCAGGCCTAAAGCTGTTCCGCTGCAATTTCGGTCCGGACAGCAGCCATATCCAGAGCAGGAATTGGGCCAGATTGCCCACCAACTTGGCTGTTCTGGGTAATAGTTGGCTATGCGCCGGACCGTGATAGCAGTTGCGGCCGCGATCTTGGTGCTAGTTGGCGTGGTGTTTTACCTGACCCGGGCGAGCGACACCGCTGAAGTCGCCGGGTCCTCGTCAGTCACCACGACTTTAGCGGCACCCTCAGTCTCGCCGACACCCGATCCTGCGGTGGCATTGGCCCGGTGGGCCGGTGGCGTTTGCGTGGCGCGCGATGGCGTTGGGGCGACGTTGATTGACTTTGGCAAGGATCTAACCTTCGACCCGGACTCGGAGGTCTCGGCCGCTGATCAATTCCAAGTTCAGCTAAATGCCCACCTTGACGAAATAAATGCGTCAATGGAGGAACTCGGTGCTGCGCTCGGGAAAGTCCCGGTTGATTATGCTGAACTATCGACGATCCTCACCCAGGTTCAGGGCAGTGGTGATGAGTTGTTGAAGGCCCGCGACGAGACCGCGAAGTTCATTGCTGCTGCCCGTGAGGCAAACGACCCGATTAGCTTGGTAAGTGCCTTAGTGCAGGCTGGGATTTCAGCAAAGGTGACGTTTGACGCCGGCAAGGAATTCATCTCGGATCTAGATACAGCCACGGAGTCAACTCGAGGTGAGATCGGCGATGCCTTCGCCGCCGCACCGCAGTGTCAGTGACTCTTGTGCTTTCGCATCAGTGACTCCTGCACCACCGAGGCAACAAGTTTCCCGCTCCGGTCATAGAACAACCCGCGCGCCAGACCGTGGCCACTTCGCGCCACCGGGGTGTCCTGCGCGAACAGCAGCCACTGGCTGGTGTCGATCGGTGCATGAAACCACATGGCGTGGTCGATCGAGGCGAGTTGGAGCTCGTCGCGCATTTCGAGGTGGGGGCTAAGCGCGGTGCGCACCATCGTCAAGTCGGATAGATAGGTAAGTGCACTGGCCTGAGCCAACGGGTCAATCGGGAGGGACTCGGTGATGCGCACCCATGACATGCGCTCATAGCGGCCATCACGCAGGAAAACATGGTGTTCGTGGTCGACAATGCGCAGATCGATTAGGGCTTGATCCGGGTAGTTCACGCTAAGGGCGGCATCGGGATCAAGTGCCAAGAGCTGCGGATACGACATCTCCGGCACGTCATCTGGCGCTGCCACCGCGGGTATCTCGAACTGGTGGTCCGGGCCGACGTCTGTGATGGCGAAGGAGGCTGTCATCAAGAAGATCGTCTCGCCGTGCTGCACCGCCCGCACGATGCGGGTGGAGAAGGATCGGCCATCACGGGGCCGATCTACCAAGTAGATGATTGAGTCTTTGGTGCGCCCAGGGCGCAGAAAGTAGCCGTGGAGGGAATGCACCCGCCGGGCCTTATCGTCAACGGTCATCCCGGCGGCCATCAAAGCCTGCGCGGCAATTTGGCCGCCGTAGGCTCGAAGTGGCGCACCCGAGTGGCAGGTGCCCGAGAAAATATCCCGATCCACGGGCTCTAGGGTCAGCCGGTCGATGAAATGGCTGATACCTGCCGTCATGGCACCCTCCGACTCTCTTCGCTGGGGTGAAGTAGCTGATCGATCACCGGTTTAGTCCGGCAACCCCGTCACCGTCGGTGACGGCCAAGCCGAGCAACAGCAGATTATTGCAGGCATCGCCGATGAGATCACCCGAATGCTCGGCGCTACCCAATTGCTCACCCGCTTGGCTGCGGTTCTTAATCGACTCAAGTATTGCCGCTAGCTTGAAACACGAAAGCGCCAGGCAGAAGTCTAGGTAACTGGTGTCAGCATCGGTGATGGCGCAATAAGCGGTAAGGAACTCGGCCCGGGTGTAGTACCCCGGCGAGGAAGTCACCTCGAGGGCGATCGGGACGGTGTTGCGGAGGTTGTCGTCACCCTCGGTCATATAAAGCAGCGTCAAAGCGACATCGAGCAGTGGATCGCCAAGGGTTGACATCTCCCAGTCCAAAACTGCCTTTATCTCCATGGTGATTGGGTCGATGATGGCGTTGTCGAGGCGGTAATCACCATGTACGATAGAAGCCTTCGTCTGCTCCGGCACAGTAGTTACCGCCCGCTGCAGCCAATCGATTAGTAGATCGGCATTGGGGTAGTCAATCTTCTTCGTCAACTCCCACTGCTTTATCCACCGGCTCAGCTGCCGGGGCAGGTAGCCGGCGGGCTTACCCAAATCCGCCAGCCCGGCGGCCCTTGGATCTATGTCGTGCAAATTGGCCAAGCACTGCACGAAGTTCTGCGAGGCCATCCGCGCCGAGATCGGATCAAGGCTGCTTGCGCTCACCGCGTCGGCAATCACCAAGCCGTCGACAAACTCCATCAGGACAAAGGGCGCTCCGATTACTTCCGTGTCCACGCACAGGGCGATCGGCCTTGGTACCGGAAACCCAACCGCTGACAGTCCGGTCAGCACCTTGAACTCCCGACCCATGTCGTGGGCGGTCGGCAGGATGTGACCAAGTGGTGGCCGCCGCAGTACGAGTGGGCCCAGATCACCGCCGGCTAGCCGGTAGCTGACATTAGACCGGCCCCCGGGCAGCAAGGTCGGGTCGAGTTCGACGATATTGCCACCGAGCTGGGTGTTCAAGTAGGTCGTGAGCGGCGCCAACCGCAGCCCGCGCGGGTCTTCGGCGGCTTTCAGCGGTTCGGCACCCTTGGTGATCAACTCGGTTAGCAGTACCTCAACACCGGGCGTGTATTGAACAGCCTGCATCCCGGCCTCCGTTGCAGCGACCACATTGCGGCGCATGTCGTCAACGAAAACACAATCCTCGGCATCAACGCCAAGGGCCCCGATGATCGCCTCGTACGCAACGAGGTCGGGTTTGCGAACACCGGCCAGGTCAGAGAGCACTACCGCATCGAACTGCGCGAGTAAGTCGGCGGCATAGTGATCGCCATCCCAGGCATTTGACAACACGGCTGTCTTCCAGCCGTATTTGCGGGCAAGTTCAACAACCTCCAGCATCGCATTGTTTGGCTCTAGGTGTTCGAACATCTTGGCCAGCAGACCATCGGCCGAAACCGGTTGGCCGGCCAAGGTGACCAGGTGGGGAGCAAGTGCCTGCTCCAACTCGTTGACCGTGATCTCGCCCCGCTCACGGCGGTGCAGTGGGCTATCGGCCGTGTCGTGGAATTCGCGCATCACGCGCATGAATGATTCGGGTTCGACGTGGGCCGCCGCCAGCCAACTGTCGAAAGCGCCCTGGACGGGTGTGGTCAGCACCCCGCCCCAATCAAGCACCAGGACCGGGTTGGTGGGGCGGTGCAACTGCGTCTGGGGCGCCATTGGGCCAAGACTATTTCATCATTAACCAGCCTTACCTAGTGGCGGCTAGTCCTCCTCGCCAGTGTCTTCGTTCCAGAGCCTCGGATTCGCCTCGATCCAATCCCGGACCATGGTTTTGGTTTCGGCGTCGTCGAGCACGACAAGCTCCACCCCGTGGCTGCGAAGCAGCTCCTCGCTTGCCTGAAAGTTTGAGTTCTCACCGATGACTACCCGCGGAATCTTGTAGAGCAATATGGTGCCTGCGCACATAAAGCAGGGCGACAAAGTGGTGAAGATCGTGGAGCGGGCATACACACTCGCCGGTTGGCGTCCGGCATTTTCTATGCAATTGGTTTCGCCGTGATGGATCGAGCTCCCGAGTTGCACGCGCTGATTGCGCCCGACCGCCAGCAATCCGCCATCGACCATAAGGCTGGCCCCGATCGGGATGCCGCCCTCGGCCATGCCCTCCCGGGCTGATGCGAGGGCTGCGGCGTAGGCGGTTGTGTCGTCCATCTTGCCCCAAAAGGTTGGTTACCAAAGTTCAGGAGTAACTGTTGCACCGCCGGCCGAGGCCTGTCACCCCCTTTGAGAGCAGGTGCTGCCACCCGCAGGCAAAGGACATCCGTGTAACTGTCTGACCCCTGCGCTTTGCTCAACTTGGGACGCAAGCACGTTGAGCAGGGGGTAGCGGTGAAGGATCTTCGAACGGCGCGGCTGCATATCAGGCTGACCCCGGGCGAGCAGACCTTGATCAGATGGGCGGCGCGGGAGCAACAGGTGCCGGTGACCACATTCGTATTGGGCGCGGCAATTGCGCGGGGGCAACAACTGGCCAACGCCGCCAGCGCCCGACCGGTCGATTAGGTGGATTAATCCGGAGCGTGGCGGGCTGACCGGCCGGTTGGGCCGCGGCATACTGAAGGGGTGATGGGTGACCCGGGCCCGTGCCCGGCCTGCGAGACCGTAGCCCTTGAGCGTCGCGGCGGTAAGGATATGTGCCCTCAGTGCTATTACATCCAGCCCTGCTGCGATGGTGGAATGTGCAACTAGGGCAGTTCGCCAGCCAGGCTTGGGATATTGGCCCGGCCGAGGTGCTCGTTCGTCGCATTGAAGTCTCCGAGATCGCGCCAGGGAGCGCTTTGGCGAGTGCACACTTGATGGGTGCGGCGCTGACAAGTGTTGAGCAAGTGACCTGGCAGTCACTTAACCCAGGTTCGAGTCGGCAACATGAGTGGTTACTTGGGCGTATGGCGCTCAAGGATGTGGTGCGGGCCTGGGCGAGTGAACGCGGCCAGCAACTTGAATCGGGTGATATTGAGATTCACATCGATGACGAAGGAGCGCCGTTTGCTCGGTGCGCAGCGCTAGCTGCCGTTGGTGGTTCACCGGTGATTTCCCTGACCCATAACTCTGGGGTGGTGGTAGCGGCGGCCGCTGATCCGGGGGCCTTAGTTGGTATTGACATCGAATATGCCGACCGGCGAATAGATATGGTGGCGCGGGCTTTGTCCAAGACTGAGCAGGCATTCGTCGATGCCAAGGTGGCGTCGGTACTTGACATCCTGGTTGCCAAGGAGGCGGCGACGAAAGCCCTCGGGGTGGGCCTCGGGGGCGGGGTATCGCGCTGGCCGGCGGTTTCAGTTGCCTCGTTGCCGCAGGGCCTAGTGGTGGAAGTGACCTCGACAACGGATCTGGGCCTGATGCTGCCCGTGCTGGTGTTGCATCCCTTGGATACGGTGCTTGGTATCTGCTACGTGGCGCCCGACGTTGATGCGGCGTAGAACTATGTCTGCGGATGAACTGGCGGCGTTGAAGGCGCGGTGGAATGACGTCCTGTTCTATCTGGAATCTCAAAGCCGGGTAGCTTGGCTGCTCTACTTCGACGCGCGGTTGGTGTCACTTGAGGCTGATGTATTAACTATCGACTTCTCCGATCCGCAACGCTTTGACCAGAGCCAGACTTACCCGATCAGCACCGATGCGCGCCATAGCGATGCGCTATTAGCCGCCGTCACCGCGGTTACCGGTCAAGTGATCACCCTTCGGATTGCCTAAGCCAGTAATGCTCAAGGTGGTAACGGTCAACGTCAACGGCATCCGCGCGGCCCATCGTCGTGGCGGTTTGGATTGGCTGGCCGATGCGAAGCCGGAGGTCATATGCCTTCAAGAAGTCAGGGCGACCCATGAGCAACTACATGCGACACTCGCGCAGTCGCCACTGCGGGGATATCACGTAGCCCACGCACCGGCTCCGCAACTTGGCCGCGCGGGGGTTGCCATCTTGACCCGCAAGCAGCCAACCGCGGTGCGTGAAGTGATGAAGGATCCGGTGCTCGCGAACTCCGGCCGCTGGATCGAAGTCGACCTCGATACCAAGGGTGGGCCGGTAACGGTCGTGTCGGTCTATGTCCATACCGGTGAAGCAGACACCCCTAGGCAAGCTGATAAGTATGAGTTCTTAGCCGCGATGGATGCGCGCCTCAAAGCACTGCGTGCCCGAGCGACCCGGGCGGGGGGCGAGGTGGTGGTTTGCGGTGATTTCAATATCGCCCACCATGAAGTTGATATTAAGAATTGGCGCGGAAATCGTGGCCGAGCCGGGTTCTTGGAGCAAGAGCGCGAGTATCTAGACCGTTGGTTTGCCGGGCAGTGGGTTGACCTCGGCCGCGCCCTCGGTGGTGCTGGCCCCGGGCCATACACCTGGTGGTCATGGCGCGGGCGCGGGTTCGACACCGATGGGGGCTGGCGCATTGACTACGTCATCGCTACCCCGGGCCTAGCCGGTAAGGCGGTGGCCGCGGTGGTCGGCAAGGCACTCTCCTACGCGGAGCGGTGGAGTGATCACGCCCCGCTGACGGTAACTTTCAAGGTGCAGTAGCCCAACCGAGTTGGGCAACTAGTTCTGCGACCAAGGTTTCGGACAACAACTTGACATCATCATTTTCGTCACCTCGGTAGCGCAGGCTAAATCCGGCTTCGGGGATATCCTGGCCAACCGCAACCAGCGTGCTGCCCCGCTCTAGCACCCAGCGCATCAACTCAGGCTCCCAACGAGACCCGGAGAGCAGCAGCATGCGGTAATCGGTGCTCTTGGTCAGATAGACATCAACGTGACTCCAATCACCGGTCTCGCAGGCAACCGCCGGCAGGCGTGGGCCCTCGCGAAGCATCAGCGCCGACTGTTGGGCAGAGCTAAGTCTTTGGGCTGGAGCGACAATGTGGGTGCCTTGCGGCCCGAGCATGAGCTCGCTGACGCGTGGTAACCACTTGTCGCGGCGCTGGAGTAGATCGTCGGTGGCATCGGCACTGGCACGTAGCAGCGTTGGCACATCAAGAGCGCCGGCCAGGTGCGACTCCAGGGCGAGCAGGAGCGCAAGGGTGTGCTGGAATGACCTGCAGGCAACGCCACCTTGCTCAACCTGTGCGTCCATCAGCACGACATCCCCGACAAGCTCGGTGATTTTCGAGCCCGGGGTGTTTGTCAGGGCAATTATGTGACACCGGTCTTGGTAGTTCGCCAGCGCGGCCAAAGTCTCAAGTGATCCGCCGGAGGCTGAAACCGCGATGACTACGGTATTTTCCGTCGCCTTCGGCAGGAGGTCGCTGCTCGCCAATTCGGCCACCGCGTTTACACCAGTAGCCCGCAATCTCGCTGCCGCAACACTATTGGCATAGTGCGACGAACCCATACCGAGCAGCACGAGCTGGCTCTGGTCGGCCACCGCGCGCCAAGGGTTGTCTTGGGCGAGGCGATCAGCCAGGGCTCGCATGGTTTCTGGTTTACGCAGCAGATCGGCGGCGAACATTTCGGGATTCATGCCGAATTGTCCAATCGGTCCAAGAGGGCGGGCAGTGCCGTATCGGGAACATACCGCCAATGCGGCAGGTGTCGCACCGAGTAGCCGAACTCGCGGCACTCCTGTTGCACCTGGAACGGGCCGAGTAGCCGCTCATCAAGAAGGTGCGCACAATCTGCGCGGGCCAGCTCGTCTCGGTAATTGGCCAAGAACAAATCCTGCGCGGCGGTGATCCACCCCTCGACGAGTACCGGGTCGATCCCTGGGGTTCGATAAAGCGCTACCCGCCCGACGTGATCAAGTGACGCGAGCATGCCGGCGACGTCACGGGCCGCCGGTTGGCGTTGCATTCGCTCGAGCGCACTTTGCAGTGGGTTGCCGTCGAAGTCGACGACGGTGTAGACGTACGGCTTCGAGGTGCGCAGGATTTGGCCAATATGGAGATCACCGTGCACATCAATAATTGGGGTGCCGGCGCACTGCGCGATTGGCAGGAGGCGTTGGCTTATGCGCCTGGCAAGGGTGCGCAGCCGCTGACCTTCGGCACCGTCCACCAACTCGAGTGCATTGCAAAGGTCACCTTCGGCCACCCGGTGCCACTCCGCACACGTTTTCGCATTCGCAGGCTCGACCCCGGTACGTGAAAAGGCAAGATGCATCCGCGCGGTGATTACCCCAAGCTCGATTGGCGCGCTCAGGGCGCCAGACTGCTCGCCGCGCACATGGGCGCGCACATCTTCGACCGCCCACTCCCAACCATCTTCGGTCCCGGGCAGGTACTCGGTGACAATTGCTGACAGTTTCAACGCACCGGTTTCGGTATCCCGCTGGTGCAGTAAGCCCCAGGGCCTGGGCATTGCGGTGAACCCGGCGTCTACCAGCGCCTGGAGTCGCTGCGGCGCCGGGTGCCCGGCGACGTCAGTGTGCAGCAGCCACTTGACGATTGCCCGATCGCCGACCACCACGGATCTATTGGTCTGGTCCACGGTGATCGCTCGCTCACCGGTGGCGGGCTCGGCGTACCAGACCGTGATGACCTCATCGAGATTAGGTGTCTGACCCGCGACCAATGCTGCGACCAAGGCATCGGCGTCGCCGGGGGTCATCCCGCGTTCCGGCTTCACTCGGATGGGCCGGCCAGCCCTAGTGCGGCCGATTCGATGATGTCGGCACCCGCACGTAGTCCATCGCGCGCTCTGATCGCCTTGCCATTTTCCGCCATTTGGGTGCGCAGAGCCTGGTTGTTCAGGAGCTTGTCGAGGGCGTCGAACATTTCCTGATCGGTGAAGGCGTAGGTGGAGAGGCGAACGCCAAACCCGAGTTCGTCCATTCGTTGCGCGTTGTCGTACTGATCCCAGAAAAGTGGAAGCAAGATCATCGGCTTGCCAAAGTGGAGTGCTTCGGTGGTCGTGTTGTTACCGCCATGGGTTATCACCAGATCCAGCTGGGGGATGACCTTGGTCTGGGGCAAGAACTCCATGCCGATCATGTTGTCCGCTAATTCGAATCCATCATGCTGCGGGCCCTTGCTGACGATGAACCGGTGCTTGGTTCGACCAAGGACGTCGACGAGGCGTTTCATCAAATCGACGTCGGCACTGCCGAGTGATCCCAGCGACAGATAGATCAAGGCGCTGCCAGCTGGTCGATTGCGCGCCAGCTCGGGGAGCTCGAATTCCTGATCGGTCTCGCGAACACTGGAATCCATGCGGTGCCAGGATGAGTTCAATGGTCGCAGGTCTAGGTAGTCAGCCTCCTTGGGAAACACATAGAGGTTCGCTGCTGTTGACTCGTGAATGAATTGCAAGTCTGGAAGTGGGTCTGCACCTTGCTCAGTCACCCACTCATTGAAATCGGTCCACATCGGCCGGTGGGTGCGGTCGTACTCGATTCGAAAGGCATCCCACATGGTGCGGTCATCGGCTGGGTAACCGGAGTATGGGGGGGCGATATTTGGCCCTGTGATCTCAAGTGGGTTGCAGGAGACAATGCGGACGAACGGCACTCCGGCGGTCATCAAGGCCGGGAAGCACAGCACGTTGTCCTCGACGACTACATCTGGTCGCACCCGTTCGATAATCGCCCGCAACTGCGGCTCGCAGTACTTTGCACCGTCGATTAGGGCTTGCCAGGTGGGCAGCATGAAGGTTGACAGTTGATCGATGGTGGGCTTGCGAAACTCTGGTGAGGTATCGCGAATGAAATCCTTCCAAAATTGACCGGCGTCTTGCTCGACCTCTGTGTCGGGCGGGGGAGCCAGGTCGACAAGATCCTCCTCGAAGCCGAGCGCTGCCAACTTGCCCTTCCAGGAGGCCTCGGCGGCGAAGACCACCCGGTGGCCGCGTTCGAGAAGGACTTTCCCGATCCCGATGCATTGGTTGGTAGGGCCGTAGGCGGACTCCGGCATGAAGAGGATGGTTCTTGGTGTCGTTGTCATCTGTTCTCCACTGGGAGCGGGTGGTTGGTTGCCAAGCGGGCGTAATCAAGGATGAGTTCGGCAGCTACCCCATGATCCAAAGTGGGGTGGCTGGCCATGATGCGATAGCCGTAGGCGTCTTCGAGGGCAACGAGGTTTCGGGCGATGGTGAGTGAGTCCGCGGCAAGGTTGAAAACTCCCTGAAATGCACCCGTGTCGAGCAGGGTTTGGTACATCGCAACCTGCCGATCAAATAAGGCGGTGAGCAGCACCGCGTACATAGTATTTCGCGCCGCCGCACCACCTAGTGCACACAGTAGGCGGACTTCCTCGTCGTCCTGACCAGTTGGTAGGCCCGAAGTAATCGTCACCACAAGTCGTTCAGCAGGGTCGGTAATACCTTCGAGTGCCGCTAGCCGGTCGGTGTAGAACCTCTCCATTCCTGCTCGATTTGCATCGACGAGCAGGTCTTGAAGGTCTGGATAGTGGTAAAGGATTGCCCCCGACGTCAGCCCGGCGTGCTCGGCGACTTGATTCAGGCGAACAGCGGTGCCGTGTTCGGCCATCGCCCGCTGCGCCGCTTCTAGGAGGTCGGCGCGCTTGGCACTTTTTTGGCGGGACTCCCGCCCGGTGGATTTGGCCATGGCTCGGCCACTCTAGCGAGCCGGATTCATCCTTAAATCCAAATTCAGAAAAATTTGATAACTATTTGCATAGCAATGCCAAAAGTGCTTGCAGTTCCTGCATCCGTGTGTAACGCTCAGGAAGCTTCGGGCGAACTACCCGATTACAAAGTCGGCGCCGAAAGCGCCGGATAGGAGCCAGCAAATGCGAGAGAGTGCAATGAGTATGCGCAAGATGGGTGCTGTCGGGGCAATCGCGGCCAGCGCGGCCCTGCTGCTGGCGGCATGTGGTGGCAGTAGCAGTGCGCCCGCCGCACTGGACCCAAACGCTGACCTCACCAAGCAGAGCCTTACGGTCTCGAACTGGGCTGGCTATTACCCAGAGGATCTTCCGGCCAAGTTCCAAGGCGCTGTTGGTGCGCCGTTGACAATCGCCAATCACGCTACTAACGAAGAGATCATGGGCAAGCTGACCGCCGGTGGTGATTCGGGCATTGACGTGGCATTTGTTTCGGGCCAATACGCCCAGGCTTTGAACGACGCCGGGCTACTTGAACCAATTCAGCCCAATCTGATCGCCAACATGAAGAACTTGGCGCCGGAGGCAACGCAACTGGCTTTCGATAAGGGCAATGTCTTCTCGGTTCCATACACCTGGGGCACGACAGGTATCTGTTACCGCAGCGATTTGGTTAGCAAGGCCCCGGACAGCTGGAATGACATCCTGCAGGCGTCGGATGATACCAAGGGCAAGATCACAGCACTTGCCACCGAGCGCTGGCTCTTGTTGCCGGCCTTGAAGTCCTTGGGCTACTCGATTAACACCACCGACGATGCGCAACTCCAGGAGGCGAAGGATCTGCTGATTGCGGCGAAGCCAAATCTGTTGGCCTACGACGACACGACTTACTTCTCCCGGTTGGTTTCGGGTGAGGCGGTCATGTCGGTGGCCTGGGATGGCTGGTGCAACTACGGCACCGCTGAAGACCCGAACATCAAGTTCGTGGTGCCGAAGGAGGGCAGTGACCTTTGGTCGGACACCATGGTGATCTTGAAGACGTCAAAGAACAAGGAGGCAGCTCATGCCTTCATGAACTTCATCCTCGACCCGGCGAACCATGCCTGGGTTGCCGAGAACATCCTCTACAAGGTGCCGAACAAAGCCGCCATGGATCAAGTTGGCGCTGCCTTGGCGGCGACTTATCCAAACATGGGCATGTCAGCGGCTGACCTACTAAAGGAGGAAGTCGTTGTCGATGTTGGTGCTGATAACTCGAAGTACACCAAAGTTGCTACCGAGGTCACTTCTAACTAGTTAGTGAGTTCGATGGCTTCCACTGTCGCCCAAGGGCGCGGCGCAGATAAGCGCCGCGCCCTTGGGGCGCGTACGGCCTTTCTTGGTCCCGGGCTTCTCTACGTGACAGCTTTCATGACCATCCCGATTTTGCTGGTGGTTTCATACGCGTTCTTGACCCGCGGCCGATTTGGCGGTGTTGAGTTTCCGGTCACTCTGGAAAACTTCGTACGGGCCCTTGACCCCATTTATCTTCGAGTACTGTGGAACTCGATCTTCATCGCATCTGCGACAACCCTGCTGGCGCTACTGATCGGCTACCCGACGGCTTACGCCATTACCAGGCTTCCTGTCAGGTGGCGCACGGTGGCACTTGTCCTCGTGGTGCTTCCGTTCTGGACCAATTTCTTGATCCGTACTTATGCCTGGATCGTGCTCTTGAATTCGCAGGGACCGGTAAATAAAACTTTGGAAAGTTTGGGCTTGATTGATGCTCCCCTGGAGCTGCTCTACACCCGCGGTGCGGTTATCGCCGGCCTGCTGTACGCGTATCTGCCGTTGATGATCCTGCCGGTATATGCGTCAATCGAACGCCTGGACCGTTCGCTGTTGGAAGCGGCCACGAATCTAGGTGCCAGTAAGTTCTGGAGTTTCATCACCGTCACCTTGCCGCTGACCCTACCGGGCACGATGATCGGAGCGATTTTCGTATTCGTGCCGAGCCTGGGGAATTTTATCGTGCCGGAGTTACTCGGGGGCGGCAAGACGGTGATGGTCGGGAACCTGATCCGGGATCAATTCCTCAAGGCCCGCGACTGGCCATTTGGCGCCGTGCTCGCTCTGGTTATGGTGCTATTCCTCGCCGGGTTATTCGCGGTTCAGGCCATAGTGGCGCGTCGAATTAATGGACGTGGTGCCCGTGCGTAATCTCGGCTGGCTACGTCTGCCATTTCTGCTGACCTTCGTGTTCTTGTACGTGCCCTTGGTGGTTGTCGTCGTGATGTCGTTCAATAGTGGCAAACAGCCGTTTTCCTGGGGCGGTTTTAGCACTAGGTGGTACGGGGTCCTTGCGGCGGACACCGCGGTGCGGCAGGGGTTGCTAAATACGTTAATCGTGGCCGTGGGTGCCACCATCTTGGCAACCATTCTCGGGACGCTGCTGGCAATCGGTCTCGCGCGCTTCACCCGCTCGGCGCTCCTTGAGGCTTACTCGCTTACCCCAGCGATCATTCCTGACCTGGCACTTGCCATCGGACTACTCGTGATGTTCAGCGCTATCGGGATGACCCTCGGGTTGCATTCGGTACTTCTTGCGCACGTGGTGTTCGGGATGGCATTCGTAGCCGCCGTGGTGACGGCACGCCTAGGGCAAAATGATCCGAGCCTGGAAGAGGCCTCCGGTGATTTAGGGGCAAATGCGGCTACCACCTTTTTCAAGATAACCGTGCCCACGCTCCTGCCAGCGATCGTGGCCGGGGCGCTATTGGTTTTCACCCTGTCCCTTGATGAATTCGTTATTGCCTTCTTCACCGATGGACCGGCGACTCCGACTTTGCCCATAGTCATCTACTCGATGGTGCGCTTTGGTGTCACTCCAGAAATAAATGCGCTAGCTGCCCTACTTCTCTTAGTTAGTTTCACTGTCGTGATCGCTGCCCAGCGCATTACCCGACTTACGGATGCCGTATGACACAAAAACACCTGGTGGAAATCTCCGGCCTCAGCAAGAGTTACGGGGACGTCGTCGCCCTCGATGATGTGAGCATTTCAATCAAGGAAAACGAGTTCTTTGCACTGCTCGGCCCGTCCGGCTGCGGCAAGACCACCCTTCTTCGCGTTATCGCGGGCTTCGAAGAGCCAGATTCCGGGGCGGTGCTGTTGGGCGGCGAGAATCTGCTTTCGCTACCTCCGCACAAGCGACCGATCAACCTCATGTTCCAGTCCTACGCCCTCTTTCCCCACATGTCGGTCGAGCGAAACGTCGCCTACGGGTTGGAACGCGAAAAACTCCCTAAGGATGAAATCCGATCACGGGTCAAGGAGGTGCTCGCCACCGTCGGGTTAATGGACAAGGCCCGCACCCGGCCGGCTCAATTATCAGGTGGGCAGCGGCAGCGGGTGGCACTCGCCCGCGCCATCGTAAAGCGACCGCAACTGCTGCTCCTTGACGAGCCGCTATCAGCCCTTGACCGCAAGGTGCGTGCCGAGATGCAGCTTGAACTCAAGCGGCTGCAGCATGAGGTGGGTATTACTTTCGTTGTTGTCACGCACGATCAGGAAGAAGCGATGTCGATGGCTGATCGAATTGCGGTGATGTCACTTGGCCGGGTACAGCAGGTAGATACGCCGGTGGGGATGTACCAGCGGCCGGCAAATGTATTCGTCGCCGACTTCATCGGCACCAGCAATATGTTTGAGGGCGTTGCGGTGGCCGGTGGGGTTGATGTCACGAGTTTTGGTTTCCTGCCCGCTCAAGATCCCACGCCGGCGGTGACTGGGGCGGCGTACTTGATGGTGCGCCCTGAGGATGTCCGAATTGTCGATGACGGTGGACTACTCACCGGAACCGTGCTGGAAACCCAATTCTTCGGTGGCGCGTCAACCATCGCGGTGCAGGTTGCCGGTCACCTGGCACCGGTGGTGCTTACCTGCCAGGGCACGGCGAATGTGCAAAGGGGAGCATCGGTGCAGCTTTCGTGGCTCGCGGATAAAGCAGTGATGCTGGCCCGATGAGTATCTTGACGGCCGGTGTGAATGATGCGCTTCGCGATGCAGCGCCACTGCCATTTTGGACGGATCGAGGTGATCACCCGGCCAGTTGCTCACCCTTAACCGGGCAGATCACCGCCGATCTGGTGATTGTCGGTGGGGGCCTGACCGGTCTGTGGGCGGCTATTTCGGCGCGCGAGGCGAACCCGGAATCCAGCGTGGTGCTGTTGGAGGCCAAGTCCATCGCATTTGGTGCGTCGGGTCGAAATGGCGGATTCATCTCGGAGTCATTGACCCACGGCATCGCACACGGCTTAGCAATGTGGCCTGATGAGATTTCGACGCTACTGCGAATGGGCCGGGAGAACCTTGCCGAGATTGCGGCATTCGTGGCGACGGAGGGCATTGATGCCGGGCTGCGCCTTTGCGGCAAGACAGCGGTGGCGGTCCGGCAGCATCAAGTCGAGCAATTGCGAGCAAGTGTTGATCTGCATCGCAAATTTGGTGAGGATGCGTTGTTCCTTGACGGCGAGCAGGTGCGCACCGACGTAAATTCGCCGACCTACCTAGCTGGGATGCGGGTGCGCACCGGTAGCGGCTTACTTGATCCGGCCATGCTGTGTTGGGGACTCAAGCGCGCGGCGCTGATTCGTGGAGTGCGCATTCACGAGGGCACCGAAGTCACCGGCATCAAGATGTCAGGGGCGGGGGTCGCAATCAGAACCGCACTCGGGGCGGTCCGGGCCAGGCAAGTGCTTCTCGCCACCAATGCGTATCCACCGCTGCTGAGGCGCCTGCGCTCATGGGTGCTACCAATTTACGATCATGTATTGGTCTCCGAACCGCTAAGCGCGACCCAGCTCGCTGATATCGGCTGGCTTGAGAATCAGGGCATGACCGATTCTGGCAATCAGTTTCACTACTACCGGCGCACCCCTGATGATCGCATCCTGTGGGGTGGGTATGACGCGGTCTACTACTTCGGAAACAAGACGGATGCGGCGCGCGAGCAACGTGATCGATCGCATCAATTGCTGGCCCGGCAGTTCTTCGAGACTTTTCCGCAGTTACGCGGGTTGCGCTTCACCCACCGCTGGGCTGGCCTAATCGATTCCACTTCAAGGTTCACGCCGTTAATCGGCACCGCACTCGACGGGCGCATGGCCTACTCGGTTGGTTACACCGGGTTGGGGGTTGCCGCCTCTCGGTTTGGTGCGCGCACGGCCCTTGACCTATTGGCGGGCCGCGACACCGAGCGCACCCGACTCGGCCTCGTGCGCAGGAAACCGATTCGATTTCCGTCAGAGCCACTTAGGTACCCGACGGTGCAGTTCACTCGAGCGGCCCTGGCGCGCGAAGACCGCACGGGCAAGCGGGGGTTATGGCTTCGGACCTTGGACCGCTTCGGGGTCGGCTTCAACAGCTGACGCCGAGCAGCGACTCGCTAGTTCACCCGTAGTCGGTACCCGAGCTGCTATTCCTCGTTGCCCTCAAAACAAAGGCAACTGCACGCTGCCGCCGCCGACCAGGCTGGGGTCGCCGCGGTGTGCGCGGTGCCAGCGGCACCCGGGCGGGCCCAGCCCAAGCCGAGGGCAAGTCGGTCCGTTGGTGCTGCGCAAAGCGGCGCTGAAACGTCATAACTTGGCATATTTGGTCCAACTTCCTCTGCTTAGGGCCGGCCAAAGCGTCGCCTGGACCAGCTGACAGGACTGGCAGAGTGCGGGAGGGCCGAATTCAGGGTAAAACTTCGCAAATCACCGGCCGGGGGTGGCCTTTGCGGGGGGTTGCCGGCCCGAGCTTGGCCCGTGCATTTGCACTCTAGGGGTGCGAGTGCTAACTTTTGATTAGCACTCGACACCCGAGAGTGACAACTTACGGACGTTCCCGGAGGAACAGGCCCCATGGCAAAAATTATTGCATTTGATGAGGAGGCCCGCAGGGCCCTCGAGCGCGGCATGAACGTGCTAGCCGACGCCGTGAAGGTGACACTCGGCCCCAAAGGCCGCAACGTAGTCCTTGAGAAGAAGTGGGGAGCCCCCACGATCACCAACGACGGTGTTTCCATCGCCAAGGAAATCGATCTGGAGGATCCTTA
>SYJA01000079.1 GCA_005798555.1 Actinomycetota bacterium
CGGTGTCGGCCCTAATTCACGCTGCGACGATGGTCACCGCGGGCGTGGACCTGATCGTTCGAAGCAATGCGATCTTCGACCGAGCAGTGTGGGCCGCAGCGGCCGTCGTGCTCGTGGGTCTGATCACCATCTTCATGGGAGCCATAATCGGGTCCGCGAAGGACGACATCAAGAAGTCACTTGCCGGCTCCACGATGAGCAAAATCGGCTACATGATTTTTGCTGCCGGATTGGGGCCAATCGGTTATGTGTTTGCCATCTTCCACCTCTTGACCCATGGCGTCTTCAAGGCCGGGTTGTTCCTTGGGGCAGGTTCGGTAATGCATGGCATGAAAGACAATGTGAATATGCGTCGGTTCGGCGCGCTGCGCGGCCTGATGATCATCACCTTCGTGACTTTCCTGGCCGGCTACCTGGCGATCATGGGCATTCCGCCTTTTGCCGGGTTCTGGTCGAAGGATGAGATCATCCATGCGGCTTTTGAGCGCAGTTGGGTGATAGGGGCGGCGGCGATATTGGGTGCGGGCATCACCGGGTTCTACATGACCCGCATGGTCGCGATGACTTTCTTTGGCAAGGCCAGGTGGGAGGACGACGTGCACCCGCATGAGTCGCCAGCTGTGATGACGGTCCCACTTGTCATCTTGGCGATCGGTTCCACTTTCTTGGGCATGGCATTGCTGTTCTGGGGCAATATCGAATCTTGGCTTGAGCCAGTTGTCGGGTTCGCGAGTGGGCCCACCCCGCTGTCGTCAATCACGCTGATGGCAATCACGTTGGTGGTCGTGTTGATTGGCGCATTCATCGGCTGGCGTCAGTACGGGGCGAAGCCGGTGCCGATCGAAGCCCCACGTGGTAATTGGCTAACACGCGCGGCTCGCCGTGATCTGTACGGAGATGATTTCAACGAGGTGGTAATCGTCAGGCCCTCATTCGCCTTGGCCCGTTGGCTCACCTGGTTTGACTCGTCCTGGATTGACGGGGTAGTTGGCTGGGTTGCAGCTTTCGTCGGCGGCGTATCCGGCCGCTTGCGGCGCACGCAATCTGGATTTGCACGTTCCTATGCACTTTCGATGCTGGGCGGCGCCGTTTTAATTGTCGCCGCCCTCGTACTGGTGAGGCTGTCATGACCCCCTGGTTAACGATCCTCGCGGTCGTGCCCCTGATCAGCAGCCTCATCGTGGTTTTGCTGCCGAAGTCACGGCCCACTTTGGCAAAGCAATTTGCACTGGCGGTCTCAGTGCTCACCTTGGCTGTGACAATCTTGATGGCGCTGCAATTCAATGGCGCATCAACCGAGGCCTTCCAGTTCGTGGAGTCCTACCCATGGATTCCCGTATTTGGTATTTCGTATTCGGTAGGTGTCGACGGGATCGGCCTGGTATTGATCGCCCTAGCCGCGACCTTGGTGCCAATCGTGGTCATCGCCGGGTGGCGCGATGTTGATGCCAACAGTGGCGGGTCGGTAAAGGGCTACTTCGCCTTGATCTTAGCGCTTGAGGCTTTGATGATCTGGGTTTTCTCCGCCACCGACGTATTCATGTTCTACGTCGTCTTCGAGGCAATGCTCATCCCGGTCTATTTCATGATCGGACGCTACGGTGGCGCGCAACGTTCCTACGCGGCCGTTAAGTTCTTGCTGTACAGCCTGCTCGGCGGGCTGCTCATGCTGGCTTCGTTGATCGGCCTGTATGTGGTTTCCGCTCAGGTAACTGGCCAAGGTACTTTTGACTACTTGTCATTGGTGGGTTTGGAGATGGACCCAACGGCCGAGAAACTACTCTTCCTCGGGTTCTTCTTCGCCTTCGCGATTAAGGCGCCACTCTGGCCTTTCCATACTTGGCTACCTGATGCAGCGAGTGCTGCCAAGCCCGGAACCGCAGTACTGCTCATCGGGGTACTCGACAAGGTTGGTACTTTCGGCATGATCCGGTACTGCCTACCGATCTTCCCGGCAGCCAGTGAGTTTTACGCTCCAATTGTTATTGGCATGGCACTGGTGGGTATTTTCTACGGCGCCTACGTTGCACTCAACCAAAACGACATGAAGCGATTGTTCGCATACTCGTCAATGTCGCACTTTGGATTCATCGCTCTAGGAATCTTCGTATTCACCACGATTGCTCAAAGTGGCTCGATGGTCTACATGGTTGCCCATGGTCTATCTACCGCGGCGTTGTTCTTAACCGCGGGCTTCTTGATGCAGCGCGCTAACGGGTCCAGCCTCATCTCGGACTTCGGGGGAGTTAACAAAGCGGCTCCGGTGCTCGCGGGCTTCTTCATGTTCGCCGCGTTGTCGTCGCTGGCGCTGCCCGGATTGGTCTCCTTCGTGGGCGAGTTCATGGTGATTCTCGGCAGCTTCCAGCGTAACCTGTTCGTGGGCGCTGCAGCAACATTGGGGATCGTCATCACAGCGGCTTATGTGCTTCGGCTGTATCAGAAATCCATGACGGGACCACTTGCCCCCAAACTGGTCGGCATGCCTGATCTCGGTGGCCGTGAGATCTTGGCTTTAATGCCGATCGTCGTGCTGACCTTGGTCCTCGGCCTCTTCCCGGCTCCAATCCTAAATGTCATCAATCCTGCGGTCGACCGCGTGATGACGACGATTGGCGCTACCGATCCCGGCCCCACAGTTTCAGGTGAAGGGAGCGGCCAGTGAGTATCCTCGCCGCGGCGGGCATTGATGTGCCGTTCACCCTTCCGATTGTTGACTACAACGCAATCGCTCCGCTATTGATTTTACTTGGAGCCGGGGTGGTGTCGGTCCTGGTGGAGGCAATGCTGCCACGTGGCTCGAGGCGTTTCATCCAGCTATTCATCGTGTTCGGTGCATTGGTTGCGGCGCTTGCTTGGGTCTTCACCATTACCGGCGTTCGAGTGATAACCGCAGAGGGCGCGATTGCGATAGACGGTCCGGCACTGGTCATGCAGGGTGCAATTTTGGTGCTAGCGATTCTTGGTGCCTTATTGATGGCCGAGCGGTCAATTGATCCAAGCGGAGATGCATTCGCGGCACGTGCGGCGGCGTTGCCTGGCTCCGAGGACGAAAAACAATTCACGGCTCGTGGGTACCTGCAGACCGAAGTCTGGCCACTATTTTTGTTCGCAGTCTCGGGCATGCTGCTATTCGTATCCGCCAATGACCTACTACTCATGTTCGTGGCGCTTGAAGTGATGTCCTTGCCCCTTTACCTATTGGCTGGTATGGCGCGCCGTCGCCGGCTCCTGTCACAGGAGGCAGCACTTAAGTACTTCCTGCTCGGTGCATTTTCCTCTGCCTTTTTCATCTACGGGGTGGCACTTGTCTACGGTTACGCGGCTTCTACTCAATTGCCGGCAATCGCCAGTGTCTTGACGGCTAAGCCCGGCCAGACGTCATTGGCACTTATTGGCATGACCTTGATCCTGGTCGGCCTGCTCTTCAAAGTGTCCGCGGTGCCGTTTCACCAGTGGACCCCTGATGTCTACCAGGGCGCACCGACCGCGGTGACCGGCTTCATGGCCGCTACCGTGAAGATCGCCGCATTCGGTGCCCTGATGCGCGTCTTGTACGTCGCATTCGGCGGTATGCGCTGGGACTGGGTGCCGATGATGTGGATCATCGCGATTTTGACCATGTTGGTGGGTTCGATAATCGCAATCAGCCAAAGTGATATCAAGCGGATGCTCGCCTACTCTTCCATTGCCCAGGCCGGGTTCATCTTGGTGGGCGTGATTGCCGCGAGCCCTGCGGGGCTCGCCGGCGCCTTGTTCTACCTGATCGCCTACGGCCTTACCACGATCGGTGCTTTCGCGCTGATCTCAATGGTGCGCGATGAATCCGGTGAGGCCACCAACTTGTCGAAATGGGCCGGACTTGGCCGCAAATCCCCGTTCGTGGGCAGTGTCTTCGCATTGTTCATGTTGGCACTTGCCGGTATCCCGCTGACTAGCGGGTTCATCGGCAAATTCAGCGTCTTCGCCGCCGCTATCGCCAGCGGTGATACCGGGCTGGTGATCGTTGCCGTCGTGGCTTCAATGATCGCCGCCTTCTTCTACGTCCGAGTGATTGTGGTGATGTTCTTCACCGAGCCGGGGCCGCAGACGGCTTCGGTCGAGGTGCCATCAGTCTTCACGACAATTGCTCTTGCCGCAGGTGCCACCGTCACCTTGGTTCTTGGCATCTTGCCGCAACCGGTCCTCGAATTGGTCAGCAATGCTGACTTGTTCATCAGGTAGTACCTTTGCCTCATGGTGCGACCCTCACTGGACCGTTTCTCACCTGACCCGGTACTCGAAAGCCAGTTGGCTCAGGGGCTGGCGCGTGTCGAAGCAGCACTGGATCAAGCCGTGCGCAGTGAGTACCCCTTCGTCACCGCTGCCTCACGGCACCTAGTTGATGCCGGTGGCAAGAGATTTCGCCCGCTTTTGGTGCTGCTTTCGGCGCACTTTGGTGACCCAAATCGCGATTCGGTTACTTCAGCGGCGGTTGCTGTCGAGCTCACGCATGTAGCCACGTTGTATCACGATGATGTGATGGATGAGGCCGCGGTTCGCCGCGGAGCTGATACTGCTAACGCACGATGGGGCAACTCGGTGGCAATCTTGACCGGCGACTTCTTGTTTGCTCGGTCCTCGGGTATTTTGGCGGACCTCGGCCCCGATGCCGTACGGATTCAGGCTCAGACTTTCGAGCGCCTTTGTACCGGCCAGATTCTGGAGTCGGTTGGCCCGGCCGACGGAATGGATCCGGTTAAGCACCACCTGGCCGTGCTATCGGATAAAACTGGGTCGTTGATTGCGACCAGTTGCCGGTACGGGGCCATGATGTCCGGGGTAAGTGTCGAGATAACCGAGATATTGACCAAATTCGGGGAACTCATCGGGGTGGCCTTCCAATTAGCAGACGATATCGTTGATATCACGTCGGACTCCTTGCAGTCGGGCAAGACGCCGGGAATCGATCTTCGCGAAGGGGTTCCAACCCTGGCTACGCTGATTGCCTTGGGAAGTGCGGACCCGGCCGATGAGCGACTCCGGGAGCTGCTTCGTCGGCCCCTGCCCGACGACGCCGAGCACGCTGAGGCGCTGGCCTTGCTGCGGGCCCACCGCGCACTAGGTGAAGCCCGGACCGAGGCCAGTAGCTGGGCCGACGAAGCCCGCGCCGTCTTGGCTGCGCTACCAGCGGGTGCCCCCAAGGCCGCGTTGGAGACCCTTTGTGATTACGTCGTGACTCGAACCGGATGAGCACCTCGTCAGTCCGGTTCAGTTACCTCAAGTGACCTAGCAATTGCACTGCGCCGGTCAGTCCCGGCGGAGTTGGCACTTCGCATCGCATCGATCGAGAACAAGAGCAACGCGATCCAGACCATGAAGAATCCGATCCAACGCGATGTCGACATGGAGTCACGAAAGACCGTGACGCCGAACGTGAAGATTACTATCGGCGTGATGTATTGCAGCAGGCCCATCATCGAAAGCGGCAGGCGGGTCGCCGCGGCACCGAATGCGAGCAGCGGGATGGCTGTTACTGGCCCAAGTAAGATCAAGAGCACGCTGATGCCAAGACCATCTTGGACGAAGGCCGCGACAAGTGAGCTCTCCAGCGTAATCAGCAAGATGATTGCCACCGGGCTGAGTACCGCGGTTTCGATGGTCAAACTCTCAACGGCACCAAATCCGACGTACTTCTTAAGCAGCCCATAAAACCCGAACGAGAACGCAAGAATCAGGCTGATCCATGGCACAGCGCCATATGAAAAGGTCAATACCAGTACTGCCGACACCGCAAGCCCGACTACCAGCCATTGAACCCTACGCAGCCGCTCACCAAGCAAGATCACGCCTAAGGCAACAGTCACCAATGGGTTAATGAAGTAGCCGAGCGAGGCTTGAACCACTTCATTAATGGAAACCGAATATACGTACACCAACCAATTGATGCTCAGCGCTACCGAGGCAACCGCCAGCAGACCAATGGACTTTCGGTCGCGCAAGGCCATCCTAATTTTTGACCAACCGCGAGTGATAGTGATGATGATGCACAGAAGCACGAGTGACCAGATAACCCGATGAGCGACGATCTCGAACGGCGAAACCGAGTCAAGTAATGCGAAGTAGAGTGGGAACATGCCCCATAGTCCATATGCCGCAACGCCAAACAGGAGCCCGTGGGTGGACCTTTGATGTTCGTCAGTACTGGTCAGGAGACAGCCCAAGTGTCGTTGCCGTAGAGCAAGGTCTGCAGGTCGCCGGCACCTTGTGCCTCGGTGACTTCGGTGATCTGGTCGCGCATCAGCCGGTCATATGACGGGCGGGTGATGTCGCGGAAGACCCCGATCGGGGTGTTGGCCAACGTGCGCGGGTTCGACAGGCGGGAAAGCGCGAATGCCAGACCCGGGTCCTTGGCGTGTGCATCATGGATGATGATGTTGTCAAGCCCGACTTTGGCAACTTCAACCACCTCGAGGTGGCCATCGGATTTGCGGACCACGCCTTTTTCCTGCTCCTTGCCAAAGCGAATTGGTTCGCCATGAACCAGGCGCATCATCAAGTCATCGCGAGTATCTGCGTCCTTAAGTGGTTCCCATGCATTGTCGTTGAAAATATTGCAGTTCTGGTAAATCTCAACTAGTGCAGTGCCCTCATGGGCGGCCGCGGCGGTCAGTACCTCGGTTAGGTGTTTGCGGTCCGAATCTATGGTGCGGGCAACGAAGGTCGCCTCCGCCCCAAGAGCCAAGGAGACCGGGTTAAATGCGTAGTCAAGTGAGCCTTGCGGGGATGATTTGGTGATCTTGCCGCGCTCAGAGGTGGGGGAGTACTGGCCCTTGGTCAAACCGTAGATTCGATTATTGAACAGCAATATCTTTAGGTTCACATTGCGGCGCATGGCATGGATGAGGTGGGTCCCGCCGATGCTCAGGGCGTCGCCGTCGCCGGTAATCACCCACACTGAAAGGTCAGGCCTTGAAGTTGCCAATCCGGTGGCGATAGCCGGTGCTCGTCCGTGGATCGAGTGCAGCCCGAAGGTGTCCAGGTAGTAAGGGAACCGCGATGAGCACCCGATACCCGAGACGAAAACGATATTCTCACGCTTGAGCCCAAGGTCAGGCAGGAAACTCTGCATGGCGGACAAGATTGCGTAGTCACCGCATCCCGGGCACCAGCGCACCTCTTGGTCTGATTTGAAATCCTTGGCCGATTGAAGCGCATCGGCCTTTGGGACTAGCGATAGGGCTGGGAATGCATCGGTCGTCATGTCTACCTCACAGGCTCTGTAGAACGTCAGTGATCACTGCTGCAAGTTCATCAGACTTAAATGGCATACCTCTAACGTGGTTGTACCCGATGATATCGACGAGGTACTTGGCGCGAAGCAGCATCGAAAGCTGACCGAGGTTCATCTCCGGCAGGATCACTCGGTCATAACTTTTCAAAATGGTCTCAAGATTTGCCGGGAAGGGGTTGAGGTGACGCAGGTGGATCTGGGCCACGGACTTGCCCTCGGCCCGCACCAAGCGGCAGGCAGCACCGATCGGCCCGTAGGTGGAGCCCCAGCCCAAGATCAGGACGCGCGCGTCATCAGCTGGATCATCGACAACTAGGTCGGGAATCGTGCGAGCGACGGCATCAACCTTGGCCTGGCGCAGCCGGACCATCTTGTCGTGGTTTTCCGGGTCGTAAGAGATGGTGCCAGCGCCATCGGCTTTTTCAATGCCGCCGATGCGATGCTCAAGACCTGCGGTACCGGGCACCGCCCAGGGCCGGGCAAGGGTCTCTGGGTTGCGCAGGTATGGCCAGAACTCCATGGTGCCGTCAGCGGCTTCATGATTTAGCTCGGTTGCGAAGTTCGGCTCGATCAACGCGAGCGAAGAAACGTCCGGTACGCACCAAGGCTCGGACCCATTTGCCAGGTAGCCGTCGGAGAGCAAGAACACCGGCGTGCGGTAGGTGATGGCAATGCGCGCGGCTTCAATCGCCGCGAAGAAGCAGTCTGATGGCGACTGCGGTGCCACGATCGGCACCGGGGCTTCACCGTTGCGGCCAAACATGGCCTGCAGCAGATCGGCTTGCTCTGTTTTGGTTGGCAGCCCGGTGGAGGGGCCGCCGCGTTGCACATCAACTACGAGCAGTGGCAGCTCAAGTGAAACCGCGAGCCCGATCGCCTCGGACTTCAAGGCCACACCAGGCCCGGATGTCGTAGTGACACCAAGGGCACCACCGTAGGCGGCGCCGATTGCCGCGCCGACTCCGGCAATTTCATCCTCGGCTTGAAATGTCATCACCCCAAATCGCTTGTGGCGACTTAACTCATGCAGGATGTCAGAAGCCGGCGTGATCGGATAGGACCCGAGGAACAAGGTGAGCCCGGATAATTTGGATGCCGCGATCAAGCCATATGACAGCGCCAAGTTACCCGACATATTTCGGTAGGTGCCCGACTTCATCGGGGCTGGACTGATCTCGTACTGGATCGAGAATTCCTCGGTGGTTTCACCGTAGGACCAGCCGGCTTCGAAGGCACGGAGATTGGCTTTCATGATCTCAGGGTTCTTGCCGAACTTGGCGGCGAGAAAGTCGACGGTACCCTCGGTGGGCCGGTGGTACAGCCAGCACAGTAGACCGAGAGCGAACATATTTTTCGCCCGCTCGGCGTCCTTCTTCGAGATATCGAATTCCTTCAGGGCCTCGACGGTCATTGAGGTTAAGGCAATCGGGTGCACCTTGAACGCGTCGAGGGAGCCGTCCTCGATCGGGTTGGATTCGTAGCCGACCTTAACCAAGTTGCGTTTGGTGAATTCATCGGTATTGACAATGATGTCGGCTCCGCGTGGCACGTCACCGAGATTGGCTTTAAGCGCGGCGGGATTCATGGCCACGAGCACGTTGGGGGAGTCACCAGGAGTCATGATGTCGTGGTCGGCAAAGTGCAGTTGAAAGGCGGAAACCCCAGGCAAGGTTCCGGCAGGCGCCCGAATCTCAGCGGGAAAGTCCGGCAGGGTCGAAAGGTCATTTCCCATGCCAGCGGTCTCGGAAGTGAATCGATCCCCGGTCAACTGCATGCCATCGCCGGAGTCACCGGCGAATCGGATGACGACCCTGCTTAGTTGGACGACCTGCTTGCTCACGTTGGCTTCTCCTGCGTCGAGCGGCCCGAATGGTGCCTCTATTGTGCCGGGCCGCTGGGCCGGCCCGTGCCTTGGGTAGCGAATGGGAAAGGAGGTATTTCGCAGGTCCATGGCCTACCGCAATACCCTCATTCCTGTGACCGCTCTCGTATCCGGTGCCCGGGCCTACCGGGTAGCCGCCGACCCGACCCTGGGTGTGCAGATCCTCGACCTTGGGCTTGCCTGCTGCGCCTTGGAGGTGGGCTCTGCCATCGCCGCGGGACTTTTGACAGAGATCGATCAGTCGCTTGAGATCGGGGAGTTGGCGACGGTGGCCGAAGGTACTGGCCAAGCTGAGGGAACCACGATCTTGCTTATCTCGGGCACCATCACCGATGCACTAGCCCCAGCGGTGCTGCGCGCCTGGTCGCAGTTATCGGAGCCGAAAGCCGCCGTCTCGTTTGGCGCCTGCGCCAATACCGGCGGCCCGTACTGGGATGCGCCGACCGTTACCAAAGGGATCGACCAACTGATTCCGGTGCGCGTTTATGTTCCCGGCTGTCCGCCGCGGCCGGAGGCGCTCATTGCCGGACTGTTGAAAGTCCGTGACGAAATCGTCGTCACGTGATGCGCGGTATTGACCCGGTGAATTGGGCCGATGAATTCAGTGCGCTGCAAGCGCAGGGTTACTCATTCTTTGACTTCTTGACAGCCTATGAGCGCGATGGCGCAATCGACGTCATCGCCCGAGTGTTGGATCCGGGTCGCAAGCATTCACAATTACTGGTGACCAAGGTTGACACTGACCAGAAGTCGCTCGCGAGTATTTCCCGTGTCTATCCGGGGTCGGTCTGGCATGAACGAGAAACTGCTGAGATGTTCGGGATCAACTTCATCGGGCTTAGCGACAACAGGCCACTGCTCAGGCGGTCGTTGATCGGGCGCCCACCACTGCTGAAGTCAAGCGTGCTTGCTGCTCGAATGTTGAAGCCATGGCCGGGGCAGCCATCCCATCGCAAGCAGCAGCCAATTGGGGTAGTGGCAGACTGGCTTAGGGAATGAAAAATGGTGGTCAGGTGCCGAGTCAGGCGCATGGGGTAATTGCCCTTACGGCATCTGCGTGTACCTCGTGCATGATTTGTGTGCGCGAGTGCCCATCGTGGTGCATAGAACTTGACAGTCATGATGAAGAAGTGACGGATCCGGGTGTGCGTCGGCCGCGAACAGTTAGCGTTCTTGACGCCTTCACGATCGATTTCGGGCTATGTATGTATTGCGGTATCTGCGTTGATCTTTGCCCATTCGATGCGCTGGCCTGGCGGCCAGATTTTGACTACGCAGCAAAGAGCTCGGCCGGTCTGGTGCAGGGGATTGGCGAACTAGAGTCCTGGCAGCAGGGCCCGGCGGACGACACTGCGATCAGCGATAGTTGACGAACTGTACAGCGAAATCTAGATCGGCTTCTTTGACAAGTGCCTGCACCGCCTGCAGATCGTCGCGACTCTTGCTCGAGACGCGGAGTTCTTCGCCCATTACCTGCGACTTAACACTTTTGGGGCCTTCATCGCGAATGAGCTTGCCCAACTTCTTGGCCTGCTCCTGGCTGATACCGGCTTTGAAGGTGCCGTCGATTTTGTATTCCTTGCCCGATGATCTTGGGTCCTTGGCTTCGAAGCACTTAAGGCTCAGACCGCGCTTGATGATCTTTTCTTGGAAGACGTCCAGGGCCGCTTTGGCTCGCTCCTCGGTGCCGGAGGTGATCTCCACCCCGAGCTCACCCTTCCACTCGATGGTGGTGCCCGTGTTCTTGAAGTCGAACCGCTGCGCCAGCTCCTTGGCGGCTTGGTTCAAGGCGTTGTCGGCTTCTTGACGATCTACTTTAGAAACGATGTCAAAGCTGCTGTCGGCCATCTTGCATCCTTCCCGGACCTATCTTGCCCACTTCTTGCATGTCATCCTCCCGGAGTGCGTTGCCAGACACCTGACCGGGGTCGTGGCGGGTGCCTGTAGGGTTTGCCGCGTCTCGCCCTTGGGTGCGGCAAGGCAGGTTGCCCGAGCGGCCAATGGGCGCGGGCTGTACACCCGGCGGGGCACACCGTCGAAGGTTC
>SYJA01000080.1 GCA_005798555.1 Actinomycetota bacterium
CAACCCCGGTCAATAAGATCAACAACCCGGCGCAAGTCTACACCGTCCGCGCACTCGATAACGATCTTGCCGCGGGCCGCGTTCTTCATGAACCCATCAAGTTGCACCCTCGTATCAAGTCGATCAGCGAGCCGATGCTGCACGTCATTTACTAAGTCAGACATTGAGGAGTCACGGCTCTTAGGTTTACGTATTCGCTTCCTACGTTCACGGCCATCGGCTGCTCCAACAACAACTAGCTCCTCAACCGAGCGCACACTTAAACCTTCAGCCACAATACGCTTCGCCATGTCCTCCATTGCCTGCTCATCACCAAGTGACAACAAGGCGCGGGCGTGCCCTGCGCTCAACACACCGGCAGCAACCCTGCGCTGCACATCAGGTGGTAACTTCAATAACCGCAACGTATTTGACACCTGTGGGCGGGAACGACCAATACGGCGAGCCAACTCATCTTGGGTGCAGCCAAAGTCAGCAAGCATCTGCGAATATGCCGCAGCTTCTTCGAGTGCGTTTAGATCGGCTCGGTGCAAGTTCTCTAGGAGTGCATCCCGGAGTAATTCATCATCTTCGGTGTCACGGATGATTGCGGGGATAACAGTTAGGCCAACTTGCCGGCAAGCCCGCAACCTACGTTCACCGGCCACCAGTTCAAAGCCGCTACCAGCCCGGCGCACCACCACCGGCTGGAGGAGTCCAACCTCCCTAATGGAGTAAACCAACTCGGCCAGCGCCTCCTCGTCAAAAACCGCACGGGGTTGGCGTGGGTTCGCGGCAATGTCAGCTATTGGGATCTCGGCAAACACCGCGGCCGGGCCCACTTGGGTTACTTCACCTGGTAGCTTCCCGGCCCGGGCGTTAGCAGTGGAATCCGGATTGGTCTGTGTGGGTATGAGGGCACCAAGCCCTTTACCGAGCCCACGCTTACTGGAATTACTCAACGGCCCCACCTCCCCCCTTTAATGGTGGGTGTATGGATATTTTGATACGGTATGTCATATTTTGCACCTTAAATTCTGTGGATAAACATGTGGATATCACTTAATGGCCGCGAATTCTTGGGCGGCCTCGCGGTAACACAGGGCGCCGACGGAAGACGGGTCATAAGTTAGGACGGTTTGCGAGTAGGACGGTGCCTCGGAAAGTCGAACCGACCTTGGGATAACGGTAGCCAAGACTCGGGTGCCAAAGTGGCCTCGAACCTCGTCGGCCACCTGGGCGGCCAATCTGGTGCGCCCGTCGTACATCGTCAGCAAGATGGCACTGACTTCAAGGGCTGGGTTCAAGTTGGCGCGGACCAGCTCGATTGTCCGAAGTAGTTGGGATAACCCTTCCAGGGCGTAGTACTCGCACTGGATCGGTAGGAGTACCTCCTGGGCGGCAACCAAGCCGTTAAGGGTCAATAGCCCAAGGGATGGTGGGCAGTCGATGAGGACGTAAGCTAAACTCTGGCCCGCGGTGGCTAGGTAGGTGCCAAGGGCTCTAGTCAAGGCGAATTCGCGACCTTCGGCGGTTACCAACTCGATCTCGGCCCCGGCCAGATCAACGGTGGCTGGCACCCCGAATAGCCCTGGAATATTCGGGCAGGGCACCGTGGCCGCGGCCAAGTCAGCCTCCCCTCCCAGGACCTCGTAGATGCTCAGCACCCCCTCGGCATGGGAAATCCCTAGGGCGGTTGAGGCATTGCCCTGTGGATCTAAGTCGATCACCAGCACTTGATGGCCGGCCTGGGCCAGCGCAGCTGCCATATTGACCGTGGTCGTGGTTTTACCCACTCCGCCTTTTTGGTTGGCAATAGTGATAACCCGGGTCACTCGGGCCAGCCCAATCCACTGGAGGCAATGGGTGTTTCACGTGAAACATCTAGGGCCGCTCGGGGGCTCGGCCAACCTAGGCCGACTTCTTCCGGTGGTGGATCACCGGGGGCTGGCGACTTTGGGGGCACAGGCGTCATTGTGCCGCACCGCGGGTAGCGAGCACCACCGTGGTCAGTGGCTCCACCACGCCCTGGCCACAAACAACAATTCGCAGGTCAGTGATACCAAGTTCTGCGGCTACCGGGCCGGCCTCGGCTACCTCGGTGGACACCGAGCTGCCCTTTAGGGCCACCATCGTGCCGCCCGGGCGTAACAGTGGAACCGTCCAACCTAGAAGTTTAACCAGTGGTGCCACCGCCCGGGCTGTCACCACATCAACTCCAGCCCAGTCGCCTCGCTTTGCTAAATCCTCAGCCCGCACCCGGGTCACCGTGACCGCAGGGCTGAGGTTCAACCTGTTGACGACCGTGGTGAGGAAGTTTGCTCGCCGAAGTAACGGCTCGATCAAAACCAGTTTCAGATCCGGTCGAGCAAGTGCCCACACCAAACCCGGCAGCCCGGCGCCGGATCCAACATCGGCCACCACGGCCCCCGGTAGCAGCAAGTTTTCGGCTGGGTCAGCCACCACCGCGCAATTTAAGAGGTGGCGCGACCAAATTCGGGGGACTTCCCTCGGACCGATTAACCCTTGCTCTACCCCATCGCTCGCTAAAACCTCCGCAAAGGCCACCAAACCTAGAAAGGCAGGTTGGAGCCAACCAGGAAGTGAGTTGTCGGGCGGATGTTCCACGTGAAACGGCCATTAACCCAAGTTGGGTTCGTTGGCCATGATGACCACGTATCGCTTCGGGTCCTCACCCTCAGATGCACTGATGAAACCAGCCTCGGCAACCGCGTCATGGACCACCTTGCGTTCAAATGCGGTCATCGGTGCCATCTGCACTGGCTCCCTGGACTCGCGAGCCTCCTCGATCGCGACCTTCGCTACTTCGACCAAGGCGGCCCTGCGCGCCGCCCGATGCCCCCCAATATCTAGCATCAACCGCGAGCGCTCACCGGTCTCACGGGCTGCTGCCAACCTGGTCAACTCCTGCAGGGCGTCTAGAACTTCACCATCATTGCCAACTAGCTGGTGGAGATCACCGGCCTTGACCTCAACGACAGAAACCATCGCTCGGTTGCCTTCGACGTCAATATCAATATCACCGTCCAAGTCGGTGATATCAAGGAGTGCCTCGAGGTAGTCCGCGGCCGCATCACCTTCACTTTCCAGGAGGCGCTGACCCGATACTTTGCCCGCACCCTCCTCGGTGTCTGGTTCGCTATCGATTTCGGCAACCACTACTTCTTCATCCACCATGATCTCGGTGCTATCGCTCATAGTTTTCTCCTACTGCTTGCCCTTGCGCTTGCTGCGCGAAGCTTTTTTAGGTTGCACCCTCGGGGTGGGGTTTTCCGACGCTGCGTCGGGATCGGGGATCGTCTCGATAGCTGGCGCTTTGCCTTTGGCTTTGGCCGCCTTGCGGGCCTCCAACGCCTCAAAAGCTGGGGTGCCAGGCTGCGGACTATTACGAATCACGTAGAACTGCTGCCCCATCGACCAAAGGTTTGTAGTGAACCAGTAGATGAGTACCCCGATCGGGAAGTTGATACCACCGATCGCAAACATCAACGGGAATAAATAAAGCATGATTTTCTGCTGTTTGACCATTGGGTTATCCGGCGCGCTGTTCTTAACAATTAGCTGCCGCTGCGTTAGGAACGTTGTTGTCGTCATCAGAATAATCAGAATGAAAGCGACAACGCGCGTGTTGATCGGCATGAACCCGTCAGCGGCAACTTCATCCGCACCCATGAATGTGCCATAAAGAGGGGCACCAAAAATTGATGCTCCGTGCGCCTCTTCTAGCAAATACGCATACTGCGGCCAAGTGAAGACACCTTCGGGCACCCGCATCGCGATACCCTGCAAAACACTAAATAGCGCAAAGAAAATTGGCGCTTGGAGCAAGATGGGCAAGCAGGACGCAAGCGGGTTAGTGCCGGTGTCTTTATAAAGCTTCATCATCTCTTGCGACTGCTTTTCGCGATCACCCGCGTACTTCTTTTGGATCTCTTTCATCTGCGGTTGGATGATCTGCAGGTTGCGCTGCGACTTGATCTGCTTTACGAACAACGGGATCAATAATATTCGGATGACGATAACTAGCCCGACGATCGATAGTGCCCAGGTCCACCCGCTTGCTGGATCCATGAAGATGCTGAGCAGTTGATGGAACTGCACCAAGATCCAGCTAACTCCGGTGCGTAGCCAATCAAGAATGAACATGGGCTGTGTTCACGTCCTTACGTTTGCGTTCGCTAAGCCGGCGGGCCGGCTGCAACATCGGTTGGTTGCGGGGTTGAACGCGGGCGACCATCAGGAAGTATCTCTGGTCGCCATTTCCCTGCTGACGGTACCGGGTCTAATCCACCATCGCTAAAGGGATTGCATCTAAACAGCCGCCAGATCGCAAGCCCAGTGCCTTTGAGTGACCCGTGGGTGCGGATCGCCCCAAAACCGTATGCGGAGCAACTTGGGTGGTAGCGACAACTCGGGGGCAAAATCGGCGAGAGAGCGATTTGGTAAGCCCTGATCAAAGTCAATTCGAACCACATAATCGGCCAACCCGCCGAGTGATCCCAAAGCCACAATAATCCCCGCCCGCGCCCCTGAATCCACGGCTTCCACCCGGTCACTTAGCCGCCGCCCTTCGTAGCACGGCGTTGACAACGGATTCGAGTTCAGCTTGCAACGCCAGGGCCGGGGCCTGCGCGGCGGCCGGCAGTGCCCGGATCACGAGCCGGGAGCCCGGTGGCAGCTCGGGCAGGAGCGCCTGGCACCCGGCCCTTAGTCGCCTCGTCAGCCGGTGCCGGACAACAGACCCCCCGACGGCCGAACTAACGGTGAAGCCCACCTTGGCTGGGCCGGTGGCCCCCGGTGGGAGGTGGAAGTGCGCCATTAACAGTGCTTGGGCCGCCCGAGTGCCCTTACGGGTCGTGCTCGTGAATTCGGCTGAGGCCCGCAGGCGGTTGGCGGCAGTCAGCATGACCGGCCCAAATTAGCCTTAGGCGGAGAGGCGCGTGCGACCCTTGGCCCGACGAGCCGCCAAGATGCCGCGGCCCGCTCGGGTGCGCATCCGAAGGCGAAACCCATGCGTCTTAGCCCGACGCCGGGTGTTCGGCTGGAAAGTGCGCTTCATGAAATACTCCTGATGACTGGGGAGCGTGCCTTCCGAGCGTACGGACCCACCTGCCAGTGCGTCAAACCGGGGTCACTTTGACCGAGCACGCCCTAGCCGCCACCATGCCGCAGATCAGCCGCCAGGTACTTCAATTAGTCACAGATTGTGCTCCGGGCGATCATTAGCTAGGTTAGGCCCTCCGTGGAAAGAAAAGCGTCCACATCTGTGGATAAACATGTGGACAGTTTGCTGATAATGGATAGGAAACACTATGGCTCAATTGGTGGACTCCACCGCCTCAGACCTCACGGCGGTCTGGGCGCAGACATTGGCCTCCCTCGCCGATGGTGTATTAACCCCGCAGCAACGCGCTTTTGTAGCCCTCACGAAGCCGTTGGGTCTAGTCGAGGATACGGCGTTAATTGCGGCTCCCAATGAGTTCACCAAGGATGTTCTTGAAACCCGCCTCAAGCCAATGGTGGTGCAGGCTTTATCACAGACATTGGGTCGCGAAGTCCGGTTAGCCGTGACCGTTGACCCGACGATCGCCCCAAACCTTGATGATCTGGTCACCGATGAAGTTGCTGACGCTACCTACGCGGACGAACTCGATGTCCTGCCGGAAGTCTCACAGCGCCAAGATGATCGCCCAGGTACCGGTTCACCGGGTACCCGCGCCGAGGATGCCCGTCTTAACTCCAAATACACCTTTGACACGTTTGTTATCGGGTCAAGTAACCGCTTCGCGCATGCTGCTGCCGTTGCCGTAGCAGAGCAACCAGCACGCGCCTATAACCCACTTTTCATCTACGGCGGCTCTGGATTAGGTAAGACACATTTACTCCATGCCATCGGCCACTACACGCGTACCCTCTATAAAGGCACCCGTGTTCGCTATGTGAGTTCGGAAGAGTTCACTAACGAATTCATTAACAGCATCCGTGACGACAAAGCTGCTAACTTCCAGCGACGGTACCGCGATGTGGACGTTTTGCTGGTTGACGACATTCAGTTCCTGAGCGGAAAAGTGCAGACGCAGGAAGAGTTTTTTCATACTTTTAATACCTTGCACAACGCAAATAAGCAAATTGTTGTGACATCTGATCTGCCACCTAAGCAGCTTCAAGATTTCGAAGATCGGATGCGCTCCAGGTTCGAGTGGGGCCTGATCACTGACGTGCAACCGCCCGACCTCGAGACCCGTATCGCAATCCTCCGTAAGAAGAGCGTGCAAGAGCGATTGGTAGCACCGCCCGAGGTTCTTGAATACATCGCATCAAAAATCTCCACTAATATCCGAGAGCTTGAAGGCGCCCTAATTCGGGTCACCGCATTTGCCTCCTTGAATCGGCAACCGGTTGACCTCGTAATTACCGAGGTGGTGTTAAAGGATCTATTCCCATCGGAGACCGGCCCGGAGATTACCGCGGCACAGATTATGGCGGCCGCTGCGACTTACTTCGGTGTCACTATTGATGATCTATGTGGATCTAGTCGCTCCCGGGTGCTGGTTACCGCTCGCCAGATCGCCATGTACCTGTGCCGGGAGTTAACGGATCTATCGCTTCCAAAGATCGGCCAGGCATTTGGCGGCCGCGATCACACGACGGTGATGCATGCCGACCGAAAAATCCGCCACTTGATGGCAGAGCGCCGCAGTTTATTCAATCAGGTTACGGACCTGACAAGTAGAATCAAGTCGCAACCCCGCGCTATGTAACAAGGATTGACACCCCAGCCGTTTTCCCTCAGAAGTGAACTTTTGTCACATCTGTATTGTTCATCCCCACGTTACCCACACCTGTGGATGGCGGTTGTGGATATTGCTGTGGGTAACTATCTTGAAATGTCCGTTTTGGGGTCCTGTCCCCACTAGTGGACAGCCTGTGGATAACTAGCCTTTTGGGACTGGATCGCTTTCATACCTTGGGGACAACATTGGGGCAAAAGTTCCATCCCCTGCCAACTCCTGGAACTTATCCACTCCGGTCCACAACTAACGCCATTCTAGCCCTCAGGCCATCCACAGCCTGCGTACGGCCGTCCGCGGGTGAAAGTCGGTTTTTCCCCAGTTTCCACAGCACCTACTACTACGGCTACCTATAACTTAATTGGAATTACGTACCATCATTGCCTCAAGGCCGGTGGATGACCCGACCAGCGGTGCAGTGCCCACAGGGGTGCACCTTGCACTAGTGATCTGCCCCTACGCCTGACACACTGGGCCCCTGCACCCACGGATCATTTGATTCTGGTGGCTTAACTGCTGGTGTCTGATCTGGAGGAGATCGTGAAGTTTCGGGTCGAGCGTGATGTCCTCGCGGATGCGGTTGCATGGGCAGCGCGTACTTTGCCGGCCCGCCCGGCGCTGCCGGTCTTAGCGGGGCTAGTTCTAAGTGCTGATGGTGACGTACTAACACTGAGCAGTTTTGACTACGAAGTCTCGGCTCGAGTTGAAATCCCTGTTGACGTCACCACTTCAGGAACCACTTTGGTTTCTGGCCGACTTCTGGCCGACATCGCGCGCTCCCTACCCGCGCAACCGGTGGTGATTGAAAGTGAAGGCACCCGCATCGTAATTACCTGCGGGAGATCAACATTTACCTTGCCGACCTTGCCGGTGGAGGATTATCCGCAATTACCTGCCATGCCAGCCACCTCAGGCAAGGTCGAGGGTTCACTATTTGCAGCCGCGGTGGCACAGGTGGCCATTGCTGCTGGGCGCGATGACACCTTGCCGACACTAACCGGCATTCGCGTTGAAATTGAAGGCGACAACATTGTGTTGGCGGCTACAGATAGGTACCGGCTAGCGGTACGCGAATTCACCTGGCAGCCCGATTCCCCGAAGATCTCAACAAACGCACTTATCCCAGCGCGCACATTGGCCGACACCGCAAAAGCACTTGCCTCGGTTGACCAGATGTTCATCGCTTTAGGTGATGGCGGTGCCGGTGCGGGTTTGATTGGTTTCGAAGGCAATGGTCGGCGCACTACCACCAGGCTCCTTGATGGGGAGTTCCCGAAGTATCGAACACTTCTGCCGAGCGAAGCTGCCACAATCGCACTCGTCGACACTTCAGAACTTGCCGATGCGGTAAAGCGTGTCTCCTTGGTTGCCGAGCGCAACACACCAGTCAGGTTGGCATTCGAGGGCACGGAGGTGGTCTTACGCGCAGGCACCGGTGATGACGCGCAGGCAAGTGAGGCGGTCGCTTGCGATGTCGAAGGTGATGGGTTAGAGATCGCATTCAACCCGACCTACCTGCTTGATGGCTTGGCTTCGGTTGATCGATCGATAGCGAGATTCGCATTTACCCAAGCGACGAGGCCGGCGGTTTTGACCGGGTTAGCCGAGGCCAGAGACAAACCAAGCGATGAGTACCGCTACTTACTTATGCCGGTACGTTTGACTGGCTGATCGTGTGGGTGCAGTCACTAAGTCTTACCGATCTGCGCTCTTATGAGCAGGTGGATTGCGCACTAGAACGTGGGGTTACCACATTCGTTGGGCGTAATGGGCAGGGGAAAACAAACTTAGTCGAGGCCATCTGCTACCTAGCCACGCTGGGTAGCCATCGGGTCGCCACCGATGCCCCATTAGTACGCACCGGCGCCACTCAGGGGTTCATTCGCTGTGAAGTGGTAAATGATGATCGGGTCATCATGATCGAACTTGCGATCAGCCCAGGATCTGCGAATAAAGCGAGGGTCAATCGAACACCCGTACCCAAAGTTCGTGATGTCCTCGGACTACTACGAACCGTGCTGTTCGCGCCCGAGGACCTAGCTCTCGTAAAAGGCGATCCAAGTGACCGGCGTAAATTCATCGACGACCTATTAGTACAACGCACCCCGCGGCTTGCTGGCACCCGCAGTGATTACGAAAGAACGCTGAAGCAACGCAACGCGCTACTAAAATCAGCGAGTATCGCGAGGCGAACTGCGGGCACGGAAATGCTGCGGACATTAGGAGTCTGGGACGAGCAACTCGCGGCAAGTGGGTCTGAGTTGGTAGCTGCTCGTACCTCATTGCTCGCTGCCATAATGGGCCTTGCCCGAGAAAAGTATGCGTTTATCTCAGGTGACGACGACACCCTGCTGGGCCTGACCTATGTTTCATCACTCGGTGCCGATGCACCTGCCAGCGCACCCGCCGACCAATTGGTGTCGGCCGATCGTGAGGGCTGGCGGCTGGCGATCTTAGAAGCGATCAAGAACAAGCGCGGGGACGAACTTGATCGGGGCATAACCTTAATCGGGCCACATCGCGATGACATCCTGCTAACACTTGGTCAGATGCCGGCGAAAGGCTACGCATCGCACGGTGAATCCTGGTCGATAGCGTTGGCGTTACGTCTAGCTGCATTTGAACTGTTACGAGCCGATGGGGTCGACCCAGTGTTGATACTTGATGATGTTTTTGCCGAGTTGGACGCCGCACGCCGGCAACGCCTTGCCGAGCAAGTCGGCACCGCCACCCAAGTGATCATCACAGCCGCGGTGGAGATGGATATTCCCGACTCACTACGTGGTGTCAGGTTCACCGTAAGCGCAGGAACCGTCACCTTGCAGGACCCCGCGTGAGCCCAACCGAAGGCCTACCACCTGCCAACCCACCCTCAGATGCTGCCGCGGCAGCTCTGCGCCGCGCCACGGCCGGCACCGGCGCCAAATCCAAAAAGGCGACAGCCAAGAAGCAGCGGACCAACTTCCAGGGGCGAGACCCGCAACTACTTGGCGCGGCCGTTGATGATTTCTTGATCGAAAAAGGTTGGGAGCACACCAGTACCGCCGCTGCACTACTAGCCACCTGGGAGCAGATTGCCGGGCCGGATCTCGCCAGCCACGTCGTGCCCGAGTCATTCGTGGATGGTGAGTTGGCGCTAAGGGCCGAGTCCACCTCGTGGGCGACCCAAGTGCGCCTCTTGCTGCCGCACCTACGAACGGCCATTAGCGAAGCGGTGGGGTCCGGGGTGGTCAAGAACATCACCGTCGTTGGCCCAACCGCCCCAAGTTGGGTTGCTGGCCCCCGCCGAGTGAAGGGCCGAGGCCCCCGTGACACATACGGCTAAATGCCACCTGAGCACTATCTCAAGCCAAAAACCCCATTAAACCGGATACCACCTTGGTGACAGGGGGTCAAATGCGGTTACAGGGCCTTCAGGGGCCGTGCCGAGCACCTGACCGTCAGAAATACCCGCTAGAATGTCGGTCACAGGAAGCTCCATTTTCCCCGCTTGCCGACCACCTGCTTGGCCCCGGTCAACCACAGAGATTTTCTTGTAAAAGGAGGCTTTACCCTCGTGTCCTATGACGCCAACGCGATCACCGTCTTAGAAGGCCTAGACGCCGTTCGCAAGCGCCCCGGAATGTACATCGGATCCAC
>SYJA01000081.1 GCA_005798555.1 Actinomycetota bacterium
AATTCGCCGGAAACCATCGGATGCGGCAGCAGCTATTTGGCTTGAACCGGTTGGCTGATCTACCAGAACTACGGGTGCGGGCCCAAGAGGTACTGAGCGGGCTGGATCGGGGCGAGATCTAACCGGCTACTTCCCGGCCTTGCACTTTTCTGAGCAGTAGCTGACCTTCGCCCAATCCCGCGCCCATTTCTTACGCCACTCAAACGCACGACCACACCGTGCACACACTTTGGGCGGGAACCCATTCTTTATTCGAGCCACCATTTTTACTCCACTACGTACGGCCAGTTCGACACTGCCCAACTTCGAATTGCCGAACGGCACGACCAAAAGTATGTTATCGGAATGCTCGTGACCTCATCCCGCCTCTGGCCGCTCGTCGAATTGCCCATTTGGTCCGGCAAATGAAATTCGTTATCGCTCCGGTGCTCGCGCTGGCCCTACTTACCGCCTGCGCCCAATCGTCGGCATTCGAGCCCCTTGCTGATGGTCCGTGCACCGTTAACCAAGAAGCAGCAATAACCAAACATTTGTCAGCGCAGATAGATGCATTTGCGGCACGTGATTGGGAATTGGCCTATTCATACGCCTCGGCGAATTTTCGACAGGTCATCACCCTTGCAGAGTTCACCGAGATCATCCAGGCGCAATACGGCATGCTGATCGAGAACAAGGGTTACAGCTTTGGGTCTTGCGAGATCTCCGCCGCCAATATTTTGCGCCAGGTAAGTGTCGCAAGTGACCAAGGAGATTTCAGCCTCGACTATAAGTTGTCATTCGACAACTCAAAGATCGGCGTCGAATCCGCAGTGATCACTCAACTCTCCGAAGGGCTGTCGCTATAACTAGTCGCTGATATCCGGGTACCCCGCATTGCTGTCCGCACACGGCCGTGCCCGAAGCTGACTTATGTACTCAGCTGGGGCGCCACCGATTTCGGCCGCGGTGGCTATCAATTCAAGGTGATCAAAGGTAGGTAGCCCACCCTCATAGGCGTCAAGTGCGTAAAGCCACGCCAATTGCTCACCGCCTTGGGCCTGCACCCGCACCCGCAATTTGCGCCACCAGCCCAGATCTATCCCCTCCCAAGCGTCCAAGGCGTCCTCGTCTTGGCTTGGCACGTCATAGAGCATCACGAATACCTTGTCCATCGGATCTTCGACAACCGTGGCCACTGCCCCCTCCCACCCCACCTCGGCGCCGGCGAAGGTCAGCCGCCAGCCAAGCAGCCAGCCGGTACTGAATACCGGTGAAGCGGGGGCCCGCAGGGCCATCTGGCGGGGGTTCAGGTTCGACCCATACGCCGCATAAATCGTCACCACCCAAGCGTAGGGACGGATGCAACCGCACGGAAGTCGATAGGGAACACTGCCACTATGACTTCTGTTGTGATCCTCGGCGGCGGTCCAGGCGGCTACGAGGCCGCGCTGGTTGCCCGACAACTCGGTGCCGAAGTCACCTTGATCCACACCACCGGCCTTGGCGGGTCAGCCGTGCTCACCGACTGTGTCCCCAGCAAAGCCTTAATCGCCACCGCAGGTGTTGTTGGCGCGGCCGGCTCGAGCGCCTCACTTGGCGTCCGGTTGAACGGCCAGCCACCAACCGCGGGCGACTTCGGAGTCGACATCGGCGCCATGAACGCCCGCATTAATGCACTTGCTGCGGCCCAGAGCCAAGACATCACCGCGAGCCTTGTTGCCCAGGGCGTAAAACTTATTAGCGGGCGCGCCGAGCTCCGCGGACCGCGAATAGTCTCGATCTCAACCAGTGACGGCGAAGTCATCGAAATAACTGCCGAAATCATTTTGATAGCTACGGGTGCTCGCCCGCGGCAATTACCCGAAGCCCTACCTGACGGTGAGCGCATTCTTGACTGGGAGCAACTTTATGGCTTAACCGAACTACCCGAGCGGCTCATCGTGGTCGGTTCTGGGGTAACCGGAGCTGAATTCGCCGGGGCCTATCACGGTCTTGGATGCGATGTGGTGCTCGTGTCATCGCGCGATCGGGTCTTGCCCGGAGAAGACCCAGATGCCGCACAAGTAATTGAGGACGTTTTTAAAGGAAATGGCGCGACCGTTAAAGAGCAATCGCGAGCAATCGCTGCGCGCCGCACGACAAGTGGAGTTGAAGTAACCCTTGATACCGGGGAAATAGTCACCGGTTCACATGCACTTATGGCGGTTGGATCCTTACCAAACACCGACGCTATTGGGCTTGAATCTGCCGGCGTAGAGCTTGACGAACGCGGCTTCATTGTGACCGATCGGGTTTCAAGGACCTCGGTCAACGGCGTCTACGCCGCAGGCGACTGCACGGGCGTAATGATGTTGGCATCGGTCGCTGCGATGCAAGGTCGTATCGCGATGTGGCATGCGCTCGGCGACGCCGTCGCACCGCTAGAACTACATCATGTGTCGAGTACGGTTTTTACCAACCCAGAAATTGCTACGGTCGGCGTTTCACAGCGCGATCTGGACAACGGCAGCTTCGTCGGTGACGTAGTTTTGGTGCATCTCGCGGCTAATGCGCGAGCTAAGATCGAGGAAACCCATGACGGCTTCGTCAAACTCTTCTGTCGCACCGAGACTCGCATCATCGCCGGGGCCGTCGTCGTAGGGCCTAATGCCAGTGAACTAATTCACTCACTTACGATTGCGGTAGAGCAACGGCTAACTGTCGATCAAATCGCCTCCACCTTCACGGTCTACCCGAGCCTTTCCGGATCCGTGGCCGAAGCTGCCCGGAGATTGCGCTTCGCGGTCGGCTAACGAGGTTGTCCGCGGTAGGTTCATCCCGTGACTATCAATGGGGCCACTCAACTCGCCAATGACCGTGCCACCGAGGCTGCGGCCGCCCTTGCGATACTCACCGGGGTAGCAAGCCATCAGATCGCGGTGGTACTCGGCTCGGGCTGGGTGCCGGCCGCGGATTTAATCGGCCGGGCGGTGGCAGAATTTGCGGTAACTGACCTACCCCATTTCGCACCACCAGCGGTTGCCGGGCATGCCGGCATGGTCCGAAGCATTGACGCTGACGGCACCGCGGTGCTTGTCTTCCTTGGCCGCACCCACCTTTATGAAGAACTTGGAGTCGACGCTGTTACCCACGCGGTTCGCACCTCGGCGATGGCCGGTTGCCAGACGATGGTGCTCACCAACGGCTGTGGTGGCCTTGATGCCAGCTGGACCCCCGGAACCCCGGTGCTGATTCGCGATCATCTCAACCTCACGGGTGCATCCCCCTTGCATGGAGCCCATTTCGTTGATCTGACCGATCTTTATTCACCACGCCTGCGCGAGCTATGCCGCACCATCGAACCGGGTTTACCCGAGGGTGTTTATGCACAATTTCGTGGACCGATGTATGAAACCCCGGCCGAAATCCAGATGGTGCGCGCAATGGGCGGCACCCTCGTGGGCATGAGCACGGCACTGGAAGCCATCGTCGCTCGTTCACTAAATATGGAGATCTTGGGCCTCTCACTGGTAACTAATTTGGCCGCCGGGATGTCTGGTCAGGCACTTAATCACCTTGAGGTCCTAGAAGCTGGTCGAGCCGCCGCCGCTCGAATGGGCGATTTACTCGCCCGAGTGATTCGACTGCTCGCGTGAGCGACCTCGCGGCCGCAAATAAGTGGCTAGAGATTGACCCCGACCCACAAACCCGGCGTGAGCTTGAGGCACTCATTGCCCACGCGAAAGTCGGCGACGAAGCTGCGCAGCAGGAGTTGGCCGATGCATTCACCGGCACCTTGCAATTCGGTACGGCCGGACTCCGCGGACCACTTGGCCCCGGGCCAAACCGAATGAACCGCGTCGTGGTGACCCGGGCGGCGGCCGGGCTCGCGCGGTACCTCAACAAATTGCACCCGGGAGGCAGCGCAGTCGTCATCGGCTATGACGCCAGACATAACTCCGATGTCTTCGCCCGCGACACCGCGAGCGTGCTGACCGGCGCCGGCATCCGTGCGATGGTGCTCCCCCAGCCACTACCAACCCCGGTGCTGGCCTTTGCGATTCGCCATTTGGGCTGCGCCGCCGGAGTCATGGTGACAGCTAGTCATAACCCGCCGCGGGATAACGGCTACAAGGTTTATCTTGACGCCGGCAGCCAGATCGTGCCACCAGCAGATTCTGATATCAGCGAGTGCATTGCGGCTATCACGGCAAGCGGTGAGATCGCACAACTTCCGCAAGGTGATGACTGGATAACTCTCGGTGACGAAGTACTGGATGCCTACATCTCCCGCACCGCGGGGTTAATCGCGCCAACGGCACCCCGCGACATCAAAGTCGTCTACACCGCAATGCATGGTGTTGGCGGTGTAGTCGTAGACCGGGTCATGCAGGCTGCCGGGTTTAGCCAACCGGTACCAGTGACCGAGCAATTCACTCCCGACCCCGATTTCCCCACGGTCGCATTTCCAAACCCAGAAGAACCCGGGGCAATGGATCTAGCCTTGGCCACCGCGCAGGCCAGCGCCGCCGACATCGTCATCGCCAATGACCCGGACGCCGATCGCTGCGCGGTAGCCGTTCCCGCACCAACCGAGAGAAACGGCGGCTGGCGAAAGCTCCAAGGTGACGAAGTCGGCGCCCTGCTCGCCTGGTGGATGATTCATCGCGGTACTGCGCCGGGGGTATTCGCCCAGTCAATCGTCTCCTGCTCCTTGCTCAAGGGGATTGCCGAGTCCGCCGGGCATGACTATCAACAAACCCTCACCGGATTCAAGTGGATTGCCCGTATTCCAAACCTGCGTTTTGGCTATGAGGAGGCGCTCGGCTACTGCGTCGACCCAGACGCGGTTAAGGATAAGGATGGCGTCTCAGCCGCGCTGCTGATTGCCGAGATGGCGGCCCAACTCAAATCCGAGGGTCGCACCGTCCAAGATGTGCTCGACGAACTCGCGCTCGCCCATGGCCTCTATGTCACCGAGCAGGTATCCATCAGGGTCGACGACCTCTTGATCATCAGCAAGATAATGCAACGGTTGCGATCTCAGACTCCGACTTCGGTTGGCGGGTTCCCGGTAACCTCCTTCGCCGATTTCGAGCAGGGGGTCGATGGCCTGCCGCCAACTGACGGCCTGCGCTTTGAGCTCGATTCCGGGTCCCGAATCATCGTGCGGCCAAGTGGCACCGAGCCCAAGATCAAGTGCTATCTGCAGGTCGTAATCCCGGTCACCGGTGGGGCACTGGACCAAGCCCGTGCCTTGGCTCGAGAACGGCTCGATGCCATCGGAGCCGACGTTCGCACTTGGCTAGGGTAGTCCCGTGCGAACCATCGCCGAACCGCTCACCACCACCAGCGCGCTGCGTGAATTTCTACATGGATTACCCGGGGTGGACGAAGTAGGTATCAAGGCCCGGGCCACAGCGCTGGGGACGCGGTCAATTAAGAACGATTCGAAGTCCTGGGCAATCGACATGGCAATTCGGATGGTCGACCTAACCACCCTCGAGGGCATGGACACCCCCGGCAAAGTGCGGGCGATGTGCGCTAAGGCGCTACGGCCCGACCCAACTGATCCAACCGCGCCAAGTGTGGCCGCCGTTTGTGTCTACGGCGACATGGCGCCGGTCGCCCGGGCCGTCGTCGGCGACAACCTGCATGTCGCCGCAGTCGCCACCGCATTCCCGAGCGGACGTGCGAGCATTGAAGTCAAACTGCGGGATGTCCGCGATGCGGTCGCCGGGGGAGCCGATGAAATCGACATGGTAATTGACCGAGGCGCCTTCCTCGCCGGCAATTACGGACTCGTGCATGAACAGATAGTCGCGGTCAAAGCGGCCTGCGGCCTAGCCCATCTCAAGGTCATCCTGGAAACCGGCGAACTGCGAACCCTGGACAATGTGCGGCGCGCCTCGTGGCTGGCCATGCTGGCCGGCGCGGATTTCATTAAGACTTCGACCGGTAAAGTTCCGGTGGCGGCGACACCTGCCGTCACGATCGTCATGTTGCAGGCGGTGCGCGATTACTGCGCACTCACCGGCAGCCAGATTGGCGTTAAGCCGGCGGGTGGTATCCGCACCAGCAAGGACGCCATTAAATACTTGGTCCTGGTCAAAGAGACTGCGGGCGAAGCCTGGCTTACCCCGGACCTTTTTCGCTTCGGTGCATCCACACTCCTGAATGATCTGCTCATGCAACGCCAACGCATGGCGGTAGGCCACTACTCCGGCCCCGACTACGTCACGATCGACTGACAGGAGCGCCGGTGACCTTCGAATACGCACCCGCCCCCGAGTCTCGGGCGATCGTTTCCATCGCTTCGTCGTACGGACTTTTTATCAATGGCGAATTCGTCGACCCAACCGGCGGCACCACATTTAAGACCGTCAATCCCGCGACCGAGGAGGTCCTGGCTGAGATAAGCGAGGCGAACCAAAGTGATGTCAACGCCGCGGTCAACTCTGCCCGACAAGCCTATGACCGCATCTGGTCGGTGATGAGCGGTCGCGACCGTGCTAAGTACCTGTTTAGGATCGCACGATTACTGCAAGAGCGCGCCCGTGAGTTCGCGGTGCTTGAAACACTTGATAACGGCAAGCCCATTCGCGAGTCCCGAGACATTGACGTACCCCTTGCCGCAGCCCACTTCTTCTACCATGCCGGGTGGGCCGACAAGCTCGAATATGCAGGGCTCGGTGCGAACCCACAACCTCTCGGGGTCGCAGGTCAGATTATTCCTTGGAACTTTCCGCTGCTGATGCTCGCTTGGAAGATCGCGCCAGCACTGGCCTGTGGCAACACCGTCGTACTCAAGCCAGCCGAGAGCACCTCACTGACCGCCCTGCTGTTCGCCGAGATCTGCCAGCAGGCTGACCTGCCACCTGGGGTTGTCAACATCATCACCGGTGCTGGTGAAACCGGACGCATGATTGTCGAACACGAGGGCATCGACAAGATCGCCTTCACCGGATCAACGGAAGTCGGCAAATCCATCGCCCGCGCGCTCGCCGGCACCAACCGGAAACTGACCCTTGAGCTGGGCGGCAAGGCGGCTAACATCGTCTTCGACGATGCCCCGATTGACCAAGCGGTTGAGGGTATCGTCGATGGCATTTTCTTCAATCAGGGTCATGTCTGCTGCGCCGGGTCGCGGTTGCTGCTGCAAGAGTCGATAGCCGAGGAGACCATCGACGCCCTCAAGCGTCGACTCCAGACCCTGCGACTTGGCGACCCACTCGATAAGAACACGGATATCGGTGCAATCAACTCACGCGAGCAACTGAACAAGATTGATGAGTTGATCAAATCCGGTGACGACGCAGGGGCGCAGCGCTGGACAGCGCCATGCGAGCTCCCCGATAAAGGCTGGTGGTGTGCACCGACGATTTTCACCAATGTCACGCAGGCTCATCGCATTGCCCGTGAAGAGATATTCGGTCCGGTGCTGTCAGTCCTCACCTTCCGGACCCCAGATGAGGCCATCGAAAAGGCGAATAACACCCCATTTGGCTTATCCGCCGGGATCTGGACCGAGAAAGGCAGCCGGATCCTGTGGATGGCGAACCAGCTTCGGGCCGGGGTCATCTGGGCCAACACCTTCAACCGATTTGATCCCACCAGCCCATTCGGCGGATTCAAGGAGTCTGGCTTCGGCCGCGAAGGCGGCATCCAAGGCCTTAGTGCTTATCTGCAATCCGCCAATGACGGTGCCGATCGGGCGAGGGGTGCGTCATGAACGATCGCGTAGCGGTACGCAAGACCTACAAACTTTTCATTGGCGGTGCCTTCCCGCGCAGTGAGTCCGGTCGCACCTATGGGGTGCACGACGCTAAGGAAAAGTTCCTGGCCAATGCCGCCAAGGGCTCTCGCAAGGACGCCCGCGACGCCGCACTCGCCGCCCGCGCAGGCTTTGCCGGATGGAGTGCCGCCACCGCCTACAACCGAGGCCAGGTTTTGTATCGCGTCGCTGAAGTCATGGAAGGCCGTCGCGAGCAGTTCATCGCCGATGTGCAGGCCGCCGAGGGCTTAGGCGACAAGAAATCCGCCCGGGTAGTCGACACCTCCATTGATCGGCTGGTCTGGTACGCCGGCTGGGCCGATAAATACGCCCAGGTACTCGGCAACACCAACCCGGTGGCCGGCCCCTACTTCAATTTCGCTATCCCCGAGCCCACCGGAGTTGTCGCGGCCATCGCTCCGCAGGACTCAAGCCTGCTCGGGCTGGTCAGCGTTATCGCACCAATAGTCGTTACCGGCAACACGGTCGTAGTGGTAGCCAGCACCCGGCGCCCGATCCCGGCCATCACCTTGACCGAGGTACTGGCCACCGCCGATCTGCCGCCCGGTGTCGTCAATGTGCTAACCGGCGATCCGGCCGAGATCGCACCATGGCTGGCCAGCCATGGCGATGTCAATGCCATCGATCTAACCGGGGTAACGAACCAAGATTTGGCGAAGCAATTGGAGATTGAAGCCGCCGGTACTGTCAAACGGGTAAGGCGGCCGGCTCAACCGAATTGGCTAGCTACCCCAGATTTAGGACGCCTGACTTTCTTTATCGAGACTAAGACCGTTTGGCATCCGATCGGCGCTTAATAACGATCGCCACGGTAATCCCGACCGCTAGTAACCCAACAACACCTAATGCCACAGGTGCCCAGCGCCGCGACTGAACAATCGCGCCTTCTGCCCGCAATAAAGTCTCATCGGCGATCGCTAACACCGCATCGGTTCGATCAAGTGCATCGCGTACTTTGTCGAGTTCATGCCGAAATTCGACCACATGCTCCTGGCTCGTCTCGACGACTTCAAGCAGCGCCATTGCCCACTCCCCCTGTCATTCGTTCGGCTAATACGGCTCTAAGTGCGGTGTATTGTGGCTTGATCTGCTCATTGATGATTGGCAGCCGTTCATCGAACGGAATAAATGCGCTCTTCATCGCATTAACGGTAAACCACTGCATATCGTTCAATCCGTACCCAAATGCCTCACTCAGTAGTGACATTTCGTTGCTCATCGAAGTGCCCGACATCAACCGGTTGTCGGTGTTCACGGTTACCCGAAAGCCGAGGCGACGAAGTAGGCCGATCGGATGGGTCTGGATTGAGGCCGCTGCGCCGGTCTGGACATTGGAAGTGGGGCACATTTCGAGCGGGATCCGACGATCGCGCACATAAGCAGCAAGTCGGCCCAAGGTCACCGAGCCATCCGGCTCAACCTTGATGTCATCGACGATGCGCACGCCATGGCCTAGGCGGTCGGCCCCGCACCACTGGATCGCCTCCCAGATACTTGGTAAACCGAAAGCCTCACCGGCATGGATCGTGAAATGCGCGTTCTCGCGACTTAGGTACTCGAAGGCGTCAAGATGACGGGTGGGCGGAAACCCGGCCTCAGCACCTGCAATATCAAAGCCAACAACACCCCTATCGCGAAAATCAACAGTCAGCTCGGCAATCCTGCGCCCATGGGATGCCGTCCGCATCGCGGTTAGCAGGACTCCGACTCTGATGTGGTTGCCCTGCGCGGCTGCCGCCCGTTGCCCATCGGCGAAGCCGGCGAGCACCGCTTCGACCACCTGGGCCTCGGGCAAACCTTTTTCAATGTGCAATTCCGGAGCGAAGCGGACTTCGGCATAGACCACACCATCGCCGGCGAGGTCGACCGCGCACTCGAAAGCGACCCGGCGCAGTGCCTCTTCGGTCTGCAACACCCCGACGGTATGCGCAAAGGTCTTTAGATAGCGCTCCAGGGAGCCGGAGTAAGCAGACTCGGTGAACCAGCTCGATAAAGCCTGCGGATCGGTGGCGGGCAGATCGGTATAGCCTTGCGCTGCCGCCAACTCCAAGATCGTTTGGGGGCGCAGGCCGCCATCAAGGTGGTCATGCAGCAGAACTTTCGGGGCCCGAAGAATCAAATCTTCGGGGACCGGAGAATACGTACCGGCATCCAGCACCATGGCTTGAACCTAGTACAGGCACCCTTGATAGACCCGGGTGGTAACACCTTCGCTGGCGCCCGGCTATCTGCTTCAATCAGGGGTGGTCAGCATCGTCTTCGGTCTCGCGACCGCCATCTTCTTCGCCGCCAGCTCCCTAACCGCATCCCGGGCCGCCCGACTCATCGGTGCCTCTTCAACGGTGGCCTGGGCAATGCTCATCGGTCTGGTGGTCACCACTCCGCTGGTATTGGTCGCCGGGATTCCTACCGGGCTCACCGGTACCAACTCGATTTGGTGGGCGGTGTCGGGCCTCGGCAACGTCGCGGGCCTGGTACTAGCCGCAAGTGCGTTTCGATTCGGCAAAGTCGGCGTGGTGGCACCGATCCTCGCCACCGAAGGCGCCCTGGCCGCCACCATCGCGGCCATCTTGGGCGAGTCGATCGCCCCCCTTGCGGCCTTCGTGCTGCTGGTGATCGTGGGCGGGGTCATCCTCGCCGCGATCGGCAAGGACCCAGCCCCGATCCCCAACGAGCGGCCGGTGCGGGCGGCGGTGCTAGCCACCATCGGTGCGTTCGCATTTGGAATTTCGCTTTACGCCACCGGAAACCTCAGCGATGAACTACCCATCGCCTGGCTGCTGCTACCGGCGCGCAGCGTCGGTGTCATCGCACTCTTCATCCCACTGCTTCTCCTCAGAAAATTGAGGCTCACCAAAGCGGCGGCGCCCTATGTGGTGCTAGTAGGATTAGTCGAGGTGCTCGGATTCACCTGCTACTCGATCGGTGCCCAGTACGGTGTTGTCGTCACCGCCGTGCTCTCATCGCAATTCGCGGCGATCGCGGCGATCATGGCGTACCTATTGTTCAAGGAGAAGTTGGGCCGCGTGCAAATCGCCGGGGTCGCCGTCATCGTTGCCGGGGTCGTCGCTCTCATTCTGCTTTAATTTTTAAAGGGCTTGCCAGTGCAGTTCACCGCAATTACACTCGGTTGATGGAGCTACGGAACCTGGCCAGTATTGCGGTGGCATCGGTACTGGTCCTCGTGCCAAACACGGCCTTGGCCGGTGAATTCCCCGGGGACCAATGCGCAACCGAGGGTCAGGTCGTTGCGCTAGGCGGCGGCGCAATCAAGTGCATTGGTGGCACTTGGCAACCCAGCCAGGAGACTCCAAGCAGTGGTAGCACCGGAGTTTCCACGGTAAAGCAGGCAAAAAACTTTAAGTTGGTTGGTACCGCACTATCGGCAGCCACCTTCAATTCCCCCGACCAGCAAGTCGCTGACGTAACAGCAATCCGGCTGCCAAATGGCAATGTCAAGCTTTTCGTCTATGTTGCGAATCAATTCATCCGCAGCGCCACATCGACCAACAAGAGTGGGACGTCATTCGTTGCTGACTCGACGTCGATTCTAAGTGGTACCGCAGCCGGCCAACCCAGAGTGATTTCGCTCGGTGGCAACTCAATGCGGCTGTTCTACCTTGAGGGCGGAAATATCAATGCTGCGATCAGTAATGACGGTGGAGTTACTTTCACGAAGGAGGGACCTGTTATCACGACAGCGCAGGCCGGGTTTGAGCCCGGGGGGCTGACCGTCATCAAGCAAGGAGGCGGCTATCGCGGCTATTTCTCAAATCTTGAGAAGCCGGGCGAGCGTGCGTTCCGGGTAATGCGAACGGCAACAAGCAAGGACATGATCAATTGGAGTATGGGTCCAGAGATTACCGGTGCCTCCGGCACCATCAAAGATGGCGGCTCGCATCCATTCGCGGTGATAGACAAGAAAGGCAAGATTGCCCTGTACTACGCCGGTGACCGCGGCAGCTTCTACGGCATCTTGGTCTCCACCAGCAAGAATGGCGTCACCTTCAGTAACGAGAAGTCTGTTATCACAGGTGGTGGTGACCCCGATATTCTGCCAACCGGGAAGACCTCTGGGCTCATGTATTACGGGGCCGACCTAGGTTCCGGGCTCGGCTTTGGCATCAATGTCGCGAAATCCACCGGAAATATCGTGCCTTGACCCGCACCAACTAATCTGCTTCTTTAACGCAACGAGCAGGTGCCGCTCGGGCTAGCACTCGTTGTGGTAGTTAGTTGATCTTCTCGATCACCAGTGGCAATCGAGTCACCCGTGAGCCAACTGGACCGATTGCGGTGGCCCCCGCGAGCGCCGCCAACGCACCCTCGAAGCGGCTCTCATCATCGGTGTGCAGGGTGAGGAGCCGTACCCCAGCGGCTACCTCGTCGCCGGGCTTGGCGTGGATCTGGATCCCGGCCCCCGCCGACACCGGGTCCTCCTTGCGGGCCCGGCCGGCACCGAGCCGCCATGCCGCAACTCCGACCTGCAATGCATCAAGTCGGGTAAGTACGCCGGCCGCACTCGAAAGCACCTGATGGGAGTACTTCGCGACCGGCAGCGGGGCTTTTGGGTCACCGCCCTGGGCGCTGATCATCCGATTCCAGACGTCCATGGCGGTGCCATCGCACAAGGTGTCGGCCGGGTCAATATCGGTGATGCCCGCTAGGTCGAGCATCTCGCGGGCGAGGGTGATGGTCAACTCGATGATGTCCACCGGGCCGCCGCCGGCCAAAACGTCAACGGATTCTTGAACCTCTAGGGCATTGCCCACCATCAGGCCAAGGGGCACGTCCATCGCCGTGATCAGGGCCCGGGTGCGAACCCCGGAGTCGGTGCCGATCCGGACCATGGTTTCGGCCAACTTGCGGGCCTGCAGCGGGTCGGGCATGAAGGCCCCCGACCCCGTCTTCACATCAAGTACGAGGCCGCCCGCACCCTCGGCGATCTTCTTACTCATAATGCTCGAGGCAATCAACGGTATTGATTCAACCGTCGCGGTGACATCGCGCAACGCGTAGAGCTTCTTGTCCGCCGGCGCCAGCCCCGGGCCCGCGGCGCAAATTACCCCGCCCACGGTCTGGAGCACCTGGCACATCTCCTGCGTCGTGAGCCCAGCCCGCCAACCCGGGATCGATTCGAGTTTGTCGAGGGTGCCACCGGTATGGCCGAGGCCGCGGCCACTTAATTGCGGTACGGCCGCCCCGCAGGCCGCCACCACCGGTACCAGCGGCAGGGTGATCTTGTCACCGACGCCACCGGTTGAATGCTTGTCGACGGTCGGGCGATCAAGGGCCGAGAAATCCATCCGCTCACCACTGCGGATCATCGCATCGGTCCAGCGAACGATCTCGGCATCGTTCATACCATTGAGGAAAATCGCCATGGCAAGGGCCGACATCTGCTCCTCGGCGACAACCCCGCGCACATAAGCGTCAATGACCCAATCAATCTGCTCATTCGAGAGCACATAGTTGTCGCGTTTGGCCCGAATTACCTCGACAACCGCGAATGGCTCACTCATTAGGCGCTATTTCCTCTGCTCGCTCGATTAGGTCTTCGGGTCCGAATGCCTGGGGTAAGAGGAAATTCATCGACAATACCCCAAGGGGCGTGCTGCGTAAGGTCGTCGGAACCACATTCTCCCACAATCATTGCCGGCAGCGGGCCTCCTTGGCCGAGTCGGGGCTGGCTACCCAGCTCAGCCGACCACAGGTCATATTCTTGGACCGTGGGAGGATAACCTCGTCTTATGCGTGCCGTTGAGTGGAACAAATCTGCGGAATCCCTGCTACTGATCGACCAGACCCTGCTGCCCGATAAGTATTTCGTGGTGTCCTGCTCCACGGTTGATCAGGTGGTCGATGCCATCCAACGCCTCGTGGTTCGGGGGGCCCCGGCGCTGGGCGCGGTCGGCGCATACGGCGTAGCGGTTGCCATGATTCAGGCCCAGCGTGCCGGTTGGTCTGCGGACCAGTTGGCGGAGCAGGTGAGACGTGTGCGTGATGCTCGTCCCACCGCGGTAAATCTCGCGTGGGGGGCCGATCGCGTGACCCCATTGATGGCCCAGGGAGTCGACGCGGTGCTCGCAGAAGCGGCAGCCGTCATGTTGGAAGACGAGGACGCAAACCGAGAACTTTCACGGTTGGGTGCCGACTGGATTCTCGCGCGAACCGGGTGCTCAAAGGTCCGAGTGCTGACCCACTGCAACACTGGATTTCTGGCCACCACGGCCTGGGGTACCGCCCTCGGCATCGTCCGCGAACTCCATCTACGCGATGCGCTGGAACTCGTCTACGTAAACGAGACCCGCCCGCTCCTTCAAGGTTCTCGACTGACGGCGTGGGAACTTCGGGAGGAGGGTATCGACTATCTCGTCCAGGTAGATGGCGCCGCCGCCAGCACCATCCTGCGCGGACTGGTCGATGTGGCAATCATTGGCGCCGACCGAATAGCTCGCAATGGCGACACAGCGAACAAGATCGGCTCGGTGGGTGTCGCATTGGCTTGTGCGGACGCGGGGATTCCGTTCGTGGTGGCCGCTCCATCAACGACGGTCGACCTCGCAACTTCCACAGGAGAAGAGATTAACATTGAACTGCGCGATGGCGCGGAAGTTACCGCATTAGGTGGCGTCCGCATTGCTCCCGATGGCGCTACCGGATTCAATCCGGCATTCGACGTAACGCCAGCACGTCTCATCTCAGCAATCGTGACGGAGCAAGGCGTTGTCGAGCCTTCGAAAATGCCATCGGTGGACAATCTCGTCAAGGAGGAGACGGTATGAGCGATCCGCTACGCCAACTCGTCGAGCGCTCCAATCGCATCGGCGAGGATCCGTCCTTGGTCGTGTACGGAGGCGGTAACACTTCCGCCAAAGGCACTTTTGTTGACCACCTCGGTCGAGAGCAGGAGGTTATGTGGGTCAAGGGGTCTGGGGCCGACATGCGCGGTTCGGTCGAATTCGACTACCCGGGACTGCGGCTGGCTGAGCTGACTGCACTAAGCGACCGCGGTGCGCTGACCGACGAGGAGATGACCGACCTCGTCGCGCGCGCATTACTCGATCCTTCATCGCGGCGGCCATCAATTGAGACGCTATTGCACGCATTCCTCCCCTTCACCCACATTGACCATGTGCACGCCGATGCGATCTGTTCGCTGACCAATCATGCTGAGGGACACAAAGTCACCACCGAAGCTCTCGGCGACGGATTCGCGTACGTGGAGTGGATGCGCCCAGGTTTCGAGTTGAGCAAGATCGTCGGAGACCTCTCGCATTACGACGGTGTGGTTCTTGCGCACCATGGGCTTATCACCTGGGCCGACTCCTCCGACGCTTGTTACCAACGAACCATAGCTGTCGTAGCTCAGGCGCGGGATTTTATCGCCCAGCACGCGATCGCCACCGATCCGTTGCCCCGACACGATGACATTCCGGATGACGAACTGCAGCGGTTGTTGTTGAGCTTGCGTGGTGCAATTGGTGCAACGGGGCATCGCATCTTGCGCATAGACGCCCGACTCCGCGCGGTCGCAGACCATCCACAGGTGGAACAGATTGTCGCGGGCGGAGTCGCCAGCGCAGATCACATGCTGCGTATCAAGCCACGATCACTTGTGGTGAAGTCGATCGATCAAGTTGGATCAGCAGTTGGGCAGTACCGAGACGAGTACACCGCCTACGTGCAGCGCCACCGCGAGTTACTTCCGGCGGGCTGCGAACCTCACGACGGTATGCCAAGGGTGATCCTGGTCCCTGGGCTGGGTGCGATTACCACCGGAGCCCGCGAACAGGAGGCCGCCATCGCGGCCGACATCGCGGTGCACACCCACGAGGTAGCGCGAACGGTGCTAGACGCCTTCGGGGCACCTGAGCCGCTGAGTGATCTCGAGACTTTCCTCTTCGACTACTGGCCGATGGAGTTGTTCAAGCTCACTTTGAAACCGCAGCCCGCGCAATTTGCCGGACGGATCGTGATCGTAACCGGCGCCGCCTCGGGTATTGGTCGAGGTATCGCGTTAGCACTTGGCGCCAGCGGTTGCTCGCTGGTCCTAGCAGATCGTGACCCGGCTGGCCTGGCGGAGGTAGCGAATTCGTTGAGTGCAGCTGGCGCAGCTGACCCGGTGCTTGTTACCGGAGATCAATCGGATTCTTCGGTCACATCGTCCACTGTTCGCCGTGCAGTTCGCCACTTCGGTGGCTTAGATGGAGTGGTCTTCAGCGCCGGGATAGGGGTGAGCGGAACTCTGACCGAGTTGACGGACGATCAGTGGGACACTGCATTGCGGGTAAACCTAACCAGCGCTTTCGCACTCACGCGCGAGGCGATGCGGGCAATTCAGGACCAAGGCCTCGGCGGGTCGCTGGTGTACGTCGCGAGCAAGAACGCATTTGGACCCGGTGCGGGTTTTGGCGCGTACTCGGTATCTAAGGCGGGTCTGATCCAACTGATGCGTGTTGCCGCTCTCGAGGGTGGTAGGCACCAAATCAGAGCCAACGCCATCAACCCCGATGCGGTTTTCGATAACTCCAAACTCTGGGAGGGTGGCCTGCGCGAGAAGCGGGCGGCAGCCCACGGCATCGCACCGGAGAAACTTGAGGACTTCTATGCCTCGCGGAATCTGCTCGGCCGCCGAGTAACCACGGTAGATGTCGCGCAGGCCGCGGTTTTTCTCCTGTCAGACCACTCGTCACGGACAACCGGTTCGGTACTGACGGTAGATGGCGGGGTTGCTGGGGCTTTTCCGCGCTAGATCTGTCGACTACTTCAAGTCCTTGGCCGCATACCCATACCGGTAGTGAGCCCGTGGAACAGGCCGTCAAACCAGGTGGATCACTAGGTCCCCAAATGTACTCACGTTGGGTTCCTGTGAAGCGGTCGCCTGGCTCTCCCCCAATCGAAGCAGGCCGACTGTTTGCCAGCCTGCTTCGCTGGCCGCATCGAGTTCGGCCTGCACATCGGACAGGAAAAGCAGGTCCCGGGCCGGGATCTCCAAAAGCTCTGCAATTTGCTCATAGGAGTGGGCTTCAAACTTGGGGCCGGCTGTCGTGAGGTCGAAGTTGGCGTCGATCAGCAAGTTGAGATCTCCCTGGTCGGCATTGGCGAATAGCGCCTGTTGTGCGGTAACCGAGCCAGATGAGTAGATGACGAGAAGGAGGCCGGCTGCGCGCCACGCGATAAGAGCTGGGGGCACATCATCGAATATGTGCGAGGTGAGCTCGCCACGCGCATAGCCCTGTTCCCAGATGAGTCCCTGCAGTGTCTTCAGGGGCGCGGCTTTGACATCTGCATCTATCCACCCCGCCAACCCGTTCGCCACCGCGTCAAGATCTACCCGGTCAACGCCTAGCAGGCTGGCCGCCGCGTCGATGGCGGCGGCTGTTGCCGGCTGCGCCTGGTGATCAAGAAGCCAGTCGCGCATCTGCGACCGGGCGTAAGGGAAGAGCACGTCAGACACGTGACGGGCAGCGCTGGTGGTGCCCTCAATATCCATGACGACCGCGCGGCAGGTGATTTCGACCATTGGCCTATCCAAGCGCACTCCCGTGGGGACCGATCGCTGCCCGGTCACCGAAGGCTAAGGTCGGGGACATGAGTGGGGAGCATGGTCGGGCGGAGCGGCTCGCCGCCACCGCGCGTCAGCTTTACGACAGCGGGTGGATGCGTGGGACCTCTGGGAATATTTCGGTAATCGCCCAGGAGGAGCCTCGGCGGCTGCTGGTGAGCGCAAGCGGAATCGCCAAGCACGCGATCTCGCCCGAGCATGCGGTGCTAACTGATGCTCAAGGAGTTGCGCTGGCGGGCCAGGCTCATAACCCCAGTGCAGAGGCCAAGGTTCACGCCAAGATCATCGATATCGCGCCGGCGCATGCCGTGGTGCACGTACATACGCTGTCCTCGGTGTTGGCCGCCGCCCGCTGGCCCGAGGGGGTAACCCTGCAAGGCAACGAATTACTGAAGGGACTTGGGTGCGCTGCTGAGGGCGAGCGGTACCAAGTGCCGGTGGTGGCGAACAGCCAGGACATGGATGATTTGAGCAGCAGCGTCGCTCAGGCGCTGAACCCCGTAGTGCCGATCGTCTTGGTGGCCGATCATGGAATGTACGTCTGGGGAGCGTCCCTTGAGGATGCGGCGAACCGCACGGAATGTGCTGACTGGCTGCTTCAGCACGCACTCCTGCGGGAAATGGTGATCGACCGATAGTTTTTATCAACGAGAAAGGATTTTCGGATGAGCCTACTGACCGTATGGTCTGACACCGACCCGGTGACACCCCAGATTCAGACTGCCGATGCCGAGGTAATCGCCCGTGAACTAGGTGGCGTGGGTGTTTCCTATGCGCGCTTTGACACACGAGATGACGTGCCCCTCGATGGCAGTCAAGAGGGTGTGCTCACCGCCTACCGCGAACTTGTCGAGCAACTCGTGTCAGAGCACGGCTACCGGTTAATCGATGTGGCCCAACTGCACCTGTCTGCGGACAGCCCTGAATCCCTAAGGGAGACCGCGGCTGGCGCCCGGTTGAAGTTCCTGAGCGAGCATACGCATGATGAAGAGGAGATCCGGTTCTTCTCGCAGGGCAGCGGAGTTTTCTACCTGCACATTGGGGACCGAGTACTGGCGATGCTATGCACTGCCGGTGATCTCCTCAGCGTCCCAGCTCTGACCACCCACTGGTTCGACATGGGAACCATGCCGGATTTCACGGCGATTCGCTTCTTCCACGACGATGACGGCTGGGTTGGCACCTTCACCGGTAGTGACATTGCGACGACATTTCCAACGCACGATGAGTTGGCAGCGGCGGCGGCGCGTGCCTGACATTGACGAGCCCAGGTGGGAGCAACTGAGGCAGGCCGCAGGTGCCGCTCGTGAGTTGGCCTATGCCCCTTACTCTCGGCACCCGGTGGGTGCGGCCGCTTTGGTCGATGACGGCCGAATCGTCAGTGGCAGCAATGTGGAAAACGCCTCCCTCGGCGTGACCCTGTGCGCAGAGTGCTCCCTAATCGGGGATCTCGTTCGCACCGGTGGGCCGGGCAACCGCGGCCGCCTGGTCGCCTTGGCATGTGTGGGTCCGATGCTCGGTGCGCTCCTGCCCTGCGGCCGGTGCCGCCAACTGCTCTTCGAACACGGTGGTGCGGATCTGCTCATTGATCGGGACGGGGGGCCGGTACCCCTATCCTTCCTGCTGCCCGACGGCTTCGGCACCGATCAACTGCCATGAGTGCCCTTGGAATAATCGCGGGAACTGGCTTCTACTCACTCGACGCCCTGGACTCCCCTCGCCAGTCTGATATCCCAACACCGTTTGGATCGGCCCACGTCAACATCGGCATACTTCACGGACGTGAGACAGTATTTTTAACCCGGCACGGGTCAGACCACTCGGTACCACCGCACCTGATCAACTACCGGGCCAATATTGCGGCGCTCCTGCAGTTGGGTGTTACCGAGGTGCTCGCGGTCAACGTCGTAGGTGGAATCGGGCTGGATTCAGGCGCCCTTGCGGTGGTCGACGACTTTCTTGACTTTACCAAGACTCGGCCGGTTACCTTCTTCGATGGCACCACCCCCGAGGGAGTCGGGCACACCGACATGACGCAGCCTTACGACGAGCGACTACGTTCCACCCTCCGCGCCGCCGCGCAGACCCTTGGCATTGCGGTGGCGCCGACAGGTGTCTACGCGGCTTTCGAGGGTCCGCGCTTCGAGACCCGTGCCGAGATTCGCATGGCTCAGCTGCTGGGCGCAACCGTGGTGGGCATGACGGGCGTGCCGGAGGTGGTACTTGCCAAGGAGCAGGCCCTGCCGTATGCATCGCTGTGCCTGGTAGCGAACCCGGCCGCCGGGCTGGGCCCAGAGATTGCGATCGAAAATGTCATGGCGGTCGTATCGCAGGGGGCTCAGCTGGTTGGCCGTATCATCGTGGAGTCCGCGCGGAGGCTTGCTAATGCGGGCTGACCTCCTCTTCGACGCCGCTAGATATGTCGTCGTGTGCGACGATGCCTCGACGGTGCTGGCCGATGCATCCGTGGCAGTATCGGATGGGCGCATCGTTGCGGTGGGGCCGGCGGCACAGCTCAGGCTGGAAGTTGCTGCCGACGAGGTCATCGACGCTCGTGGCCACCTGATAATCCCCGGACTTATCAACCTGCACACCCACCTGCCGATGACCTTGCTGCGCGGAGTGGCCGAGAACGTCGATCTCCAAGGATTCCTGGAAATCGTTTGGGCCGAAGAAGCCCGCGTCATGGATCCAACGGGCGTTGAACTCGGCGCCCGCCTCGGGGCCGTTGAAGCCTTACTGGGTGGAACCACCACGGCACTTGACATGTACTTCCACCCATCGGCGGCGCATCGTGGCGCTGTTGCTGCCGGGCTTCGGCATGTGATCGGCCCGGTATTCTTCTCCTCCCCCGGCCCCGATGGCCTTTCGTGGGAGCAGCGGATGGACTTAGCGCGCTGCTGGCCGCAGGAGGTAGCCGAGATCGGTGGCCCTTATGTGCCCATTGCCTACCTGCCGCACGCTCCTTTCACCGTGGAGATTGAGCACCTAGCGCAGATAGCGGGGCTGGCCCGGGAGACTAACGGAATCATCACAACCCACACCTCCGAGAATGACTCGGAGAACCAGGCCACGATTGCGTCCCGCGGAATGCGTCCAGTGCGCTGCTTGGCGACCAGTGGCGTGCTCGAACTCTCGCCAATATTGGCACACGGTGTTCGTTTGGATGTGGACGATCGACGTAATGTGGCCGATGCGGGAGCAAGCGTTGCACACTGCCCGGGCTCAAACCTGAAGTTGGCCAGCGGCGCAGCTGACATAGTTAGTTATCGATCGGACGGTATCCGGGTGGGGTTGGGTACGGACGGCTGCTCATCCAGCAACGACCTTGACATGTTCGCCGTGATGCGGTTGGCCGCAAACCTCGCCCGGCTAGTTCACCAAGATCCGGCAGCGATCTGTGCCGCCGACATCGTTCGGATGGCGACCCTTGAAGGTGCTCGCTCCCTCGGAATGGCTGATCGCCTCGGATCCATTGAGGTTGGCAAAGAGGCCGACCTCGCGGTGCTCGACACTCGTGCTCCGCACCTGACCCCACTCCATGACCCACATACCGCCCTCGTCTTCGCGGCGGGACGGACAGATGTGCGACACGTCGTGGTGGCCGGTGCACTTGTTGTGCGAGATCGTCAGTCCGTCCTGATCGATGTGCCGGAGCTTTTGGCACAGGTAGATACCCGAGTGGGGTCCTGATGGCCAGCCTGGCGGACCTGACGGCGGCGCAGGTCATTGATCGGCTAGGTCTTGAGTACCTCGACGGCGAGGGCGTCTGGATAAAGTTAATCTGGAGCAGCAATGCTGGGAACGCCATTTACGCAATGCTGACCCGAGACGACTACTCCGCCCTGCACCGGCTAATGGAAGACGAACTATGGACCCATGTAGCCGGTTCGTCGATCGACATGTTGCTCCTGCACCCCGGTGGCCGGAGCGAGACCACCCGCATCGGACCCGGGCTGGACGACTCGGCCTGCGCCTTGGTGCCGGCCGGCTCTTGGCAGGGGTCGAGTACCTTCGGGGACTGGGCCCTGGTGACGTGCGCGCTGGCGCCGCCCTTTTCGGGGCTTGAGCTGGCGGACGGGTCCACCGATCTGACTGCTTGGCAACACTCAGCAGCACGGATTAACGAGTTGATCCGTGGCTGAGACGGGACTGTTAGCGGGTCGGCGGGTGCTGGTGACCGGTGCCACCGCAGGTCTGGGTCGAGTCATTGCCGAGGCAATGGCAGATGCCGGAGCCGAAGTGGCAGTTCACGGCCGTAATCGGTCGAGGGCGGAAGAAGTGGTGCTGGGCATCGGCGAACGTGGGGGTGCTGCCCATGTGGTGGTGGGCGATCTGGCAACCGGACCCGAAGGCGTAGCGTCAATTCACCTAGCGGCGCGATCGGCTCTTGGGTCCGTGGACATTCTGGTGAATAACGCAGCCGACCAGCGCCCATCTTTATTGGGTGCTGCTGGTTGGGACACTTGGCGTGAAATCCTTGGGGTGAACCTCCTGGCCGCGGTCGAGCTGACGCGACTGGTATGTGCGGGGGCCGAAGACCTCGAAGGGGTAAGGGTGGTCAACGTGACATCGGTGGAAGCCCGGGCGCCGTTTCCGGGTCATGCGGCCTACGCGGCGTCTAAAGCGGCCCTGAATTCATTCACGGTGTCGGCGGCGAAGGAGTGGGCTCCGGCGCGAGTCAACGCGGTGGCTGCGGGACTGACAGATCGGCCCGGGCTGCCGCAGGACTGGCCCCAGGGCTGGTCGTTCTGGGCGGCCACAGCGCCGCTGCAGCGCCCGGTCAAACCAGAGGAAGTGGCGGCTGCGGTGGTGTTCCTGGCCAGCCCACTTGCATCAGGAATCACAGGAGTCACATTACCCGTGGATGCCGGTTGGAGTTCCGCAGCTCGCACCCCGTGGCACCGGCGCCCGGAGTGAATTGCGGACCGGGCGCCGCAGGTGCTGGGTGTACCGCGCACCTCAGGTAACAATCTGATGTTTTCCACTAAGTGTCCGGCACTTCCACTTTCTTTCCACTACGGTAACGTGATCTAAGTAACCTCGCAACGCGCCCTCCTACCATTTTTTTCGAAAGGGATGTCATGCATCGCAAGATTCTGGCTGTTGGAATCGCCGCAGCCGCGCTTTTCCTAACGAGCTGCTCCAGCAGCACCGGCGAGGCCGCACCCGAGCCCGCCCCGGCTGCCTCTGAGGCCGCACCTGAGCCCGCCCCGGCTGCCTCTGAGCCCGCCCCGGCTGCCTCTGAGGAGCCGGTATCAGCCGCAACAATGGATGACAGCGACTGCGCTGCTCCTGCGAACATCTGCGTCGGGCTCGTTACCGACACCGGCAAGGTGGACGACAAATCCTTCAATCAGGCTGCTTGGGAAGGCACGAAACTCGCTGCCGAAGAGCTGGGTGCGTTCAGCAAGTACATCGAAACCACCGATCCGAAGGACTACGCGAACAACATCGCGCAATTCGCCGGCAAGAGCTACGACGTAATCGTGACCGTAGGGTTCCTGATGGGCGAGGCCACTATCGCTGCGGCCGCAGAGTATCCCAGCGTTAAATTCATCGGTGTGGACCAGTTCCAAGGTGAGCCGATCGAAAATCTCGCCGGGTTGGTATTCGATGAGAGCAAGGCCGGCTACGCGGTTGGCTATCTAGCAGGTCTGATGACCAAGACCAACAAGATCGGTAGTGCGCTCGGTACCGACACCGTGCCGCCGGTCAAGCTCTTCGGTGAGGGCTACAAGGCGGGGGCCCTAGCAGCCAACCCGGACGTGAAAGTCACGCTGGTCTACCACGAGCCCAACAACGCCTTCGGTGACCCAGAATGGGGCGCTAATGAGGCCCGCAAGCAGCTTGATCAAGGCGCCGACATTATCTTCGCCGCGGGTGGTGCCACCGGCAACGGAGGGCTGATTGAGGTCGCCAAAGATCCAGGCGCGGGCACGACCGTGTTCTGCATCGGTGTCGACATCGACCAGTTCTACACGGTCCCGCAAGCAGCGAAGTGCCTGTTGACCTCGGCTGAGAAGAAGTTGGTCTCGGGTACCCAGACACTGGTTGTGGCTGCCGCCGGGGGAAGCATGACGCCCGGTAACAACTTCGGCCCGACCGGCATCGCGCCCTACCACGACACCGAAGGTGCCGTGCCGGAGGACGTCAAGACAAAGGTCCAAGAAGTTCTCGCGGGTCTTGAGGATGGCACCATCGACACTGGTTGCCCAGCTTGCTTGGACAACTAGCGATCTAGCGTTGCACAGCGCACAGGGGTGGGAGCGGTCCTTGGCCGCTCCCACCCCTGTTTTATAAATTTTATGGCCACCCGGCCATGGCTATCTGGAAGGAAGCCAAGTCATGTCTGTGACCGACCCTTCGCAAACGGATTTGGGCCACACCGACCCGGACCCGATGCGGGCTGGTCGCTGGCCCCGGGTGCAGGCTGTTGCTATTCCAGTGGTGTCGGTCCTCCTGGCATTCGCCCTTGGCGGGATCCTTATTTGGTTGCAGGGAGTCAATCCGTTTTATGCCTACTGGGTGCTTTTCGAGAACGCCCTGGGGTCGAGCGAGGGCCTACTTCGAGTAATGCAGAAGTCCACGCCGTTGATTCTCACTGGGTTGGCGGTGACGATAGGACTTAGAACCGGACTGTTTAATATCGGTGCACAGGGGCAGCTCCTCGTTGGTGCGATCGGCGCGGCATGGGCTGGCTACAACTTCCAATTACCCGCCCTTATTCACATTCCTTTCGCCATTGCCTTCGGGATGCTGTGCGGTGCGGCCTGGGCCTCTATCGCCGGCGTCCTTAGGGCATATCGCAGCGTATCCGAAGTAATCACGACGATCATGCTGAATGCTGTGGCTATCGCTCTAGTGGACTACCTGGCGAGCCGGCCCCTCAAGGAGCCGGACCAACCCATCACCCGGACCCCACCGGTTGCGGATAGCGCGGCCTTGCCGGACTTCGGCACCGTGCCCGCGGGCTTCTTGATTGCCCTAGCCGTAGCCATCTTCTTCAGTTGGTTCCTGACTCGCACGAATCAGGGGTTCCGCTTCAACACGGTAGGCATGAATCCAAACGCGGCGAACTATGCGGGTATCGGAGTCAAGAGGACTATCTTCCTCGCCATGGCTGTCAGCGGTGCCCTAGCAGGTTTGGGAGGTGCAGTCGAAACACTGGGAATCACCGGGAGATTTGAGCCAACATTCAACGCCGGACTAGGTTTTGACGGAATCACGATTGCCCTGCTCGCGCGTGCTAATCCCCTTGCGACCATTCCTGCGGCGCTTTTGGTCGGCATTCTGCGATCAGGTGCGGCGACGCTGCAGTTCGAGACCGGCATCGAACCCGAGGTGGTCGATGTCATCTTGGCGTTGACCTTGCTATTTGTCGCTGCACCAATAGTGAGCCGACTGCTGCTCCGCAAAAAGACGCAGAAGCGGACTAGCGTCGATTCAGGCGGGGGTGGCGTATGAGAGCCCGCTACGCCTACATGCTGACGATCGTAATCCTGTCTTTCATCCTTCTAGCCTACGTGCTGGACGCGACGCGCACGGTCTCAGTGCTGTCCTTCTCATTGCGCTACGCCGTCCCGCTGATCTTGGCCGCGATGGTGGGCGTTATCTGCGAGCGCAGCGGTGTGATCAACATCGGCATCGAAGGCCAGATGCTGATGAGTGCCTTTGCAGGATTTTTCGGGGCAGCTTTGACCGGAAACCTGATCGTCGGAACAATGATTGGTGTCGGCACAGGTATGATCATGGGGGCCTTCTTGGCGACGGGAGCGGTCACCTGGAAAATGGATCAGATAATCGCTGGCACCATTATAAATATCCTTGCGACCGGTCTGACGTCATTTTTCTATGCGCAGGGTTACGTCTTGCCCGCCATCACTCCACAATTGCGAATCCCAGGGTTGGCGGATATCCCCCTCATCGGACCAGTGTTGTTCGATAACGGACTGTTCACCTACGCGGCGATTGCGTCGGCATTCGTGCTGTGGATCCTGCTGTTCAAGACGATCTGGGGATTGCGCACGCGGGCTGTGGGTGAGATGCCCGGATCGGCCGATACCTCCGGCGTGAACGTGCAGCGCATGCGGTTTCTCAATGTCACCTTTGCCGGCGCCCTCGCTGGTTTGGCAGGTGCCTATCTTTCTATCGAGGCCGCCAGTAATTTCGACCGCGGGATGACGGCTGGTAGAGGGTTCACTGCCCTCGCGATCATGATCTTCGGTGCCTGGAATCCGATCGGAGCTATGGCGGCTGCCTTGTTTTTCGGGCTGGCGAATGGCCTTGCCAGTCAGCTCCAGACAGATGAAGTCATCGACATCCCGCCCCAGTTCATCAACATGCTGCCGTACGTATTGACAATTGTTCTGCTGGCGATTGTCTCCGGCCGCATCAAGCCCCCGGCGGCGGTCGGCAAACCCTACGAGAAGGAATAGAGGTGAACTATGTCGTCCGCGGGTTCTGAGGTGCCAATTCTTCAGGTGCGCGGTCTCACCAAGCGCTTTCCCGGCGTGGTCGCCAATCAGGATGTGTCCTTGTCCATCGCCCCGGGCCAAATTGTTGGACTACTTGGCGAAAACGGTGCAGGGAAGTCCACGCTGGTCAAAATGATCTACGGGCTCTACGAGCCAGATGAGGGCGAAATCATCATCAAGGGCTCGCCGGTGAGACTTTCAGGGCCTCGGGATGCGATTCGACGGGGAATCGGAATGGTGCATCAGCACTTCCAACTCGTTCCGGTCTTCACCGTAGCTGAGAATGTCATTCTTGGTGATGAGCCACATAAGTCGGTGTTCATCAATATGAAAAGAGCCACTCAGGAAGTAGCGCGATTGTCCGAGCAATTCGGCCTTGCGGTCGATGTGAATGCAAAAGTCGAGGGCCTTCCGGTCGGTGCCAAGCAGCGTGTAGAGATCCTCAAAGCGCTGTATCGTCGCGCTGACATCTTGATTATGGATGAACCTACCGCCGTCCTCACGCCGCGGGAAACGGATGAACTGCTGAAGGTCATTCGAGGGTTCGCGGACAACGGAGTAGCGGTTATTTTCATCACTCACAAGCTTCGTGAGGTCCTTGCCATTGCCGACACCATTGAGGTGCTGCGGGACGGAAAAGTGGTGGGTACAACAACACCTGGTGAAACTGACCAGGCGGGACTGGCTCAGATGATGGTGGGCCGTAGCGTTTTGCTGACCGTCAACAAGACCCCTGCTGAGCCAGGTGCGATCGTCCTTGACGTTCAAGGACTCGCTGTCGCCACTGATCTAGGTCTCCCGGCAGTCCGCGGTGTTGACCTTCAGGTGCGTGCAGGGGAGATCTTGGGCATCGCGGGCGTTGAGGGTAATGGCCAGCGTGAGCTGGTTGAGGCCCTGACCGGGCTGCGACATTGCACGGCCGACCACATGTCGGTCTCGGGCATGAGCACCCTGGGACAAAGTCCGCACGCAATTCATGCGATGGGTGTGGGCCACGTGCCGGAGGATCGGGAGAAGGATGGCTTGGTCGGCCCTTACTCCATCGCTGACAACCTGGTGCTCAATAGATTCGATGAACCGGAATTCTCGAGCAGGGGGGTGCGCAATCGCTCAGCGGTAAACGCCTTGGCTACCGAACTTGTCAGTGAGTACGACGTGCGCACCCCAACTATCACCACCTCCGCCGAGTCGCTGTCTGGCGGCAATAAGCAGAAAGTGATTATTGCCAGAGAATTAGCGTCGAATCCCGAGTTGCTGATTGCATCTCAGCCGACTCGAGGTGTCGACGTCGGTTCCATCGAGTTCATTCATTCGAGGATTGTGGCAGCGCGGGACAGGGGCGCAGCGATACTCCTCGTATCCGCGGAGCTCGACGAAGTCCTCGGTCTGGCCGATCGAGTCTTGGTAATGTACAACGGTCGTTTCGTTGCGGAAATAGCCTCCGCGGATATCGACCGAACGAGTATCGGGAGACTGATGGCTGGCGGAGACGTCCAGCAATAGGCCTCCCGGGTTGCTGGGCGCAGCGGCAATAGGCGCTTTTAGCCCGATATTAGAACCGGTCGGTCGGCTCGAACAGGCCCCAAACATCGCGCAGCGCATTTGAAACCTCACCCACGGTCGCACTCGCCCTTAACGCATCTCGCATCGGATAAAGCAGGTTGGCGTCGCTTCTTGCGGTTTCGCGGATCCCCTCGAGCAGTCTGTCGACTTCAGAGTTGTCGCGGCGGGCCCGCAAAGTTACGAGCCGAGCCGACTGCTCCGCCTCAATCGCCGGGTTAACTCGCAGCGGTGGGTAGTGCTCTTTGTCGTCAGTTGTAAATTTATTGAGGCCGACAACCACCCGGGTGCCATCGTCAATTTCGCGGGCGATGTCATAGGCCGAGCGCTCGATCTCTGCCTTCTGGAAGCCCTGTTCGATCGCCGCCACCGCCCCGCCCATCTCGTCAATGCGGGTGATCAACGCGGTGGCCGACGCCTCAATTTCGTCGGTCAAGGACTCGACAACATAAGAGCCGGCAAAGGGGTCGACGGTTGCGCAGACATCGGTTTCATATGCGAGCACCTGCTGGGTGCGCAGTGCTAGCCGTGCGGCCTTTTCGCTCGGGAGGGCAATTGCCTCATCAAATGAGTTGGTGTGAAGCGACTGGGTGCCGCCCAGCACCGCGGCCAAACCCTGTACCGCCACCCGGACCATGTTGACCTCGGGCTGTTGCGCGGTCAATTGCACACCGGCCGTTTGGGTGTGAAACCTCAGCATCCACGACTTGGGATCCTTGGCTCCGAATCGCTCCCGCATGATTTTGGCCCACATCCGCCGGGCTGCCCTAAATTTTGCGACTTCTTCCAGAACCGTCGTGCGTGAAACGAAGAAAAAAGCCAGGCGCGGGGCGAATTCATCGACATCTTGGCCGGAAGCCACAGCGGCTTTCACGTACTCGATGCCGTCGGCAAGGGTGAAAGCGATTTCCTGCACCGGGGTGGCTCCGGCCTCAGCCATGTGGTAACCGGAGATCGAGATGGTGTTCCATTTGGGAATCTCATTACGGCAGTAGGTGAAGATATCGGTGATCAAGCGCAGCGACTGCACGGGCGGATAGATATAGGTGCCGCGCGCAATGTACTCCTTGAGCACGTCATTTTGAATGGTGCCATTGAGTTTATCGGCAGCTACGCCCTTCTCCTCCGCAACCAGCTGGTAGAGCAGAAGCAAAATTGCCGCCGTGGAGTTTATGGTCATCGAAGTGGAGACCTCATCCAGTGCAATTCCGTCGAAGAGGATCCGCATGTCTTCAATCGAATCAATTGCCACGCCGACCTTGCCAACCTCACCATGCGCTAGCGGATGATCGGAGTCGTAACCCATTTGCGTTGGCAGATCGAAGGCCACCGATAAGCCAGTGGTGCCGGCCGCCAGTAATTGGCGGTATCGCTCATTGGACTCGACGGCTGTACCAAACCCCGCGTACTGGCGCATCGTCCAGGGCCGCCCGGTATACATCGACGGGTACACACCCCGGGTGAACGGGTACTCCCCCGGCTTACCGAGTTGCCGCGGCTCGTCCCAATCAACAAGGCAATCAGGACCGTAGACCGGGTGCAGGGGCAGGCCAGACTCGGTTGAACCGTTCACTTAACCAACCTTAGTCGCGTCGCACACCGATCTTGCGGCCCAGCCACGTGACCGGGTCGTACTTGACGTCGACCACCCGCTCCTTCAGCGGAATCAGGGCGTTATCGGTGATCTTGATGTGCTCTGGGCAAACCTCGGTGCAGCACTTGGTGATATTGCAGTAGCCCAGACCGAGGACCTCTTGGGCCTCATGCTTGCGATCGGCTACATCCAGTGGATGCATTTCAAGTTCAGCCACCCGCATTAGGACGCGCGGTCCGGCGAAGCTAGTCATGTTGTCTTCATGATCACGGATGGCGTGACAGGTATTTTGGCAGAGGAAACATTCGATGCATTTGCGGAACTCTTGGCTTCGGGCAACATCTTTTTGCTGCATTCGATAGTCACCCGGCTTCAATCCCTTTGGCGGAGTGAAGGCAGTGACCTCACGCGACTTCTGGTAATTGAAAGACACGTCGGTTACCAGGTCACGTATTGTCGGAAAAGCTCGTAATGGCGTGACCGTCACGACTTCGTCATCCTCATAGGTATTCATCCGAGTCATGCACATTAACTTCGGGCGCCCATTCACCTCTGCGCTACAGGAGCCACATTTACCGGCCTTGCAGTTCCACCGGACAGCCAGATCTGATGCTTGCGTTGACTGAATTCGCTGGATCACATCAAGGACCACCTCGCCGTCATTGACGTCAACCGTGTAATCCTGCAGGGCGCCTTCGCCGCCATCACCACGCCACACCCGAAACTTAGCTGCATGGGACATTGCTACGCCACCTTTCGCGGTATCAACTGAATTTCGGCCTCAGTCATGTACTTATTGAGTTCTTCAATGTCAAATAGGGACACCAACTCGTCCCCCATCCACGGCAGGCTCTGGTTGTGAACCTCCACGCCGTTCCCGGACAGGCGGCACACGACATTTATGTTGCGCCAATTGGGGTCCATTTTCGGAAAGTCATTTCGAGTATGTCCGCCCCGTGACTCCTCCCGGGCAAGCCCTGACCTGGCGATGCACTCCGAGACGACGAGCATATTCTGCAGGTCGAGGGCTAAATGCCATCCTGGGTTGTACGCCCGCGCTCCTGGAACACTCAAAGTCGACGCCCGCGTCCTTAATTCCGCGAGCCGAGCAAGCGCCAACTTCATCTCGTCAGCGGTGCGAATGATACCGACTAGGTCGTTCATCAACTGCTGAAGATCCTGCTGGATTGTGTACGGATTTTCCCCGCCCACCTGACTAAATGGTGCCAGGGCCGCGGCCACCGCCGCGTCAACGTCGACCTGACTCACCGCCGGGCGCCCGCCCGCCGCATCCAGATCTGCCAGATAGGCCACCGCCCCCATGCCAGCGCGCCTGCCAAATACGAGGAGATCCGAGAGCGAGTTGCCACCTAACCGGTTTGACCCGTGCAGGCCACCGGCGGCTTCGCCCGCCGAGAACAGGCCCCGGACACCGACCGCCGCGGCAGAATCGGGGTCAACCTCAACCCCGCCCATCACGTAGTGACATGTCGGCCCGACCTCCATTGACTCCTTCGTGATATCCACGTCGGCCAGTTCCTTGAACTGGTGCCACATCGAGGGTAGCTTTGCTTTGATGGTTTCTGCCGGCAGCCGCCTGGAAACATCCAAAAACACTCCACCATGCGGCGAACCACGTCCGGCCTTCACCTCCGCATTTATGGCACGGGACACTTCGTCACGCGGCAACAATTCGGGCGGACGCTTATTGCTGTCCGGATCGGTATACCAGCGATCCGCTTCCTCTTCGGTCTTCGCGTACTGCTCGGTAAACACCGGCGGGATATAGTCGAACATAAAGCGCCGACCTTCAGAGTTGGTCAAAACCCCGCCGTCACCGCGAACAGATTCGGTGACCAGGATGCCCTTGACGCTCAGTGGCCACACCATGCCCGTTGGGTGAAACTGAACAAACTCCATGTTTATTAGCGACCCACCCGCACGCATTGCGAGCGCGTGACCATCCCCAGTGTACTCCCAAGAATTACTCGAGACCTTGAAGGACTTTCCTATGCCCCCGGTCGCGATAACAACCGCAGCGGACTCGAACAGCACGAATTGGCCGGACTCACGCCAGTAACCAAAGGCTCCAGCAACCCGACGGTCATCCCCCTCCCCGCTAATGAGAATGTCGGTAATGGTGCATTCAGCGAAGACCTTGATCCGTGACTCATAGTCACCGCTGAGTTTCATGTCCTGTTGCTGCAGTTGGACAACTTTCTGCTGGAGCGTACGAATCAGTTCCAAGCCGGTGCGGTCGCCAACGTGTGCTAACCGCGGGTACTCGTGCCCACCGAAATTTCGCTGACTGATCTTGCCATCTGCGGTGCGATCGAAAAGTGCACCCCATTCTTCAAGCTCCCAAACCCGATCCGGAGCCTCTTTCGCATGCACTTCAGCCATTCGGAAATGGTTTAGGAATTTTCCGCCGCGCATGGTGTCGCGATAATGAACCTGCCAATTATCCTTACCATTAACGTTGCCCATTGACGCGGCGATTCCACCTTCGGCCATGACGGTATGCGCTTTCCCGAAAAGGGACTTACTTAAAATCGCCGTACTTTTCCCAAGCTCGCGCGACTCGATTGCCGCTCGCAAGCCAGCCCCACCCGCACCGATTACCACTACGTCGTACTTGTAGTGCTCTACATCCGCCATGACTTGTAATCTCCTCTAAGAATTAAAAGAAATAGAAATTCGTTATTGAGCCCGTTGCCACTTGACGCACATATAAGTCGGTGAGCGCGACACCGAAAAGCGAAACCCAGGCAAACTTCGGATGATGCAGATTCAGTTTCGAAACATAGGTCCAGAGTTTATAACGAACCGGGTGTGCCGAAAAGTTTCGCAGCCGCCCCCCCATTATGTGCCGGCAGGTGTGACAGGACAGCGAGTAGAGCCACAGGAAAGTCGCATTGGCGGCAAGTACCAACGTGCCCACGCTTAGATGACCCCACTCCCCCTCGCCGTTGCGCAGCGCCAGAGCCACATCTATTGTCAAAATAATGTTGAAGACCAGGCCAGCAACAAAAAAATAGCGATGGCTGTTTTGCAAAATCAGCGGTGCCCGGGTTTCACCGGTGTACTTTTTGCGCGGCTCGCTGACCGCGCAGGCGGGCGGCGAGAGCCAAAAGGACCGGTAGTACGACTTACGGTAGTAGTAACAGGTCATTCGAAAACCCAGCGGGAAAATGAGAATTATCAGGGCCGGCGAAAGTATCCACCACGAGCCAAAAGGAGTCCAGATCGCCGTTCCGGAAATGCAAGAGCTGGCTAAACAAGGCGAGTAAAAGGGAGAAATTAGAGGTTCGGCGAAGTAATAGGCATTCTCAAACGCCCGCCATGTCGAATACACGATAAAGGCGAGGAGCGCGCCGACAATTAATGCCGGCTGAATCCACCAGCGGTCGGTACGAAGGGTCCGGGCCTTGATATCCGCGCGTTTCTCCCCCGGGACGCCACCGGTTGGCGGTGCAGTCGTAACCCCGCTCATAGCAGACCCCCTTCACCGGTTTCTGTAGGGAAATCTAGCGGTTCGACCACGGTGGCGCAGTCTTCGCCTATAGGAGGTTGGTCACAGGCTTTTTGCCACCGGCGCCGTATTCTAAATGCACTATGCCCCTTATCGACCGGTCGGCCGGCGTACCCGACCGCTTACCAGCAGAGTATTTGGCGGCCGCCCTCGTCCTTTGTTTCAGTGTCTTGGCGGTTTTCGGCGCCCGGCCAGCGGCCGCGGACCCGCCGGTTGGGTATACGAGCATCGGCGGCGAGCAACTCATGGCACCGGGACGCCAGGTTAACCTCGGGCCGGGCGCCAAGGCGCTACCTGATATCTGGGCCACCTCCTGGGTACTTGCCGATGCCAACACCGGTGAGATTTTGGCCGCCAAGTCGGCCCACCTGCAGCGTGCGCCAGCAAGTACCCTGAAGACCTTGACGGCCTTGACCGTCCTACCGCAGGTGAGCCTGGACCAGTTGTATGTGGCCACCACCGGCGATGCCAACACCTACGGCTCCCGGGTTGGGTTAATAGCCGGGAAGACTTACACCATCGGCGACCTGCTCCATGGCTTAATGCTGCCAAGCGGCAATGACGCCGCCTTGGCCTTGGCCAGGGCGAATGGGTCGGTACCAAGGACAGTCGCCCAAATGAACGAATTGGCCACCCGACTGCGGGCACTAGACACCGTGGCCATGAACCCCAGCGGGCTTGATGCCCCGGGGCAATTGTCCAGCGCGTATGACCTCGCCCTGTTCGGGCGGGCAACCTTGGCGATGCCGGAGATTGGCGACATTGCTAGTACCGAGCGCTATGAATTCCCGTGGCGAGGGCAGCGCACCCGAACCATCTACAACGAAAACCGGCTGCTATTAAGTGACTACCCCGGGGTCATCGGCCTCAAGACCGGTTACACCACCAATGCCGGCCGTACCTTCATCGGCATGGCGCGGCGTGGGGATCGCACCCTCGTGGTCGCGCTCATGGGGATCCACGAGGCAAGTGCCGACGCAGCGCGCAAGGCGCTGACCTGGGGCTTTAAAAACCAGGAGTTTGTCACTCCCGTCGGCGTTTTGGTCGATCCGCTCGCTTAGATCACCGAGCTATTCGGGCAACGTAACAAATCCCACTCGGTCATACACCGCGACCAAGGTCTCATGCGCAGTAGCACGGGCCTTTTGCGCTCCGACCCCCAGCAATTGCTGTAGTTGAGCTGGATCAGCCATCAATGACGCTACCTGCTCGCGAATAGGCCTAGCGAACTCGACAACTATCTCAGCGGTGTCCTTCTTCAGATCACCGTATCCCTTGCCCTCGTATGAGACCTCGAGGTCAGCGATACTCATGCCTCGAAGCGCCTGCTGAATTGTTAGCAGGTTCGAAACTCCTGGCTTATTAACTTGATCGAACCTGATTTCGCGCTCCGAGTCGGTGACCGCACTTTTGAACTTCTTGGTCAGGGCGCCGTCATCGTCTAGTAATGAGGCACAACCGGCTGGGCTGGATTTACTCATTTTCGCGGTGGGATCTTGCAGGTCGACGATCTTCGCCGTCTCCTTGACGATCATGGCTTCAGGCACTGTCAACGTCTCGCCGAAGGTCGCATTGAAACGTTGCGCGAGATCACGCGTCAACTCAAGGTGCTGGCGCTGGTCTTCGCCAACCGGAACGGCATTGGCTTGATAAATCAAGATGTCAGCGGCCTGCAAAATTGGGTAGGTAAACAGGCCAACCGTTGATCTGGCCGACCCGTCTTTTTGGGACTTATCCTTAAATTGCGTCATGCGGCTGGCTTCGCCAAAGCCAGTTTGACATTCGAGCACCCAGGCCAGCTGACTGTGCTCAGCCACGTGACTCTGCACGAAAATCGTCGCCCGCTGCGGGTCAAGGCCGACCGCTAGCAGCTGCGCAAAGGACTTAAGGGTGCGTTCACGAAGCAGCGCGGGATCATGGTCGACAGTGATCGCGTGTTGATCCACCACCACGTAGTAGCAGTCATGGGTTTCTTGCATTCGCACCCATTCGCGCAACGCACCTAGATAATTACCTAGGTGGAAGGCATCAGCCGTCGGCTGGATTCCGGAAAGTACGCGTTGGTTGCGGGGCGTCGACATGGCCATTATTCTTGCAAACCTGCCGCAGAACCTTCTACTTGGTCTTCGAGCAGAGATACCGGCTCGATCGGAGTAACTCGCACCCGCGCTACGCGGCGCCCATCGAGCTCGGTCACCTCGAATCTGTGGCCTTCACTTTCGATCATTACACCGACCTGCGGTAGCGAGCCCAAGCGCGCTACCAAGAAGCCGGCCACAGTTTCATAAGGCCCATCAGGTAAGTGCAAACCGGTCTCATCCGCGAAATCCTCAAGATTTAGCAAGCCATCAACGGTGATGACCCCAAGAATCTTCACTTCGTCGTGACGAGTTATGACGTCGTACTCATCCTTGATGTCACCAATTAGCTCTTCAACTAAATCCTCTAGGGAAACAATGCCTGCGGTCCCGCCATACTCGTCCACCACGATCGACAGGTGCTGCCGCAGTCTGCGCATCTCGGTGAGGGTGCTAAGCACCGCATTGGTACCGGGAAATGCAGAAATTTCGCGGACCAGCGTGCCAACGCGTATTGACCGGTCGGCCACATCCGGATCGAGAATATCTCGAACATGCACGAAGCCGATTACGTCGTCGGTGCTATCGCGAATTACCGGATACCGAGAGTGTGGCTGCTCGCGAATGACCTTTACGGCCTCGAAGACCGGCATCTCGGCATCCATGAAATCGACTTCGGTGCGCGGCACCATTACTTCGCGAAGCTCACGATCCCCAGCTGCAAAGACGTCATCGATCAACTCCCGTTCTTCGAGTGTCAAGTCAGTGTGTGCTGCCACTAAATCACGCAACTCAGCGCCACTGATCTGCTCCTTGGCCGCATTCGGGTCGATCCCGAATAAGCGAACGACGAAGTTGGTCGAGATAGACAACGCCCAGATGAACGGGCGAAAGACCTTCGCGACAAAATCAACGGGTGCAGCGACAAACAAGGCGACCTTCTCCACCCGTTGCAAGGCGATCCGCTTTGGTACCAGCTCACCGAGCACCAAAGAGGCATAGGCGATCACGACTGTGACGAAGATGAAGGCGATGGGACCGGCCCAGGCCGCGGCCATCCCCCAGCCGGTAAGCACCTGCTCTAGCGACGGGGCGATTTGGGCAGCACCAAACCCCGCGGAGATGAAGCCCGCTAGCGTGACCGCAACCTGACCGGCGGCCAGGAATCGGTTCGGTTCACCGGCGAGTGCGAGTAATCGACGGCCGCGCCGGCCCTGCCCACCTAGGCGTTGGATTTGGCTCTCGCGCAAGGACACCAGTGCCAACTCCGCCGCCGCGAAGAACCCGCCCAACAGGACGAAGAACAGCACCACTAGGCAATTGACCACCAGGTCGCTCATGGCATGAGACTACGGAAGAACCCGCGATCAGGCACGAACCGCCCGCTGCAAGTTCATGTCAACCTCGGCCAAGAAGTCCTGGGTGGTCTGCCATGGCTGCTCCGGGCCCACCAGCAGCGCCAGATCCTTGGTCATTTTGCCGGACTCCACGGTCTGGACGCAGACCCGTTCCAGGGTCTGCGCAAAGTCCGTGACCGCCGGGGTGCCGTCCAAATTACCGCGGTGCGCCAGGCCCTGGGTCCAGGCGAAAATCGAGGCAATCGGGTTAGTCGAGGTTGGCCTGCCTTTTTGATGCTCGCGATAGTGCCGGGTCACTGTCCCGTGGGCTGCCTCTGCCTCGACGGTCTTG
>SYJA01000082.1 GCA_005798555.1 Actinomycetota bacterium
AGTTCCATGTCGGCGGCCACATGGACTTCATGAACATGCTCGAGCGCGACCGCCTTGAGTCAAAGAAAATCTCGAAGACCCAGTCGGTCACCTCCCAGGTGGGCCATGACCTCGGGGCCCGCAATGTGCACATCGGACCATCCGACTACATCGCCTGGCTCGATGACCGCAAGTGGGCCTTCGTCCGCCTCGAAGGCCGGGCCTTTGGCAATGTGCCGCTGAACCTGGAGTACAAGCTCGAAGTCTGGGATTCGCCCAATAGCGCCGGGGTGATCATCGATGCGGTGCGCGCCGCGAAGATCGCCATGGACCGCGGCATCGGCGGCCCGATCCTGTCGGCTTCCTCCTACTTCATGAAGTCCCCGCCGGTTCAGTACAACGATAGCCAAGCTAGGCAAGCGGTTGAGGACTTCATCATCGGGGCTGTTGAGCGGTAAGCCACCCGGTCGCCTGGGGCGAAGAAATTTTCCCCCAAATTGGCTACGACATCTCAAGTTACGCCAGCCCAGGTTCCTTTCGGGCCCGACCTCAAGGAAACCTACGCTTACCGGGGCTGCGCCATGTTGGTGCCACCCCAAGGTTTCCCAACAGGTGGCGGCCTTGCTGGCCGGTTTCTAGCAGTATCGGCGGTCGGGTCCACCGAGGCAGTGTCACCTGATTACCTGCGGTAACGCATTGGGTCCACCGCCTACCCTTTGCCTGCTTCCTGCTCACTAACTGAGGTGTCGAAGAATTTCACGCCAAGTGCGATGGCGCCAGCGGTCAACCCGGCAAAGACAACAATGCCGATTAGATAGTGCACGTGATGGCTCCTTGGGTTTGGTGACCTGATGGCCGAACCTGCCTCTTACCCCGTAAGGGGGTTAGTCGATCAGGAACCTGTAGCGTCACATTGTGGTCGCTCTCCCCGCACTTCGCGAGGTACTTGCCCGTCCGGATTTTCGAAAACTCTGGTCGGTGCGTTTGGTCGGACAGTTCTCCGATGGGCTCTTGCAAGCCGCCCTCACCACCTTTGTGTTGTTCTCCCCAGAACGACAACCTGATGCGGTTAAAGTCGCCGCCGCATTTGCGATCCTCTACCTGCCCTACTCCGTCATTGGCCCATTCGCCGGCGTGTTTCTAGATCGATGGCGCCGCCGCAATGTGCTCGTGCGGGCAAACCTGCTCAAGGCCTTGGTCACCTTGCCGATAGTGGCGTTGGTGTTCGCTGGGAATGACGGACTCTGGCTCGGAGTGAGCGTCCTTACGGTGTTGGGGATCGGACGTTTCGTCCTGGCCGGGTTGTCCGCATCGCTGCCCCATGTGGTGGACGGACGTGACCTCGTGACGGCGAATGCACTCACACCAACTTCAGGAACCATTGCGGCCGCCATCGGTGCCCTGTTCGGTGTCACCCTTCGCGGCGTAATAGGTGGTGGTGACTTCGGCAGCCAAGTCGTGCTCTTCGCAGCCGCAGCCGGTTTCGCTTCAGCCGGCTTGCTCGCAGTCCGTCTCGGTAAGGACACCTTGGGCCCAAGCGGGGAGAAGCCCGCCGACACCGTGCGCGGTGTACTCCTTGGCCTAATCGACGGGGTGCGGGTGTTAGGCCGTAATCGCATCCCACGTCGGGCGATAACCGTGGTCGGGATGCATCGCATTGCCTTTGGCGTACTGACCGCCGGTGCGCTCTTGCTGGTGCGCGAGACTTTCAATGAGATGGTTCAGGCGGATTCGGCACTGGGTCAATTCGCGATCATCACCGCGGCCGCCGCCATCGGTGCCCTGCTCGGGGCAGTGCTAACCCCCGGGGCGACCCGCCGGTTCGGGGCCGTTCGCTGGTCGGCTTTTGCCTTACTGCAGGCCGGCACCATCGGTGCCGTCCTGATATTCATCGGTGCGATGGCACCCGCATTCATCGCCCTTCTTGGTGGCGCGCTCTCCATGGGATTCGCTGGTCAGTCGGTAAAGGTGTGCTCGGATACCTTGATCCAGCGGCATATCCCAGACGACCACCTTGGCCGCATCTTCGCCTTATTCGACATGATCGTAAATGTGTCTTTGGTTTTCGGGATCACTTTGATGGCCTTAATAGCCCCGAAAAGTGGACAAGCCCCCTGGGCCTACGCAGGAGTTGGTGTCCTACTGATTGCCACAGCTACTTGGTACTTGGCGGGTAGGGGCAATAGGCTCCCCTCAACCGCCACTTCGTCAGGCCAATGAAGGCGTAATCGGTCTGGCCACTGAAACCTTCAGGAGCCGCATGAGCGACGTTTCGACCGCCGATAAGGGCTGGGGCATCAGGTCAATTGCCGCCGTTCTAATCTTCGTCATTGCCGCAGCACTCACCCCGATTGCCATGGTCGGCAACTGGGGTCGTGCCACGGTCATTAACAGCGAGCAATTCATCGCCACTGTCGTTCCGCTGGCTGACTCGCCAGAGGTGCAGGCCGCAGTCACCGAGGCTGTGACCGAAGCAATCGTCAAACAGGTAGACACCTCAGCAATTGTTGGTGACTTTCTCGGCGGGCTTCTGAACAATGATCAACTCTCCTCGGCATTGTCCGCACCTATCGCAGCGGGCGTAAACAAGCTAATTGGGCAAATAGTCGAAGGCTTCATCACCTCCGACGCCTTCTCGAAACTGTGGATCACCCTTGCCAGTGCGATCCAAAAGAGTGTCGTGGCGATTCTCGAGGGTGGTAATGAAGGCCCAGTGCAGATGCAAGGCGACCAACTCGTCCTTGACATCAGCGACCTACTGACGGCCGTTCAAGCTCAACTTGTTTCCCAAGGTGTGACTATTGCCGACAAAGTCACCGTTCCGGATTCCGACCGCCAAATCGTGCTTTTTGAAGCACCCGCCGTCGCGCAATTGCAGTTCATCTACTCACTTGCCTCGCCGGTTCTGCAATGGTTCCCGCTGCTGATAGCCATCTTGTTCGGCCTCGCGATCACTTTAGCTCGCCGGCGCCCCCGTATGGTGCTTGCAGTTGGTATTGCACTTGTTGTAACGGGTGGACTTACCACTTGGGGGCTGGGCCTGGGTGAGACTTTCTTCGTTGATCAACTCGCCGGCACGGTGTTCGGCGGGGCTTCTGGGATCTTCTGGAACACCTTGTTGAATTACCTGATTATTGGCCTGCAGAGTCTTCTCATCTTCGGCGTGGTGGTCGCGGTTGCCGGTTGGTTCGCGGGTCGATCTCGGCCGGCAGTGAAACTCCGTGCCCATCTTGTTGCTGGCCTCACGGAAATCGGCTCTTCACTTCCGGAGAACGGGTTGAGCACATTTTTGCGGGCGCGCGCAGACGCAGTGCGCTGGATCATCACCGCTGTTCTGGTTTTCGCCCTGGTGGTTGGTGATGTGATGTCACTAAATCGCATGATCTGGCTGCTTTTGTTGGCCGGCGGATTATTCACATTGCTACAGGTGCTAATTGCTGACAAGAAAGCAACTGCTGGCTAAACCACCGGGGTGCGAACAGCTTGGATTCCGTGCTCGCTGCTCGTGGTGAACGCCAGGGTTGTCGCTGCTACCTCATCTTTTGTGACGGCCACCTGACCACTGCCAATGGCTTCGGTGTAGGCAGCGAAATCCTTGCCTACCTGCTCCGCATACACCAGCCCGAAGTTCATCATCGCGTTGTCGAACTTGGTACTGGTGCCAAGATAAGACGTAATGGCAATCGCGTCGCCAGATCGTGCATGCGCTCGAGCAAGGGTGTGACCGCAGATCCTCGCGTACGCGAGCAGGTTTTCAGGGCCTAACAAGGTGACATCTGGTGACCACTTCATGTCGCGCAGTTGGCGAATGTAGAAGTCACGGCCTTGGCTCCCGCGAATCCAGCCCAAGAAGATATCGCTGGCCGCCTGAGTCAGGCGTTGACCACTGACTACCCGCTCCCCTTGCTTGTCGAACTGACTTGGTGCGGTAACCGGCTCGAGCACACTTCTGACCGCCTGCTTAACCTGCAACACCAACAGGTCCGACTCGTCACGGCCCTGAAGTAAAATAACAAAAGCGAGCAGCCCAACACTGCCCACGCCAACCACCTTGTGGCCAATATCCACCAATTGATATCGGCTCAACAGTTCGCGCCGATCATCGATCAAGGTCCCCTGGTATTGATCGAATAGCCCACTAATTAGCGGGTGCACATCACTCCCAAGGACAATCCGTGCCAAGACTGGTGGGGCATTGACAAATTGGCGCCGTCCGTCGACAACTTCGGTCAACTTGCTGATCGCCGACCAAGCGTCACGCTTTTGCGCCTTCGCCAGGGTCTTCTCGGCGGCCACCACCCCCATCTTACCGGCAGCATCTCGCCCCCAGCCAACAAGTGCGCTGGCATCAACCCGGTTGTACCAGATATCCAACTCGCCCATCTGCGCGAAATTTGCAATGGCGGTGCGATACGAGTTTGCGGCCGCGCGCGTGGTGCTTTCAATTTCAGCACTAGAAAAGCCGTTGTTCTGCGCCGCCAACGTGAAGGAAGTCGTCAAGCGTGCGACATCGAATTCGAACGGGCCTGGCAAAGTCTCATCAAAGTCGTTTATGTCGAAGATGACCGCCCGATCAGGCGCTGCGAATAATCCAAAGTTCGAAAGGTGGGCGTCACCGCATAGCTGAACCTGTAGTCCGGTGTTCGGACGGGTGCCAAGATCCGTCGCCATCGTCAATGCCGAACCGCGATAGAAAGTAAATGGGTTAACCGACATCCTCGAGTGTCTGAGCGGCAGCAGCGTTGGAACTCGATCCACCTCTTGCCCGGCAAGTTGAACCACGACATTTTGGCGATCGGGCCCCGGTTCCCAAACCGCCAGTGAGGTTCGCGGCGCAAGTTTTCGGGCGTCCAGCCCAAGGGTCTCGCGCGCTCCTACCGTGGTAGCTCGGGTGGTGCCTGGACCGTTGTGCGTAGACATGGGAGCAGGATAGTCGCCTTGTTCGGTACTTATCCAGGTAAAATTGACATATTATGACCAACGAACTAGATTGTTAGTATGACAATCGAAGTAGGAGTTTTCGAGGCCAAGACGCACCTTTCCGCGCTCCTGGACCAAGTAGTGGCCGGCGAAGATTTCCTCATAACTAAAAGAGGCCAAGTGGTGGCGCGCCTTGGACCCGCAGTTGATCCCGGATCCCGGGTTGACGAGGCCTGCCGGCTACTCGCACTCGCTCGGAGCAACTCGAACCCAGGACCAGATTCGATTCGCGAGTTAATTGATGACGGCAGATACAAGTGAAAGTGGTCCTCGACGCCTCCGTTGCAATCAGTTTCATCATCATTGATGAGTTTTCGCAACAAGCGAGCAAGGCACTTGAGCGGGTGGCCGAACAAGGCGCCTTGGTTCCCGCTCTTTGGGATTTCGAACTTGCCAATGCCCTTCGATCGGCGGAGCGCCGGGGCCGCATCTCGCAGGCCGGAACTGCTCAGGGGATTGCCGGTATCAACGGTCTCGATATTGAGCGAGTTGGGCCGCCCACCAATCTGACCCGCCTCATTGACGTTGCGCGTGAGCGTGATTTAAGTGTGTACGACAGCTCCTATCTGGCTTTGGCGCTTGACCGGGGGCTTCCCCTGATGACCTTCGACAGCCGACTTGGGCAGGTGGCAGCAGCGGCTGGGGTGCACCTGATCAAGTAGTTAAGCTATCGGCGCGCGGCCCACCAGGCCAGAAGGGCCTCGGTGGCCTGCGCCTCCCCAAGGGGCCCGCGATCTAGGCGCAGATCCATCATGAACCGATACGCCTCACCAACGACCGGACCCGGCGGCAGATCCAAGATGCGCATGATCGCCGCACCATCAAGGTCTGGGCGCAAGGCCGCAAGTTCCTCCTCGTGTTCCAAGACATTGATGCGATTTTCCAGGCCGCTATAAGCCTGCTGCAGCGCCGCGGCCCGGCGCTTATTTCGCGTGGTTGAATCAGCGCGCGTGAGCTTGTGCAGTTGAACTAGTTGGTTACCCGCGTCGCGCACATACCGGCGCACGGCTGAGTCAGTCCATTCGCCGGTGCCGTATCCGTGAAAGCGCAGGTGTAATTCAACCAACCGGGCCACCTGGTCAGTGGTCTCATTTGAGAACCGCATGGCCAGCATGCGCTTCTTGACCATCCGGGCGCCCACCATCTCGTGATGGTGAAATGATACCCCGCCATCTTTTTCAAACTTGCGAGTTTTGGGTTTGCCGATGTCATGCAGCAGCGCAGCAAGTCGAAGCACCGGGTCAGGTCCACTAACCGGTTCGTGCAAAGTCTCCATCGCAATTGCCTGCTCAAGCACCATCATCGAGTGCTCATAGACATCCTTGTGGCGGTGGTGCTCGTCTTCGGCTAGGCGAAGCGCCGGTAATTCAGGCAAAATCCAGTCGGCAACCCCGGTGTCGACAAGTAATTCCAAACCCGAGCGCGGATCAGGTGCCATGAGGGTCTTCATGAATTCTTCGCGCACCCGCTCTGCTGACACGATGGTGATGCGCTCAGCTTGCTCGTGCATCGCCTGCAAGACATCATCGCTGACCCGGAAGCCAAGTTGGGCCACGAAACGTGCGGCCCGCATGATGCGCAGCGGATCATCCTCAAATGAATCCTGAGCCCGACCCGGTGTGCGGAGCAGGTAGTTGTCCAGATCGGATGCACCCTCAAAAAGGTCGACCAACTGCATCTGGGGTAGTCGAAGTGCGAAGGCATTTATGGTGAAATCCCGACGCCCCAAATCACCCTCGAGGGTGTCGCCGAAGTCCACAACCGGCTTACGGGAATCCCGGTCATACTGCTCGGTTCGATAGGTGGTGATTTCACATTCGCGCCCCGAAATCCGCACCCCGACGGTGCCAAAGCGGATCCCGACATCCCAAACTGCCGAGGCCAGCGGAGTTAACAGCTCGATAATGACTTCTGGTCGCGCATCGGTTGTGAAATCCAAATCCCCGGTCGCACCCACCCGGCCGAGCAGGGCATCGCGGACCGGGCCGCCGACCAGGGCGATCTCGTGACCGGCACCGGTAAATCTCTCCCCCAGATCGGTCAAAAGCCCCGAAATTGGGGCCAATTTGGCGATTGCCTGGCGTTCCGCGGTCGTCGACACACATAGCAGCGTAATGACTGAACCCTCAGGTTTATCCTGCCGATATGGGTAAGCGCATTCCGAGTGTCGAGGAGACCTCGGCCGGCGGGTTGGTGCTGGACCTCAGCGGTGCCCTGCCCATGGCTGCGCTGATCGCTCGCCACGACCGAAATGGCCGGCTGATCTGGCTGCTGCCCAAAGGCCATGTGGAGATCGGCGAGACAAATGAGGAGGCCGCCATCCGCGAGGTGGCCGAAGAAACCGGGATCACCGCCAGCATCTTGGCGCCCCTTGGGGTCATTGATTTTTGGTTCATGACACCTAGTCAGCGCATACACAAGACCGTCCACCACTATCTCTTGCAGGCTATCGGCGGTGAGCTTAGCGACACCGACATCGAAGTAGTCGAAGTCGCTTGGGTGCCCCTCGCTGAAGTCCGTGCCAAACTCCGCTACCCCGATGAGCGCAAACTCATCACCAAAGTTTCAGACTTGCTTGGCGATACGTGCCTTACCTGAGAATTGAAATTACGTTGCGCCTTTTCTTGGCGGGTCTACTCAGCACCGCAGTGTTTGCCGGTGGCGCCACCCCGGCGCGGGCTATACCCGCGGACTCGCAGCTTGAGATTGTCTTGGACCAATTCACCCCGGTGGTGCCTAAAGTAAAAGGCACACTTCGGATAAATGGCCGCGTCCTTAATATCTCCGGCCGCTCAATCGAAAATGTATCCGTCCAATTACGCGTTGCTGACTCGCCGCTAACCGACGCGAGTACCCTCACCGAAGTTGGTGCGGCAGACCTCGTCTCCGACGTCGACGATGATTCAAGCAGTATCGATGCGACGCGCACCTTGATAACCTCCGCACTCGCCCCGAACCAGCAAGGGTTCTTCGAGATCTCAATTGCATTTGCGGATTTGGGGCTGACAGTTCCCGGCACCTACGTCATCGCAGTCGAGGCCCTCGGCTCGATAGCCGGTGTTGACGAATTTGATGACCGTAAAGGAATTGAACGGACGTTTTTGCCGTGGCTGCCCACCGGCTCGGGCGGTGCCCCAATTGGAGTTACCTGGCTTTGGCCACTTGTCGACTGGCCGGCCCGTAACGCCAATGGGGTGTTAGTGAACGACGAAACCCCGAAGGCTTTGTCACCAGGTGGGCGGCTAGACGAACTCGTGAAGGTCGGCGCCGAATTCCCCGGGCAGGTGTCTTGGTACGCGGACCCGGAGTTGTTGCAGGCAGCCTCCGCCATGGCACAGGGTTATTTGGTGCAGGAGGGCGGCAGCCCGGTGGCCGGTGATCAATCCGATGCGGTCTTAGGCTGGCTGACTTCGTTGCGCTCGGCACTTGACGCCGCCGCGACCGTATCGCAAACGCAAGCGCAACTGCGGGTGCTGCCCTATGCAGATGTGGATGCCACGGCAGTGCGCAGGGCCGATCTGGCCCCCGATCTAATCCGCGCGGTAACGCAGGCGCCGATTATCTCGCGGGCGGCCATCGGCACGCCGATTGCTGAAACCGTCTATTGGGCACCGGGTGGGCGAATCGATAAGCAGACAGCGGAGTTGCTTGTCTCATCCGGGGTGCGGACCGTGATCGTGTCGTCGCGCTCGGTTTCCACGGTTGGTAGTGCCCCGGCCGTCGCCTCAATCAGCACTCCCGTGGGCGCGTTAACGGCAGTGCTGATTGACCCGGTGCTTGCAGATTTACTGACCACCCCAAAGAGCGGAGCCGATGAGGTGATCTTGGCCCGGCAGCAGTTCTTGGCGCAGACCGCACTCCTTGCGACTTCGGCGACCGGACCCGCCCGCGTGGTGGTGGCCCCTCTGAATGCCCGGTGGGCACCAGACCCACAGCTCCTCACAGACCTATTGGGTGCAACCAGCGCAGCGCCTTGGCTTTCGGTGCAGTCAATTGACGAACTACTTACCACCACGCCGGTATTTGCCGACCGACTGAACTACGGCCAACTAGCAAGGCAGGCCGAACTCCCGACCGCCTATCTGCAGCAGGTGATAAAGGCCCAGGGGAGACTGCAGCAGTTCGTCTCGATTCTCGATGACCCCGCGGCGATTTCGGTTGGGTTCTCGCAGGCAATAACCCGCACCCTTTCGTCGGCTTGGCGCAGTCAGCCCACTACCGGCCGGACCTTGCTCAAGCAGATAAACGTCGAACTCATTGAGCAGATGGGGCAGATTAGAGCGCTGTCAAAGGGCACCATAACTTTTTCCGGAGATTCAGGTCAGGTACCAATCACCTTGGCTAATGACCTCGATCAGAGTGTGACCGTGGGCATGCAATTAGTCGGGGTACCAGCAGCTCGCCTCGAATCACCGCCGGTCACCGAGATCGTCATTGCGGCCGGGCGCAAGGTAAGTGTCGAGGTCGAAGCCAGGGTCATTGGCGGTGATCCGCTACCGGTCAATATTCAGATCTTGACGCCAGAAGGGGATAAGTACGGCATCCCGAGCACCATCACCTTGGCGTCAACCGCGTACTCAAGGGCAGCCAGCTGGGTCGTCGGTGCCGCGTTCGCCGCCATAGTTATTTTCGTGGTCGTCGGTGTGACACGGCGGATCTGGAAAGCACAGCGCTCCCAGCAAGCGGGTAATCCATCTGACACGGTGTCCCCGTGACCGAAAATGCTAGCGGTAACGCACTGGTGCGCTCCAGTGCTGTCATGGCATCGGGCACCATCGTTTCGCGCATTACCGGCGTGCTCCGTGATATCGCCGCTGCCGCCGCCCTGGGGTTCTACCTAGTATCTGACGCCTTCTCCTTGGGCAATAGCCTGCCCACGATTGTTTATATCCTCATTATTGGCGGGGCACTGAACGCGGTTTTCATCCCGCAATTGGTTCGTCGCATGAGCGAGGATGAAGATCAAGGCAAGGCGTACGCGGATCGCCTGATAACACTCATTGTCACCGCATTGCTGCTGCTGTCAGTAATTGCAGTGCTGGCCGCGCCGCTAATCGTTGATCTCTATACCCCGTCGGACTACCCCGCCAATGAGTTTGATCTAGCGGTTGCCTTTGCGCGACTTTGCTTACCGCAGGTGCTCTTCTACGGTATCTATTCAATTCTTGGCCAGGTATTGAATGCGCGCGGACGATTCGGGGCGCCGATGTTCGCGCCCATAGCGAACAATGTGATCGCCATCGCGACCTTTTGTTTATTCATCGCCGTGGCTGGTACCTCAGCGGCCGCAGATGGCATGCTCACTACCCAGCAGATCCTCATCCTCGGCATCGGAACCACCCTGGGTGTCATCTCCCAAGCCGTGATATTGCTACCGGTATTACGCCGGTCGGGCTTTAACTGGCGACCACGCTTCGACTGGAAAGGCGCCGGTCTGGGAAAGGCTGGCAGCTTGGCACTGTGGACCATCGGATTGGTGCTCGTCAATCAGGCTACCTACGTTGTTATCACCCGACTCGCGACGCAGGCCAACGTCGATGCCGCTGCCGCCGGCACCGTGGCCGCCGGACTCACCACGTACCAAAAGGCACATCTGGTTTTCATGCTGCCCCATAGCGTCATCACGATTTCCATAGTGACCGCGATGCTGCCGGCCTTAAGCCGCATTGCGCATGCTGGAGAGCTGCGACGCGTTGGTAGCGATATCGGTGCCACGATGCGCACCGTTGCCGCCTTGATCGTGCCGGTTGTTGCGGTGCTATTCGTTACCGGCTCAGACCTTGCGGTGCTGCTGTTCGGCTACGGAGCCGCAACAGCCGAGCAGGCTTCCTTGATGGGTGAGATTGTTTCCATCTTCATGATCGGACTTCTGCCTTTCACCCTTTTCTATGTGCTCCTTCGGGGCTACTACGCCATGGAGGACACCCGAACCCCCTTCTACATCACCGTTGGCCTGAGCGCGTTTTGGCTGGTGACCGTCCTACCGCTGTTTAGAGTTGCGCCAGCCGGTGGTGCGCAGGTCGCGATGATCGCCTTCACATATTCCCTCTCCTATTGGGTTGGACTGGCGTTGGCGTGGGTGGTGCTTGCGCGCCGAGTCGGTGGCCTGGACTCCGGCCGGACCATTCGAAGCCTGCTGCGCATCGGGGCAGCCGGACTGGTGGCACTCGGCCTCATGCTCGGTGCCCACTTCATCCTCGGTCGAATCTTCGTGAGCCAACTTCCGGGTGACAAGCTCGTCGTGCTGCTCAGCTTGCTCGTTGTTGGCGCCATCGGCGTGGCTTCATACTGGGCGGTCGCTTGGTTGCTGCGGATTAAAGAAGTATCCGATGTCACAAAATTGCTAGGCCGCAAGTTGCGGAAATCATGACCGGCCCCGAGCGCATTGGTCGCTACTTGCTGCTAGCAGATCTTGATCCAGAGCAACTCGACCCGGCGGTGCAATTCTTTCGAGGCCATGACGAAGTCCTGGATCGCGAAGTCTCATTACGGATTCTTGACGCAGATGACCCGCGGGCGCCCGCTTTTCTCGGTGCCGCCCGCGCTGCTGCCCTAGTGGAGGATCGTCGCCTGCTGCGCATTCTCGATGTGCTCACTTTGTCCAAGACAGATACCCAGCCAGCGCAGATCGTCGTCATAAGTGAGTGGGCAACCGGGCGCAACTTAAGTGAACTCATGCAATCACGTGGTGACCAGCCAATCCCTGTTGACGATGCAATCAACATCGTCGCCGAAGTTGCTCGCGCAGTTGCCGCTGGGCTCAACACCAACGTCAACCACGGCCGGCTTCGGCCGTCCAGTGTGTTCGTGACCGATGCTGGTGAGGTCAGGGTCCGGGGCCTTGCGGTGGATGCCAGCCTTTGGGGTTCACTCAATCCGGCCGAAACCAAGACCCAAAGCGACGTCGATGCCTTGGGCTGCCTGCTTTATCTGTTGGTGACCGGCCTATGGGCGGGCCCACCCGTGGACGGGCTCACCGCTGCCCCGAAGACCGGCGCGAACGTACTGCCGCCATCAAGGGTGCGGGCCGATGTGCCGCGAGTTGTTGATGAAGCCGTCGCTCGATCTGTAAGCAGTGCGGCTCGGCCACGTGGCATCACCAATATCACTGATGCGTCGGCATTTACCGCCATGCTCGGGCTAACCCGCGATCACCTGGCACCTGTTTCGCACGGAGCTAAGCATCGTGCTGAGCCAAATGGAAAAGCACAGAGCGCTTCACATGTCCTCCTTCGAATTGCCGGGGTAACCATCGCCTTCGCGCTGGTAATCGGATTTGGTATTTGGGGTTGGCAGTTGATTACCAGTGGCTCAGTTTTGACCGAGACCTCGACTGAAGTAGCAGTTGCCGATCTCCTGACCGAATCGGCTCTGCCCATGGCATCGGCAAGTGCCCAGTCAGGTCCTGAGGTCTTGCCTATCGTCAAAGTCCGCAGTTTTGATCCGTTCGGGGATGACAACAAGGACGGTAATCCAGATGGCATGAAGGGCAAGGAGAACAACGAGGAGGCCGCCCTCGTGGCAGATCTCGATGTGACCACGGCTTGGCATTCACAGAACTACAAGTCAGCCGACGCCGATGGCAAGGGTGGAGTGGGCCTCATAATCAACATGGGTGAGCCGCATGCGGTCAGTTCGGCCGCCTTGACCTTTGAGGGCGTTGGAGCCGCGACGCAGGTGCGAGTCGCCGACGAGATATTGCCCGACCCCAGCCTGTGGGAGCTGCTCGCCGAGGCACCCGCGGGCGATCGGCAAATCGACTTGCGCGGGCCGCGAGCCATCACCGGTAAGTACGTCCTACTTTGGTTTCCGCAGTTTCCGCAACGTGTTGACGACCCCGGGACCTACCGGGTGGGACTAAGTAAGGTCACCTTGAGCTAGTAGCGGAGCCGATGGCCCTAGGCTCAGGCATCATGGAGCCCGAAGAGGTGTTCTCCCCGGCAGGTGGGGGTGATCGCACCGACGCCCAGTTGCTTGCGGCGCATATCGCCGGTGACCCGGCCGCCTTCGAGACCCTTGTTTACCGACACCGAGATCGCCTCTGGTCGGTCGCCCTACGCACCACCAGTGACCCAGAGGAAGCCGCCGATGCCTTGCAGGATGCTTTCCTGTCGGCCTTTAGGCGGGCAGATCAATTCCGGGGTGAGGCAGCGGTAACCACTTGGTTGCACCGCATTGTCGTTAATGCCTGCCTTGACCGGCTGCGTCGGCGTGCCACCCGGCCCGCGGTGCCGCTGCCTGAGGATCTTGGCCAGACCTTGGCCGACCCCGGTGACCAAATGAGCCAACGCGAGACCCAATTGATTATCGCCAAGGCCTTGGCAAACCTGCCCCCCGATCAGCGGGCGGCCATTGTCCTGGTCGATGTGGAAGGTCAATCGGTTCAAGAAGCAGCTGAGATTTTGGGTTGCCCGACCGGTACCGTGAAGAGTCGATGTTCGCGCGGGCGGGCCCGGCTCGCCGAAGAGCTGGCTTTCCTGCGGAACCGTAACGAGCCCGACGCCGTCATACCGAAAGACAACACCTCGAAGGGGGGTGCATCAAATGGCTGACGACGCCCACGGGCCGGTTGATGTACCCAGCAATCAACCCAAAAACCCAGTCGATGCGCCATTGTTCGACGCGCCATTGGCTGAACTTGCCTTCCTGGGCCCAGATCAAGTGCACCCGGCCGAGGCCATGCCGGCGGCGGTCTGGGACCGGCTGAGCGATGCCATCAGGGTCGAGGCCCCGTTGGTTTCCGGCGGACCGCTAGCCACCGTGATCGCGATGTCGCCGCGGCGCCGCAGCCGTTGGGTGAGCGGGCTGGTGGCCGCCTCGGCTGCTGCTATCGCCGTGGGGGTAGTGGTCCAGACCGTGCGCGCACCTAGCCCGGAGGTTGTGGTTGCTGAAGCGGGCGGCTCCGGTGCCCCAGCAGCAGCTGGGGCTGACCAAGCCCAACTCAAGACGAGCAGTGGAGTCTCCGGTGAAACGATGCCCGCCCGGCAGGTGATAGCCAGCGGTGTGAACTACACCCGCACCACCATGCGGGATCAAATTGGTGATCTCTTTGACCGCATCGGGGTGGCCGATGCCAGCGCGATGGCCTCCATTGTCCAAGAAACCCCCGAGAATTTGATTGAAGGCAATACCGGGTTCACCGCCAAGATCGAAACCATCAAGGCTTGTCTTGCTGCCCTGATCGAACCCGGGGATCTTGGCACCGTGGTAATTGACCGAGCCATGTTTGACCGGCAAGAGATTGCCTTGGTCTTGCACCTCACCGCGTCAAAGAAATTTAGGGCTTGGGTGGTCGGACTCGACTGCGGTGAAAGTGGTCCTTCGATACTTATGTCCTTGGAGCTAGAACTCGCGGAACAATCAGCGCCCTAGGATCGTTACCATCAGGGACACTGCTTTCGCGAAAGGTTAATTGTGAGTGAGCTACGTGAAGTCATCATTATTGGTTCTGGTCCGGCCGGCTATACGGCGGCGGTGTACGCCGCCCGGGCCCAACTAAAGCCCTTGGTGTTCGAGGGTGCGGTTACCGCGGGCGGCGCACTCATGAACACCACCGAGGTGGAGAACTTTCCCGGTTTCGCCGAGGGCATCATGGGCCCGGCACTGATGGAGAGCATGCGCGCCCAAGCCGAGCGGTTCGGTGCGGAGTTGATCACCGATGACGCAACGGCTGTCGATCTAGCCGGCGATATCAAGTCAGTGACCGACGGCTCCGGTCGCACCTTCACCGCTAAGTCGGTGATTTTGGCCATGGGTTCTGGCTATCGCGAACTCGGATTACCAAATGAGAAACGGCTTTCCGGCCACGGGGTTTCGTGGTGCGCCACCTGCGATGGCTTCTTCTTCCGCGATCAAGACATCGCGGTTGTCGGTGGTGGTGACTCCGCATTGGAGGAAGCCACCTTCTTGACCCGCTTCGCCAACACCGTGACGCTCATCCACCGTCGCGATGGCTTGCGTGCCAGCAAGATCATGCAAGAGCGCGCGCTCAGTAATCCGAAAATCCGGTTTGCTTGGAACAGCGCCGTCGACGACGTACTCGGCGACAAGAAAGTCTCCGGCTTGGTGCTGCGTGATACCAACACCGGCCAGACCCGTGAACTTGCAGTGACCGGGCTATTCATCGCGATCGGGCATGACCCGCGCTCTGAGTTGCTGCTCGGCCAATTGGCCTTGGACGACGCCGGGTATGTGGTCGTCGATGCGCCGTCGACCCGGACTTCAGTTCCTGGGGTATTCGCTTGCGGAGACCTGGTGGATCACACCTATCGCCAGGCCATTACGGCGGCCGGCACCGGTTGCGCAGCGGCTCTGGACGCTGAGCGGTATCTAGCCGCTGCCGAGTAGGCTGAACCTCAACAACAAAGGAGAACATCATGGGTGCGACCATCAAGGTCTCGGATGCAAGTTTCACCGCCGACGTACTGCAAAGTGACAAGCCGGTCATCGTGGATTTTTGGGCCGAGTGGTGCGGGCCCTGCCGCATGGTTGGGCCGATCCTGGAGGAGATCGCAAGCGAGAACGACAGCATTGTGGTCGCGAAGTTAAATGTCGACGAGAACCCACAAACCTCAGCCAGTTATGGCATTACCTCCATCCCAACCCTCAATGTCTATCAGGGTGGCGAAGTCGTTAAGTCAATCATCGGTGCGAAGCCCAAGGCGGCGTTGCTCGCTGATCTGGCGCCGTATCTGTAGTGGTACTGCGCCGCGGTGACACCGGGGCGGCCGTCGCCGAGGTGCGCGCACGGCTCGCGCATCAGGGTCTCCTCCCGTTTTTCCCGATCCAAAATCCAACGGATAGTAATGCAAATACGGACGACGTCTTTGATGAGGACCTCGACATTGCTGTCCGCACCTTTCAGCAGGAACGTGGCTTAACTGTTGACGGCATTGTCGGCCCGCAGACGTTCCGCCGCCTTGATGAGGCGCGTTGGCAACTCGGTGACCGTGTGTTGCGTTTTGTGCCAGGGCATCTGATGACGGGTGATGATGTTGCCGAACTTCAACGTCGACTTAATGAACTTGGATTTAATAGTGGGCGCGCCGATGGCTTCTTCGGCACCAACACTGATCTTGCTTTGCGTGAACTACAGCGAGGGGTTGGCTTAGCGACCGACGGTATTTGCGGCCCTGAATGTTTTAAAGCCTTTGACCGCCTGATGCGGACAGTTAGCGGTGGCAACTCCGAGCGGCTGCGGGACAAAGTCCACATGGTTTCACTGCAAACCGGTATCGCCGATAAAGTTGTGCTAATTGATCCGGGCAATGATCTTGGTGAAAAGATCTGCCAATCTGTCGCGGAGCGAGTCGAGGGCCGCCTAGCGGCCCTCGGTACCCAGGTTTTACTCACCCACAGCGCGCAGCGAGCAAAAGCCATGGACGAAGCCGAACGAGCCGACTTCGCAAATCGCACTGGTGCGGATCTCGTTATTTCGATTCACGTTACTCAAGTCGAGAACATGGCGCCGGCCGGCGCCGCCACCTTCTATTTCGGTGCACCCGATGGCGGCCCGCACTCCGCCAATGGGCGAGCTTTGGCTGAGCTCATCCAGGAGGAACTTTGTCGGCGTACCTTCGCCATTGACTGCCGGACCCATCCGCGCACGTGGGATCTACTGCGACTTACTCGGGTTCCTGCCGTTCGAGTTGAGCTCGGCTACCTTTCCAGCCCGCTGGATGCGAGCAGGCTGAGCGATGTCAGGCTGCAGGATGCATCGGCTGAGGCAATCGCAACCGCCCTCAAGCGGTTTTGCGCCCCGCGCTAGTTCGCGCCTTCGGCTAAGTCACGAGCCCACGCGTCAAAAAATGCTCGCATCTTGGCTACCTCGTTCAATGGAATCGGTAGGTCACCATCTCGATATCTATTTAACTGCCGCATTGCTAGCCCCAGAACAACGGGGTTAATCCCCGGGTCTAATTCAATTGCGAAATTCAGCAGTTTTTTGGTAGAACTATGTTGGGTTACGTTGTAGACATCAACGAAATCCCGTGGCATCGCACGATCAAAAAGTGCAAGAAGTTTGCGTGCAGCAATTTCATCAGGTGCGAAAGTAGGTCCAAGGACAGACATGGTTGGCGGCAGCCCCGGCGGCGAGTCAAGAGCAAGTTCAACTATAACGGTCTCCAGGCCGTGCACGTGAAGGCGTACAAAGGTCTCCGTTGACCTGCGCACATCTATCCGCCAATTGCGCTTAAGGACTTCTGGCTCAATTGCTGTCCGTGCGATTTGAACATCACCTGGGATCGCTGTAAACGCATTCACGTCTTCAGTGGGTCGATCACTCATTCCTTGTGCCAAGAGGGCCATGCCTCCGACTAGGAGGAAGGAGGAGGACTCAGGCAGGGAAAAGAATAGGCGCACTATTTCGATTTGAAAGTCAGAAACGTGCGGAACTTCACTCACACCGCTTCGCTCGAAAGTGTTCTCTCGATAAGCGGCTGCCAAGCTGAACGAATCTCGGCGGGCAGGTGTACCTCCGCCCAAATATCGACCAACAAGCTTCCATCCACCCAGGAAGCGATGTCGTTTGGCTCGCCTTCACTTAACAGTATTTGATAGGCAAGTATCCGTTGCTGCCTGTCTGACAGATCACGACGTTTACCCGGGGTGGACCAATCGACATGGAGCGGGAGTTTGACCGTGGCGAGCGCGGTGGCAGGGGGAAGTTGCGGCAACTGGTCTGGGACGAAGAACGGCTTTCCACGTCGATCCAGGTGTTGCGTGAAGTTTGGCAATGGCACCGCCACCAAATGTTGGCCGTTGGCCGCTAGCAGGCGCTCCAGGGTGTCCAAAGTAGGGCTGCGGTGACCATGTTCGTAAGCGGAGATGTTTGGGCGTGAAGTTCCAGCAAGTAGGGCCACCTGCGACTGCGACAAGCCCGATGCGCGCCTTGCGTCTGAGATTAGTGTTGTCACGACTACCTTCTATGTATCTAATCCGATACTACCACGGGGGCGCCGACCTAAGTTTCATTCCCTATCCGGCCTGGGACCCGGGTTAGCCCACGGGCGGTCGGGAGGCGCTGCGGGGTGCGGCCAGACCAACCGGGCGATGAAGCCGCCCAGCACCCCAACTACCAATAGGAGCAGTGCCCAGCCGAGGATCCGCATCATGTGGCCTATCGTAAGGCGCTATGACCGGTTCCCGGCTAGATCCTTGGGTTGACTCCTACGCCGAGCGCACCCACGGCATGGCTGCCTCTGAGATCCGGGCACTTTTCTCGGTGGCCTCCCGCCCCGAGGTTGTCTCGTTGGCCGGTGGGATGCCATTTGTCCAAGCCCTGCCGCTAGAGCAGGTAGCCGAAACGGTCAAGATCATGCTGCTGGAGCGGGGCGCCCAAGCCCTGCAGTATGGCTCCGGCCAAGGTGATGTCGTGCTACGTGAACAGATCCTGGACGTCATGCGCGACGTCGGCGTGGTGGCGCACCCCGATGACATCGTCGTGACGACCGGGTCGCAGATGGCCTTGGACTTAGTCACCCGCGTCTTTTGCGATCCCGGTGACGTGGTCCTGGTCGAAGCACCCTCCTATGTCGGAGCGCTTGGTGTTTTTCGGGCATATCAGTGCGGTGTCGAACATGTGGCGATGGACGATGAAGGGTTAGTACCGCAGGCCTTGACCGAAGCAATTGCGCGGGTGCGAGCATCGGGTCGGCGCATCAAGATGCTCTACACAATTCCCTCCTTTCATAATCCAGCCGGTGTCTCACAAGGCGCCCAGCGTCGACTCCAAATCTTGACCATCGCCCAACAGGCGGGGATCCTAATTCTAGAGGACGACCCATACGGCTTGCTCGGCTTTGACGGGGGGGTGCCGCGGGCGATGCGGGCCGATGCTGCCGACGGTGTCATCTACCTCGGGTCGTTCTCCAAGACCATCGCCTCTGGCCTTCGCGTCGGTTGGGCTGTTGCCCCGCACGGGGTGCGTGAGAAGTTGGTCTTGGCTGCCGAATCCGCCGTGCTGTGCCCGTCCAACTTCGCCCAATTGACAATCTCGGAGTACTTATCCACTCAGCCGTGGCGGCAACAGATCAAGGTGTTCCGTGAGGTCTATCGCGAACGCCGCGATGCGCTCCTAGAATCCCTGCAGGCCATGATGCCCGAAAGCACCACCTGGACGATCCCCGCCGGCGGTTTTTATTCTTGGTTAACGTTGCCAAATGGCTTGGACGCAACGGCCATGTTGCCTCGAGCAATCGCCGCCCTTGTTGCCTACGTTCCGGGCACCGGATTTTATGTTGACGGGCAGGGGCGGCAGAACTTGCGGCTTTCCTACTGCTACCCCGAACCAGATCGAATTCGCGAGGGTGTGCGCCGGCTCGCGGCCGTTGTCGAGGGTGAACTTGAATTGGCTAACACTTTCGGCACGACCAGCGGGCTGCATACTTCTGAAGGCTCATCTATACCGGCCCCGGACCTGCGGTAGTTCGCATGCAGGTGGTGGTTCTCGCCGGTGGGCTCTCACCGGAGCGCGATGTTTCCCTTCGTTCTGGTAGGCGCGTTGCCGAAGCCCTTCGTGCGGCGACCGATTTCGAAGTCATCGAGGCTGATGTCGACTCAGCTTTGCTGACCAAGTTGCGCCAACAGGCCCCTGACTGCGTCATGCCTGTTCTGCACGGTGCCGCGGGGGAGGACGGTGCCCTGCGGGATGTCTTGCAGTCCCTGCGGATCCCATTCGTCGGCTCAGGTGCCGCAGCATGCCGGCTCGCTTTCGATAAACCGATCGCCAAGACGTTGCTCGCAGACGCAGGGGTCAATACTCCTGCTGCCGTAGCACTACCGCATTCATCTTTTCGAGAGTTGGGTGCGAGCGAAGTACTGTCGGCCGTCCTCGGCACCGTCGGCCTGCCTTTGATCGTGAAGCCAACTAAAGGTGGCTCTGCACTTGGTGCTGCCTTAGTTCATGAGGCGTCGCAATTCCCCGCGGCCATGGTCGGCTCATTCGCCTATAGCGATGTGGCCTTGATGGAGAGTTGGGTCCAAGGAGTTGAGGTAGCGGTCTCGGTACTCGATACCGGCGATGGGCCACAGGCCTTGCCCATCGCTGAGATTGTGCCGGTGAATGAGATCTACGACTACAGTGCCCGCTATACCGCTGGTACTACTGAGTTTTTCGTACCCGCCAGACTTTCTACCGAAGTCTCCCAGCGCTGTGCAGACGCAGCACTCACTGCGCATCGTGTCCTTGGATTACGTGACTGGTCGCGCACTGATCTAATTGTGGATGCTGGTGGGACTGTGTGGTTCCTCGAGGTCAATGTGGCCCCCGGCATGACCGAGACTTCATTGTTCCCGCAGTCCCTCGCTGCCGCTGACCTATCACTGGGTGATATCACGGCCCAACTCGTCCACGCGGCGATTGGCCGAGGTTAGTTTGACCCGCTCCGATGCGCTCTGGGAGCGTGAACGCCCGACCACTTTGTGGGCCTTACCCTCAACGCGCAGACGTGCCCACCACGCCGGATGTAATCGGCGCAACATCGCTCGACGCAGCCTTACCGTCTGGAAGTGAGTCAGTAACCCCAGATAGGAGTTGATGCTCGCAATTACGGCCCCCCGAATAGCCACGTCGGCCATAGCTTCAGATGGTAGCGAATTATGTTTTTCGATAGCAGCAAAGAAGTTCCCCTTCACCCTAGACCCCGCGGTGATGCGCCCCGGTTTAATGTAGGCCCCAAGAAATGGGGTGCCTTTCCGGTGATGCTCCAACTTGATTTTCTTTGGGTGCACATCTAGTCCGAAATTCAACTTTAATTCAGCCCCCACAACATCGATGAGTGCCCGCAAGTACTTTCTATCCTCATGCACGAACACCATGTCGTCGACATAGCGACCGTAATACTTCACCCCGAGAGTGTGTTTTACGAAATGATCGAAAGGATTCAAATAAAAGTTGGCAAACACTTGACTACTGAGATTTCCGATTGGTAGCCCGCAGCCAACCGGTGAATGAAATAAAGATTTGGAGTCAGGTAACCCGTTCCAATCACTACGACGACCTCGAATCACACAGTCAACGGTTGGATCGTTGAACACAATAATGCGACACAACTCGATCAAGGCATCTGCGTCAGCGCCCCGGTACCGCTTCAGGACAAACCATCTGAGCCGGTCGAACAGCAGTGCCCGGTTGATGTGCATGAAGAAACCCGAGATATCAAGCTTCAACACATATGCATCCCTGGTGTATTGCTGCGAGCAACGCCGGATGAAGCGATCAAGCCTTCGCACGCCAAACAGTGTGCCCCTACCTTGCCGGCAGGAATACGAGTCGTAAATGAACTCTCTCTCGAAAAGGTGATTTAGCTTTCCAATCACCAGATGGTGAACCACACGATCACGAAAATCCGCAGCGAAGATCTCCCGCTGCACCGGACGACCCACAATGAAGGCCAAACTCCGCCTCGGCACATAGGCTCCGCAGTTAATCTCCCGCCACAATTGCACTAAATTCGTCTCAAAATCCACTTCAAACGCCCGCGCATTACTCGTATTGCGCTTATTCGCCCGGCACCGGTAATAAGCCTCAAAAAGATCACCTAGATCAATCCCCGAACCACCTACAACATCTAGACGCCGCCCCGACAGCACCTCAAAGTCAAATAGCGCCAGTTGCACACCACAGCCACCCCGGACAATCACCTAGCCACCTCCGCACTTGACCGCCTACGTGGTGAAGGTGTAAGCCAAGACTCACACCTTCACCACGGCAGAGGTAAACGTGGGGAAAACCCCGGACCGGACGCACCCGTAACGTGTTGTTCTTGTTGTCGTTGTTCTGGTTGCCATTGTCAAAATTCTGGTTCCACGCGTTGTTCGCATTGTTCTGCGAGGAGCTCCAGTAATTGTCGGTAGCAAACCCGCCAACCCACGCCAACATAGAGAAGTATTGGCGGCACCTAGGAACCCAAATACCGCACCCATCAACGTCCAACGCCGACCACGAGTCGCCGCTCAACGTCTCTCTATCGCTTTCCCCAACGCTTAATGCTCACCCCCAACAGCCGTAACCGTTAGAGCTCCGGCTTTCACGCTGGCATTACGCCAACCTGTAATCTGCCGGGCAATCTTATCCATCACCCCCGCTAACTCGGCCTGTTTTCTAATACTCAGCAACTTCATATCAGTTGCTAGGCGCACCTGCAGGCGCAGCAACTCGAAATCATCCAAAAAAGCTTCTAAATGCACCACTTTATCCCGGGAC
>SYJA01000014.1 GCA_005798555.1 Actinomycetota bacterium
ACCCAAGATTTCAAGTCCGTCGAGAAATCCGACGTGATCTTGGTAATCGGTGCCAACCCGACCGAAGCACATCCGGTCTTTGGGTCTCGGATGAAGCGCCGCCTGCGCGCCGGTGCAAAGTTGATTGTCATTGATCCGCGACGCACCGATTTGGTTCGTTCACCACATGTCGAGGCCGACTACCACCTGCAGTTGCAGCCCGGTACCAATGTGGCCGTCATCAATGCGCTCGCTCATGTCATCTTGACCGAAGGTCTCCATGACAAAGCATTCGTAGCTGCACGCTGTGATGACGAGTCTTTCCAGGCGTGGGAGGAGTTCATTAGGCTCCCCAGCAACAGCCCGGAGGCAGTTGCCACCGAATCCGGGGTGCCGGCTGAGCACCTTCGAAGTGCGGCCCGCCTCTACGCCGCTGGCCCGAACTCCGCAATCTACTACGGCCTCGGGGTCACCGAGCACAGCCAAGGCTCAACCATGGTTATCGGCATGGCCAATTTGGCCATGCTCACCGGGAGTATTGGTCGCGAGGGAGTTGGGGTCAACCCACTGCGTGGGCAGAACAATGTGCAAGGCTCCTGTGACATGGGCTCGTTCCCCCACGAGTACTCCGGCTACCGACATGTATCGGATGACACAGTGCGCGAGCAATTCGAGGCGCTTTGGGGCCGCGAGTTGCAGGCAGTTCCGGGGCTGCGGATACCGAATATGCTCGATGCGGCCGTGGTCGGCAGTTTCCGCGGCATCTACATCCAAGGGGAGGACATCGCCCAGTCTGACCCGAACACCACGCATGTGACGAATGCGCTGGCCGCAATGGACCTGGTTATCGTGCAGGATCTATTCCTTAACGAAACTTCGGCCTACGCGCATGTCTTCTTGCCCGGAACTTCATTCTTGGAAAAGGATGGCACTTTCCCCACCGCCGAGCGCCGCATCAATCGAGTGCGCCCAATCATGGCTAGTCGAACGGGTAAGGCCGAATGGGAGGTGACCTGCGATCTAGCAAAAGCCCTCGGCTACCCAATGCATTACGACGAAGCCTCGCAAATCATGGACGAAATCGCAAAGGTCACCCCCACTTTCGCCGGTGTCTCCTTCGCGAAACTCCATGAACTCGGCAGCATCCAGTGTCCCTGCAACGCTGAGCATCCTGAAGGCACACCGACAATGCACGTTAGTGAGTTCACCCGTGGCCCAGGCCGCTTTGTCGAAACCCCCTACGTACCCACCCCTGAGCGTTCTACCCGGCGCTATCCGCTCCTTCTCACCACCGGTCGCGCCGTCAGCCAGTACAACGTGGGAGCGCAAACAAGGCGCACCGCAAATGTCATCTGGCAATCCGAGGATTTCTTGGACATTCATGAGTCAGATGCGCAGCTACGTGGAATCACAGATGGCTCTTGGGTTGAACTTGCCAGCCGCGTTGGCAAGACCAAGATGCACGCGCGTATCTCCGAGCGAGTGCCCCCCGGTGTGGTTTACACGACCTTCCACTTCCCGATAAGTGGTGCCAATGTCGTGACCACCGAATACTCGGACTGGGCGACGAACTGCCCGGAGTACAAAGTCACCGCCGTTGAGGTGCGGCCGAGCCTCCAGGCCGGTGGGGTAGCCTCGGCCCAAGATCTCGGTCTCGAAGAGCTTCGCGTTGATGTACATGAGGACGCGACCGCGACTCTGGTCCGAATGGCAAATGAGATCACCTCGAATAACAGCCAGCTGCATCAACTCGCGGCTGCTGAGGCGGTGGCAACCCATCTCAGGATGTTCTGGTCCCCGCAGATGATCGCTGACCTCTCCACCTATGCCAGTGCCCACCCCGAGGACCTGCAGGATGTGGCGTTGGTCGCACTCGGGCAACTTCCTTCTGCGATGGCAACCTGACTCCACTACGCTCAGCACTGACTTACTGACGCTGTCGTGCCTGTCTGGGGGTGCCTTGCTTCTTCGCGCCGTGATCGGGGTAATGCTCACGGTCATTCTGCTCGGACTCGCAGCGAAGCGGGGGTTGTTCCTCTTCATGCTAGTGCGCACCGGAAGGCCCGCGGTTGGGCGCACCCGGAATGCGCCACGGCGGGTCGAGGCCGAGGCCACCGAGGTGCTTGGCCAGCGCAAGTTACTTAAGTGGGCCGTGCCCGGTATCGCGCACGTATTTGCGTTCTGGGGTTTCTTAGTTCTAGGCCTCACGATCCTAGAGGCCTACGGCGCCCTGTTCGTGGCTGACTTCGCCATCCCAGTGGTCGGCACCTGGGCGATCATTGGCTTCCTCGAGGATCTTTTTGGTGTGCTGGTGCTCGTCGGCATTGGCCTGTTCGCGATTATTCGCCTGACGAATAATCCAGCCAAGGACGGACGCGATTCCAGATTTTACGGCAGCCACACCAGGGGCGCTTGGCTCATTTTGTTCATGATCTTCAACGTGGTCTGGACCCTGTTCCTCTATCGAGGTGCGCAGGCGGCACTTGGCAACCTGCCTTTTGAAAGTGGCGCATTTTTCTCCGACTGGGTCGGATCATGGTTCTCCGGGTTTAGCGAAGAAACCCTGGTAATTGTTGAGACAGTCGGCATCTGGCTGCAGATCGGCGTCGTGCTTGTCTTCTTGCTGATCGTGCTGCATTCCAAGCATCTTCACATCGCAACCGCGCCGGTTAACGTCTACACCTCGCGCCGGCCCGATGCCCTCGGCCCACTGCTGCCGATCTACTACCAGGGTGCTCCGGTCAACTTCGAGGACCCACCCGATGATGCGCTTTTCGGTAAGGGGCATATCGCTGACTTCACCTGGAAGAACTACATCGACTTCATGGCCTGCACCGAATGTGGCCGCTGCCAGTCGCAGTGCCCGGCCTGGAACACCGGCAAACCGCTTAGCCCCAAACTCCTGATCATGGATCTGCGTGAAAATCTTTTTGCCTCGGCTCCGTATTTGGAGGCAGGACGGCTGTTTGACAGGTACCAGGGCAAGGAGGCCGAGCCCGGTGAGTTACTTTCCGAGGCCCTTGCTTATGTCTCGCCCGCAGTCCAAGGTGAGGTGCAGCGCCCATTCATTGGTTCGCGCGAGGGCAGCGAGAATGCAGGTGACGACGGCTACACCTTCGACGGCCACCGCACCACCGGCCTTGAACTGCCGATCATTGACGAGGCCGCGCTTTGGAGCTGCACGATGTGCGGCGCCTGCGTCAATCAGTGCCCGGTCGACATCGAGCACATTGACCACATCGCCGATATGCGACGTAACCAGGTGATGATTGCCTCCGAGTTTCCCAGCGAGTTAAATGGGATGTTCAAGAACATTGAAGCCAAGGGCAACCCGTGGGGTATGAATGCCGCTGATCGAAACGGCTGGATCACCGAGGTTGACTTCGAGGTCAATGTCTTCGGGGGCAATGGTGAGGAGGCCATCCCCGAGGACGTCGACTACCTTTTCTGGGTTGGCTGCGCGGGTGCCTTCGAGGACCGGGCCAAGCGCACCACCAAAGCGGTCGCTGAGCTGCTACATATCGCCGGCGTGAATTTCATGGTGCTAGGTGAAGGCGAAACCTGCACCGGTGATCCGGCACGGCGAGCAGGTAATGAATTCCTCTTCCAGATGCAGGGCATGCAAAATGTCGAGGTACTAAACGAGATCAAGGCGAAGAAAATCGTGGTCACCTGCCCCCACTGCCTGAACACGCTCGGGCGTGAGTACCCGCAGCTCGGCGGCAACTACGAGGTTGTTCATCACACGCAGTTGCTAAATGACCTGGTCAAGGCTGGCCGCTTGACACCCGTCAGCAAGATTGAGGAGAAAGTCACCTACCACGATCCGTGCTATCTGGGTCGTCATAACAAGGTCTATGTGCCACCGCGCGATCTAATTGATGCCACCGGCGTTGACAGAGTCGAGATGGAACGCCATGGCGATAAGTCCTTCTGCTGTGGCGCCGGTGGTGCCCGCATGTGGATGGAAGAGAAGATCGGCACCAAGGTCAACATGAATCGCGGTGATGAGGCCATCGCGACCGGCGCTGCGAAGATCGCCGTTGCCTGCCCGTTCTGCTCGGTGATGCTCAACGATGCGGTTACCACCCGCCAGCAAGAAGGTGGCGCTGCCGGGGTTGAGGTTGTCGATGTTGCGGCACTCCTGCTTTCAGCAAGTAAGGGCTAGCCACTACTATCAAGCCTTGACGCAGGCTGTGAAACCAACTTCAGCTGATGTCTGGGCACATTCTGCCCTCGGAACTAATCGCAAGTCGACATCTAATGCCACTAGTAGCCGCGTGAGGGTAGCGGTAGTCGGCGAGGTCAATCCGCATTCGATTCGGCTTATCTCGCATTGGGTGATGCCGGAGATTTGAGCCAAGGCCACCTGGGTCAACCAGCGTGCCTTTCGAGCATGAGCCAGTTCAGCGCACAAGCCAAGGGCTTTCGCGCGCGCCCGGTGGTCTAATAGTTCCGCAGACGACATACCGTCCTCGACGTCGGCTACAAAACTTTGCCAACTAGGTGCCATCACGCCTCCTTGGTTATACATAACTAGATATAAGCACTTGCTTCACAGGTGTCCAAATTCCCGAAGCCGACCCCGTGCAGTCGCGATTTCGCGTTGTTATTGGGCCTCGCACCCCACTGGACTCTGACACGAAACGCGCAACCAACTCTCGTTTCGACGGTGATAGATCGTTCAGCCATCTGTCCACAAAGGCAGGCTGTGGACGGGCCTAGTCGCTAAACGTTAGTGCGGTGGAAGTTCGCAAATGACCGAGTAGCTGTCGGCCCGCGCTGGCCTTGATACCGCGAGCCGTACTTTTCCGAACCATATGGATGCTCTGCCGGACTCGAGAGTCGGAACAAGCACAGCTGGCCGATCTTCATGCCGGGGTACAACATGATCGGCAAGGTGGCGACATTAGAAAGCTCAAGGGTGACATGGCCGGAGAAGCCCGGGTCAATAAACCCAGCCGTGGAATGGGTCAGCAGACCCAGGCGGCCAAGTGACGACTTGCCTTCGAGCCGCCCGGCGATGTCATCCGGCAATGTCACAACCTCGTACGTTGACCCGAGGACGAACTCACCGGGGTGCAAGATGAATGGGTCATTGCCCTCGGGCTCAATCAATCGTGTTAGCTCGGGCTGCTCGATACTGGGATCAATATGCGGATAGCGATGATTCTCAAAAACCCGGAAGAGGCGATCAAGGCGCACGTCGATACTGGATGGCTGAATCATCCCCGGATCAAAGGGCTCAATGGCCACGCGCGCGGCGGCTATCTCAGCCTTGATATCCCGATCCGAAAGCAGCACCCGCGAAGGGTACCAACACTTGGCATTACCCAGTGAGTTGATCTAGCCGTTGAAACCAGATAGGTCGTCTGGAGCATCAGCGGCGCAGGCCTCAAGGGCGGCCAGCGGCACAATTGCCAGCGCCTGCTCATTGGTTGCCCGCATGAGCACCGGCGAGGAGACACCGGCTTCATGGGACTGCAGCCACCGCCCCGCGCATACCGCCCATCGATCCCCCGCGGCAAGGCCCGGGAAGCCGTACTGGGGCGCTGGAGTGCTGAGGTCATTACCAATTTCCTGTTGATGTTCGAGAAACTCCGCGGTGACCACCACGCAGACGGTATGCGAGCCGAGGTCATCAGGGCCGGTATTGCAGTACCCGTCACGATAGAAACCGGTTAGCGGCTCCAGGCTGCACAGTTCAAGTTCGGTGCCCAGCACATTGCGTTGTTCCATGACCCTAAACTAACGTGCTCGGAAAGTACTCGCTTGCCAATTCGGTCGAAACACCTAGATTGAAATCAGGCTGCGGCATCCTCACCAGGTAGAAAGTCGCAAGGATCAAGAGGACTAAACCCAGGGCGATCAATCCGTATCGCAACGACACCATGGTAAACGTGCTGCCAATCCCCACCAGGAAGAGCACGCCAGCTAGCAGCACCGTCAGCCGAATATATCTGTCCGACAAGATACCCGATTCTATCCCTTCGAGATGACTTGCCTCCGCCTTGATCTTGAGGGCATTGCTTTCCGCAAGTAGTGGTCTTGCGTACTCCGCCATGTCAAATGGGGTTGCCGGCGCCTCGAAATTCGTCTCGGGATTAGTCGCCAGCCACGCCCTGAAGGCGATCTCTAGGCCAGGTTGAAACCGTTGCTCGGCAAAGCTCATCGCGGCAGGATCGCCCAGAGACTTAGCTTGCAACCAGGCGAAGAATGCCGACTCATCGAAGTTCTGCACCTCGTTTGACTCAATCGCCTTTGCGTCAGCGTCGGTATTTGCAGCAGATGCTTCAGCAAATGCCACTCGGGATTCGGTGCCGTAGGCAGCGGCCGCGAACCCTGACCATGCCGCCATCACTGTCACGGCGGCCAGTAGGACCGCCTCGGCAATCTGCACAATGCGCCAGTGCCCGGCCGGCTGCCCGTGCGCATTGGTGTGCTTTTGGTGTCGGTGGGCCTCGTGTGCCACCTCGACCGGCGACAGTGACTCTCCCATGACAACCCCACTTCATTCGGTAAAAACCACAATCCGCACCGATGACAACCCGCGCAATTATGCTACACACCATGTCTGCAAGTGATCCTGCCAGCAATCCGGCCAGCTACCCAAAAAAGGATTCGACCCCGCTAGGGCCAGCGGACCGCCTGCGCGAACGACTTACCCATGGCCACGGACGCTACACGGTAATCGCCAGCACCTTGACTATCTGGATCATGGATACCCTGCTATCGCGGCGCCTAGAAATGAGCGGTGCGGTTACTGGCGAGACCGCGGACGTGGTTCGAACGTTGGAGAGGGCAAGCACCATCTTGTTCGTGGTCACCTCTGTTGCCTTGATAGTGGCCCTGCTCAAGCCCTTTCCCCGAGCTCTTTTCCCAATAGCCGCGATCTACTTGACGTTCTCGGTCGTGCAAGTTGTGGCGAATGTTATTTCAATGCTTAGCACCGCCCACTCCACTGATGGCGTGGGCCTCGGTAGCCTTTGGGATGTCGCCGCGGTCTACGCCATGAGCGTCACCGTGTTCATGTTCGTCTATCTGCTCCTTGATTTATCCACCCCGGGCGGCGCCTTCGTCTGGCCGGCACGCGATGGGCAAGAAGCACCCACCCCAAATCTTTTCGACTACCTATTCATCTCACTCAACGTGAACTCAACCTACGGGCCGACCTCAGAAGCGGTCATGTCCCGCCCCACCAAACTCATCATGGCAATGCAGGTACTGCTCGCGATTTTAATGCTGACGGTGCTGATCTCCCGGGCCGTCGCAGCGACCTCTTAGTCGCTTGGAGCAGCGCCGGCCGGGCAGGTACGCTGGTGGCCTTCGCGGGCGTAGCTCAGTGGTAGAGCGCTAGCTTCC
>SYJA01000083.1 GCA_005798555.1 Actinomycetota bacterium
CGTCTCGTTGTCCACCAACCACCGCTCAAAAGCCCGGATCAACAACAACTGGTAGAGCATCGACGACGCCACAGTGGGGGTGACCCCGTCCAGCGAAGGCGCGGCCTCGATGAGATTCGGATAGGCCCGCCACGGCAGGTTCTGCTGTCCGGTCAGATCCCGCGTGTCTGCACTCACGAGTTGCCTCCCGCGTCCTCGGCGAACCAGACTCGGTTCGCCACGTCCCCCTGGATGTCCGCGATGGCGGTGGGATCCAGACCCCACACGTTGTCCTGCAGCAGACGCAGGTCCGCCGCTACGGCGGCTGCATCACCCGTGACCGGGAAGTTCGACGCCCACAGCACCCGATCCGCACCAAACTCCGAGACAACCGAACGCACCAGCGACTGCAGCGGCTCATGCGGGGCGGGCCACGCCATTCCCGCTCCAGAGAGGGTGACGAGCACCCGCGGATCGGATGCGAGTTCGAGGATCTCGGGACCGCGCGTCATGACGCCATCCGCGACCTGCGGGGAACCTAGGTGGGTCACCACAATGCGCCCAGGACCCATGGCCAAATCCGGGAGCACGTCTGCGATGACTTCGATTCCGTCCGGGCAATACAAAACAAGGTGTAAATTCCGCTCCACCGCCGCCGAGGCGATCGCCGGCGCACGCACGAGCATCTGCGCGGTCATACGTAATCCGCGGAACGCGCGGGATGCGAGCACCGTATCGAGCGCGGACAGCGCGGTGGGAGCGGTGGCATCGATCATCGCGACTCCCGTGAGCGTCTCCGGGCTGGAGCGCACACAGGACTCGATGTAGGAGTTGTCGAACTGACCCAGGTGCTGCGCCAGCACGGCCTTGGCGATCCCGACGTGATGCATCATCGCCTGAACCTCGGGCAATGGCTGGAACTTCTCGAGTCCGCAGTGGGTGTAGGAGTCGATGATCATCGATTCCCTGCTTCCTCGAGGAGCGTGAGCGCGCGCATAGTGGCCAACACCTCGCTGGCCTCGAAATCTGTGGGTGTACCGCTGCGCAAGCCCTCCAGGATTTGCGCATTTTGGTCCGAGAGGTCACGGATACTCGCGCCCTCGACGAGAAGTTCTCCCCCGGTTCCGTACAGCCTCCCGGTATCGAAGAGGTAGTCGCCGCGGTTTCCGCAGAAGCGCAGCTGCCAGGACAGGGCCGATGCGTTGTAGGTGAGTGAGTGGCTGGCGATGCACCACCGATCACCGGCCATCCCGAAGGACATCGTCAGGTCCATCGTCATGCCGAAATCCGGGTGGTCACGACCCCGGAGGAGGGTGGGGAAGGCGATCTGATCGTTGTCCGTGACCCACAGGGTGGCATCGACGAGGTGGCAGGCGTGGTGCCAGAGCAGATCGTCGACCCAGGTACGCGTGCCGGCGAATCCCTCGTTATTGCGGCGGGGGATCGCGAAGAAGCCCACGATCTGCGTGATGGACTCCTCGCCCGATGCGACGAGGTCTCGCATGAAGCGGATTCCCGCAAACGATCGCATCGTGTGACAGACGAACACCCGACGTCCACGTTCGCCTGCAACCTGCACGATCTGCCGGGAATCGGCCTCGCTCAACGCGATCGGGATCTCCAGGATCACGTCCTTGTCGGCTTCCAGGGCCAAGATCGCCTGGGGGGCGTGGAGCCGGTTCGGTGAGCAGATGAGTGCCACATCCACATCCGGATCCGCAAAAGCCTGCTCGACGTCGATTCCGGTGTGTTCGATCCCCCACCGCTGGGCGCATGCCGCCGCGCGATCGGGGTCGCGTCCCACCGCCCACACCGGTCGGGTGCCCCCGAGTTGGGCGAATGCCGCTAGGTGTGCATCGGCGATCGCACCGGGACCGATGATCGCGATTCCAAGATCACTCACTGCTGTTCAAGCACTGCGATTACCTGCCCCAACCGAATCTGATCATCTGGCTGCACTTTGAGGTGAAGCACCCGCCCGGCGGCCGGGGCCAGTATCTCCAGTTGTGCTTTGTCCGCCTCGACGAGTGCGATCGGAACCCCCTCGGCAACCTCAGCACCCGCGGACACCAGCCACTCACTTAAGTAGATTTCCGCGGGCTCACCACTGATCGCCGAGACGGTAACGTCGATATTCATGCCTTACTCCGCCGCACCGGGAAGGCTGATACCGGTCATGGCACCACCGTCGATGAAAAACTCCGAACCGGTCGAGTAGGTGGCATCGAGAACCAGGTACCTGATCAGGCGTCCCGCCTCAGCTGGGTCACCGATACGTGGTACCGGCTGGGACTTAACGAGCTCGGTCAACTCACCGTGGAACGGTGCCGTCATCGGGGTGGCGAATGGCCCGGGGACCACCACATGGACTCGGATCCCATACGGAGCCAGATCAATCGCCGCGGCCTTGGTCAACCCTCGGATCGCCCACTTGCTCCCGACATACGCGGCCTGATCGCCGTAGCCGATAATCCCACAGGTCGAGGAGATGTTGATGATCACTCCGCCCTGCTTCGCCGCGACCATCGCCGGGGCCACCGTGTTGATCCCGAGGAAGGGGCCGTTGAGATTGATGTCCTGGACGCGGCGCCAGTTGTCATAGGTGTCTTCGAGAACGCTGCCAAACGAGTGGATGCCCGCGTTGTTGATCAGGACGTACGGCGCGCCGTGGTCTTTCAGCACTCCCGCGACGAGGGACCGCCACTGTGTCTGATCGGTGACGTCGAGGCGGACGAAACTACCCCGCCCCCCCAGATCTTCGGCGAGTGCTCGCCCCTCGCTCTCAAGCACGTCCGCGATCACCACATGCGCGCCCTCGTCGGCCAGCACCCGGACGTATGCCTCGCCGAGCCCCCGTGCCCCGCCGGTCACGATGGCTGTCTTACCCGCAAGTCTCATGCCCAACTCCCAGCGCACAACCACCCCGCTACCCCTGCTGAACCATATCGGAGTGACTATGTCCTGTCAATTACTTTTGAGAATTAATTGTCGACAAAAACTGAAATTCAGCAATTGGTATAGCAAAATTCACTGCAGAGCTTTAACAGCATGTAAACTGATTACACTGATGGACTGACATCGGGAGCCCACATGGCCTTCATCGACCGCGTCGCATCCGCCCCCATCACCTGGGGAATCGACCCCTCGCCCGGCTGGGGCTATGTGATCCCCCGCGACCGATACCTGGAGGAGATGACCTCTCTCGGTTTGACGGCCACCGAGCTCGGCCCGGATGGATACCTGCCGGCGGACCCCGAGGAACTCGCGACCTTCCTCGACGACCGCGGCCTCACCGTGATCGGCGGCTGGGTCCCCTTGGCATTGGCCACGGGTGCACTCTTCCAGGAACGGCGCGACTATCTGGTGCGCGCCTGCCAGCAGTTCCAGCGTGTGGGCGCCGACGTGGTCGTGCTCGGCCCCGTGTGGAACTACCAGGGCTACGACGCGAAGAACACCCTCACCGACGACGAGTGGGCGACATTCCTTGCCAACCTCGCCGAGACCGATGCGATCGCTCGTGACAACGGACTGCGGGTCGCACTCCACCAGCATGTGGGCACGGTCATCGAGACCCAGGCGGATCTCGATCGTCTCCTGGCGGACAGCGATGTGGCCCTCTGCGTGGACACCGGGCACATGCTCTCGGCCGGGATCGACCCGGTCCAGGTAGTGCGCGACCACTCGGATCGCGTCGCCCACATGCACCTCAAGGACATCTCCACAGCCCAGGCGGCGAAGGTCGCCAACGGGGAACTCGGATTCCGTGATGCCGTGAAGGGCGGTCTTTTTCGCCCCCTCGGTGCCGGCGACGTCGATCTGCCCGCAGTGATCGAGACCCTGGAGTCCTCCGGTTACACCGGTTGGTACGCGATCGAGCAGGACTGCTCGCTGACCGAGGAGCCCGCACCGGGCCAGGGCCCGGTGAACGATTGTCGGACCAGCCTTCAATACCTACGCGACCTCGCCACGACCAACTGCTGGTAGACCCGGGGTCGGGGGGACCGAGGACACGTCCATGTCCCGCGGCCACCGGATGATCAGTGACGCGATCGCGATGCATACCGCGGCGATCGCCGTGATGATCACCAGGACCGTGGCGCTGTTCTCCTGGAAGACCTCGAAGATGATCGGCCCGAAGGCCGCTGTGGCCATCGTGATTGCGCCGAACATTCCTCGGATCTCACCCACATGCTTCGTTCCGAAGTACTTGGGCAACGCCGCGAGCGCATAGCCGAAGAAGACGCCAGTCGCCATGCCGAAGCAGATCCCGAACAAGAGCAGGGAGTCGATTGCCTCGAGATTGAATCCCCACCACATGGTGAACACCAACTGGACCATGGCGGCGGGGACGATCCACCGCATCTGGTATCGATCGACGAGGGCTGAGATGATCAGGATGAAGACGCCGTTGCCGATCATCTGGGGCAGCAGGTTGCGTGCGGCGTCGGCCGCGGTGGCTCCCTGCTCGATGAAGATCACGGCCTCATGGAAGAGATAACCGGTGGTGGCGAGTGCGATCAGCCCCGCTCCCACCGTGATCACCCAGGCGAAACCGGTGCGATAGGCCTCGCGGGCCGTCACACCCGTGAGTTCTTCGTGCACCGGACCCTCGGGTTCAGGCATACCCGCCGGCGCCTTGCCGTCGGGATACTGGCCGATCTGGCCGGGATGGTCCACCACGCCCCAGATCAGGACCGGGAGGAGGACCACGCACGCAAGGGCAGCGAGAAAGAGGAACCCCGTGACGATGCCGGTGCGCTCGATAACGATGCTCAGGCCGTAGGCGAGCAGGGACAGCAATGCCGAGCCGATTCCTACCAGGATGCCCAGGGCCAGACCGCGCCTGCGGGTGAACCACCAGGCAACCAGGACTGAAGCGCCCAGCCAGAGCACGATGCTCCCAATGAGTCGTACGGCCAAAAGCGCCACGATCGCGACGTACCGGTTCGGGACGAGTGCCAGTACACAGAAGGCGACGGAGTAGGCCAGGGTAGAGGCGATGAGGATGAGTCGGGCCCCGCGACCATCCATGAGGCGGCCCACCACGGGCATGAGGAATGCGCCGCCGAAGGCGCCCACCAGGAAGATCAGCGATACATCCCGCGAAGTGAAGTCCATCTGCTCCGTGAGGGGCAGGAGCAGAACCGAGAAGCCCTGGGTCTGCCCGATCGCCGTCCACGCGAAGATGACGACCGCCATTGCGAGGATCCACCAACCGTAGAAGCCACCGGGACTTCGGATTCCACGGCGCAGACTTCCACGCCTCGCGGATTGATAAATGCTCACGGGGACCAGGTCACCGGCACCTTCTCCGACGCCTGGCCAGTGGCCTCCGGGCCTGCCCCGAGATAGCCGCCGTCCACGTTGAGCTCGGCGCCGGTGATAAAGGACGCCCGCTCGGACAGCAGGAAGAAGATCGCGTCGGCGATCTCCTTGGGATCGGCCATCCGGCCCCAGTACTGGAACTCCGCGGCAAAAGCATCCGCCCGCTCACGACTTCCGTAGCGTCTTTCGATATTGCGGCTCCACGTCCAGCCCGGGAGCACAGTATTAACGCGGATCCGGTCGGCAGCGAGCGCCTGCGCGCAGTTTCGTGAAAGCCCCAACAACGCCGCCTTCGTGGTGGGATAGAGGACCCGCCCCGGCTGGGAACGGTATCCGCTGATCGACGACACGATCACCACGGAGCCTCCCCCGCGGTCCTTCATGTGCGGGGCGCACAGATTGATGAGGCGCGCAACTGAGACCACGTTCACGTCCAGGATCCGCTGCCAGTCCTCCTGGGTGGCAAGGACTCCCGGATCGGCGAAGATCGCAGCCGCCGTGACAAGCATGTCCACGCCGCCGAAATTCGTTGCTGCACTGTCCACGACTCGCGCGAGATACGCATCATCGGCGACATCACCGGGGATCACGACTACCTGCTCACCCCACCCGAGTCCCGTCAAGTGGTGAGCGTTGGATTCGGTGTCGCAGGCCACGACACTCGCCCCGGAATCCAGGAGTTGCCGGATTGTCTCAACACCGATCAGCGAGGCTCCCCCGGTGATGATGACGACCTTGCCCGCGAAGGCATCACCCATCGACGCTCCCCCTCACGCCCACCGCTGGTGTTTTTTTTCCGCCTCGAACTCCCCACGCGCCACCCGCACATCAGGCCGCACGCTGACCTCCGGAACGCCAACCTCCCACCAGGCACTCCCCTCAAGCCAGGAGTAGGCCTGCACCGGGATAACGAGACCGTAGCTGCGGTCGCAGGCGCGGGCGCGCGCGAAGGCGGCCGGCAGTTCGGCTATGGAACTCACTAATTCGGCCGCTGCGCCCATGGCACTGATATGTCGCACGAAATCTACTCGGGCGTCGCGCACCCGACGGCTCGACGAGTACAGGTTGTTGAACTCTGCGCCGCCCGTATTCACCTGGAGTCGATTAATAACAGCGAATCCACCATTGTCGCAGACTATGAATATGACTTTATGGCCGGTCAGGACAGAACTGAAAACGTCCGAGTTCGCCATAAGATACGAACCGTCACCCATGAAGGCGAGAACCTCGCCGCCGGACTTTCGGGCCGGGTCGGCCAGCGCCATGCTTGCGCCCCACGCCCCGGAGACTTCGTACCCCATGGTCGAAAAGCCCCACTCGGAGTCGAAGGTGTTCGGCGCGAGGGAATTCCATGCCATGGTCAGCTCACCGATGATGCCGCCTGCGGCGCACACCACGTAGTCCTCGGGCAGGGCGAGGGAGTTGCATGCCTGAATCACTTGACCGTACGAGGGCGGATCGAGATCTGTCTTGTCGCGCCACCCCTTCAGGTACGTGGCCCACTCCGCGTTGTGCCCCTGAGCCTTTGTCAACCAGGAGGAGTCCGCGGAGTAGGAACCCAGCCCCGCGTCAATTGCCTCGAGGCCGACCAGGGCATCACCGATCACGGCACAATCGGTCCGCTTCATGGCATCCCAGCGGTTCGTGTTAATCAAGATGAAACGCGCTTCCGGCTGCCGGAAAAGGGTCCATGATCCCGTGGTGAAGTCCTGCAATCGCGTCCCCACGGCGACGATGACATCCGCATCCTCGGCAACTTTGTTGGCCGATGCGGCCCCGATGACCCCGATCGTGCCGACGAGGTTGGGGTTGCTCGCGACAACGGTCGCTTTGCCCGCTGCGGTCTCTGCCATGGGGATGCCGCGACGCGCGGCAAAATCGGCGAGGACTGCATTCGCCTTGGAGTATCTGACACCGCCGCCGCTGATGATGAGCGGCCGCTTCGCCTTGGAGAGGAGTGCGATCGCCTCGGTGATGTCGCGGGGATCCGGCGCGGGCCTGCGGATGTAGTGCACGCGCGACTCGAAGAAGGTCACTGGGTAGTCGTAGGCCTCGGCCTGGACATCCTGCGGGAGGGCGAAAAAGGCGGGGCCACAGTCCGCCGGATCCAGCATCGTGGCTAAGGCCTGCGGAAGCGATCGGATGATCTGCTCGGGGCGATTGATGCGATCCCAGTAGCGGACTACCGGCTTGAAGGCATCGCAGATCGACACCGTTGGATCGGTGAACGTCTCGATCTGCTGGAGCACGGGATCCACCGCGCGATGGGCGAAGTAGTCGCCGCACAGCATCAGGAGCGGGATCCGGTTCACACTCGCGACAGCAGCCGCTGTCATGAGATTGCTGCATCCAGGACCCACGGATGTGGTGGCGATCATGATCTGCTGACGCAGCTTCGCCTTCGAATAGGCAATTCCCGCCAACGCCATGTACTGCTCGTTCTGGCCGCGCCAGGTGGGAAGTTGGTCCTGCACCGGCTCGAGCGCCTCCGCCAACGAGGTAACGTTCCCGTGACCGAAGATCCCGAAGGCCCCGGCGAACACCGGGCTCTTCACCCCGTCCACCTCGAGGTGTTGGGCAAGCAACCACCGAACGATGGCCTGGGCGGTCGTCAGTCGCACCGTTTCCATTACTTACTCCTCCACCACAAATACCACTATGTTGTCAGTAAAGGCCGCCGGCGACTTCGGACACCTGCTCGCGCGCGAGGGCAACCTGCTGGGCGTAGCCAGAGCTCAGCCACACCGAGTCACTACCGATAGAGCACATGCGGTAACCCAAGGCCACCTTGGCCTGAGCGTCGGTACCCGAGACGCAATGGATCGCCGGGATTCGCGAACCCGCGCGGCACGCCTCCACGATGCGAGACAGTAATATGTCAAGATCCGTGGACAATTTTCCCGGGGGCATGCCATGGCTCAGGGCCAGATCCGCGGGTCCCACATAAACTCCGTCGATACCGGGTACAGCCAATATCCCATCGAGATGCGTCATAGCCTCTCGGGTCTCGATCTGAACCAAGCACAGGATCTGCGAGTTGACCCACTCGGTGTCGATATCGAGGTGTAGCCTCGAGCGGATTGGGCCGTAGCTGCGTTCACCCAGCGGTGGGTAGCGGCATGAGCGAACGGCCGCTTCAGCGAGGGAAACAGAGTTCACCATTGGAAAGATCAGCCCCATGGCGCCAGCATCCAGTGCGCGTTGGGCGATCCCGTAGTCGCCGAATGGAATGCGCACCAGCGGCACGGCACCGGACAAACTGACGGCCTGCAGCATCGACACCAGATCCGAATAGCCGGTCAAACCGTGCTGCATGTCCACCACGGAGTAGTCAACACCGCTGTTGCCGACAAGTTCCGCTGCAAAGGACGTGGGGAGGGTGCACCAGCCGCCATAAAGTGGCTGGTGGGCTTCCAACTGTGACCGGAGGGGGTTGCCCTTGGGCGATGCCATTCGTGGCCACGCTCCTTAGGTCTCTGAATGGGACTGGCCGCTAAGTCTAAATCCCTTCGACATCGTCCCAAACTCCGAACACATTGTCAACAGTCGACACTGGTTCGAGGCCTATCTGGCGCCCTTGGGATCCAACATCGGCGGCACCTTGTCAGTGAACGGCTCCGAGGCACGCCATCGCGCAAAGCGGTAGTGCTCAGCAATTGCTTCCCGGACCGCCTGCTCATCACCGGCGACAACCGCGTCGAAGATCGCGTAGTGCAAGGCCCGCATGTCCGCCCATCCGACGAGCGGCCACCGAGACGGATCTATGGCCCGGACGTGGTGGCGGTTTTGGGACAGCATCTGACGGTAAATCCCAGAGAACCGAGAGTTGCCAGCCAGGTCCACCAAGAACTGATGAAAGTCTAAGTCATGGTTTCGAGCAGCCTCATATTTTCCTTGATCCTTTTCCATCTCGATCACCTTGAGCAGGTCACCCAACTTGCGCAGATCCGCTTGGGAGATCTCGTCTCCGAGCCTGCACACATCGACGGCCGCAAAAGTCTCGATCGCCTCTCGGACGCTGAGCACTTCCTCAAGGTCCACGATGGAGGTGGTACCGACCACGGTCCCGTGCCGACGGGTGCTCGTGACGATGCCCTCGTTCTCCAGCGCCATGAGCGCCTCGCGTACCGGGCCGCGGCTCACGCCCCAACGTTCGGCGAGATCAGCGGTTATCAGGCGGGTGCCGGGAGTGGACTCCCCGGAGAGAATTTCAGATCGCAACTCATCAGCAATCTGCTCCCACAGATGCCGCTGGCGAATCGGGCTCACAATAGGTACTTCGGACACTACAACTCCCATCAAGTTATCGGAGCCTAGATGAACCTCGGCCCCAAAGCCCAAGTATGGCCGCCGCACCTACGGGCGCCAAGGGACCCCGGGGGAATAGTTAGAGGTGCTCGGGAAGCACTCGATAATCCGGGGGATTGCCGGCTAGGACCCGTGCAGTGTTGGCAGCCGTCATCTGGGCACGACGGGTCATGGTGGCCCGGGTCGCAGCCGCCCAGTGCGGAGTGACCACCACGTTCGGCATCCCCAAAAGTGGGCTGTCCAGCGGGAGGGGTTCGACTTCGAAGACGTCTAGCCCGGCTCCGGCGACTTGGCCGGCACGCAGCGCGTCGATCAACGCCGCCTCATCAATCAGCGGTCCGCGGGCGACATTGAGCACGATGGCGCCCGACTTGAGCTGTGCCAGCGTTGTGACATTGAGAGTATGCCTCGTTCGCGTGGTGAGGGGAAGATGCAGAGAGACCACGTCCGCCTGGCCTAGAGCCTCCGCAAGCCGATCGATCGGCAGGTAGGCATCCAGCCCTAATGCATCGAGATCGGCGTTCGGCGGGTCCATGATGTCGACGCCCACGACGCGCATACCGAACCCACGCGCCATGCCAGCAAGTTCACGCCCGCTCGCCCCGACTCCGACTATGGCCATGGTCTTGTCCCGAAGCTCGCCGGCGTTTCCGTCGAAGAAGTGCTGGCTTAGCAACTCTGGCCGCGCCAAATTCGCCCGCTTCACGACGGAGAGCAGCAGGAACATTGCATGTTCGGCTAGCGGAATCGCCGTCGAGTTTCCGGGGATCCGCGCGAGGGGGATTCCCGATGCCATTACCTCATCAAGGGCTAGGTGATCGAGCCCATAGCCGACGACCTGCCAAAGTTGAACGCCCGCTGCGCGACCCGCCTCGATGTGCTCCGGCCTACCCCAGCCCCCAATGTCGATCACGACTTTCTTCAAGGCGAACTGGGATTCCAGAGATTGGTCCACCCGAAAGAATTCTGACTGGATACCGCGTTCCTCGAGGGCCGAGAGAATCTCAGAGTACATCGGCTCAAGCGCCGAGGCCGCGACATGTACTACCAAGACCGCGTTCACCTACTCCAACCCCCTTTGCACTTGAGCTAATGCAGCCTGGCCGCCCGCCTGGAGGAATGCGGTGTCTCCGCCAATTCCGACGTAATCAAATCCAGCCGCAGCTGCTTGGGTGGCGGCCAACCCGTTGCCTACTTGAATACCTGCGAACTTCCCGTTGGCCTTGGCCGTCGCCGCGATAGCCCTCAACGCCTCTTGGAAAGCAGCGGGCACAGGTGACTGCGTACTATCGAGAGCGTACAGATCGGCCATGATCGGGCCACCCCCAAGACTGATGGAAAGGTCATTCGGCCCAACGAAAACGCCGTCAACCCCGGGCGTACTGGTAATGGAATCAACGTTGCGTAACCCCCCGACAGATTCGATCATCACTAAGCAAAGCAGTTCGGCATTAGCCAGCGGTAGGTCAGCACCATAAGGAGCCCGATATGGCCCGAAACTTCTAATCCCCTCCGGTGGATATCTGCACGAGATGGCAGCGGCGTGGGCGGCTTCAGTATCCTCAATGTATGGAAAAATGATGCCCTCGGCTCCGGCATCTAAGGCGCGCTGGGCACCAGAATTGTCCTCGAACGGAACCCGCACTAGCGGCGTGACGCCGTGCTGGTGCAGAATCATGCATAGTTCGGGCAGATCTCGGTAGGTGGAAAGACCGTGCTGCATATCGATGAAAACCCAGTCGAAGCCAGACTTGGCCACCTGTTCCATGGCAAAGGGGTTCGGTAACGCGGTCGCTGTTCCGTAGGCTTTCGTGCCAGCTTCTAGGAGCGCGCGAAGGCGCCCGTGATGCTGCGCGGTCAAGAGAGTGCTTTGTGTAGTTCGCGGCCCGGAATCGATGCAATCAGTTGCTTCGTATACTCCTGCTGCGGATTATCGAACACTTCAACAGTAAGACCGCTCTCAACGAACTCACCGTCCTTCATCACGTACACCCGTTGAGTTAGATAGCGGATAACGCCGAGGTCATGTGAAACTAGGGCGATGGACAGCCCGCCATCTAGGAGTCCCCTGAAGAGGTTCAAAAGTTGCGCCTGGGCACTCTGGTCAATTGCTGATGTGGGCTCATCTGCCAACAGGACAGAGGGCTGGGCGGACAGAGCCCGAGCGACACTGACGCGCTGCCGCTGCCCTCCCGATAGTTGACGTGGCTTTTTACCAGCATCCCGTTCGCTGATGCCCATCCGGCCGAGCAACTCGAGACTTTTCGCAATCGCGTCTTTGCGGGATCCGACCCCGTGCACTCGCACCGCCTCCGAGACCGCTGACAGCGCGGTGATGCGGGGGTTCAAACTGCCGTACGGATCCTGGAACACCATCTGGACAAGGCGCCGATTTTCACCGCGATAAGCCTTCCCCCGTTGATAGATGGATTCGCCCGCGAAGCGCACTTCCCCGGAATTGGGTCGCTGCAGGCCCGCCAGCACCCGCGCCAGCGTGGATTTACCACTCCCCGACTCACCCACTATGCCGACGGCTTCGCCCTTTTCAATGTGGAGAGATACCTGGCGAACCGCACGGACCGCCCGTGACCCCGAACCAAAGGTCACCGAGACATCGCGGACCTCAATCAGCGCATCACTCACTTGTGCCTCCCAAACGTTCCGCATGGAGACAGGCGCTCCAGTGATTGGGCCTGACTTCGACTAGCACGGGATTGCGACCCACGGTGCAATCCTGTTGAACGAAGTCGCAGCGGTCGGAGAACCTGCATCCAGCGGGCCATTCCCCCACCGCGGGTGGATTGCCTTTGATGGTGATAAGGGGAGCACCGGGGGTGGAGATATCGATGCGTGAGCGATTCAGGGCGATGGTGTAAGGGTGCAATGGTGTGCGCGCCACTGCGGAAACCGATCCAACTTCGACGCAGGTGCCGGCATGCATAACAACGAGTCGGTCGCACACCTCGTCAATTAGTGCGAGATCATGGGACACCAGAATCACTGACATTTTTAACTCGGAGCGGATCTCCTTTAGCAGTTTCATTATCTCCGCCTGCACCGTTACATCCAAACCCGTGGTCGGCTCATCAGCAACCACTATGTCGGGGTCTTGGGTGATCGCCGCCGCGATCATGACGCGCTGACGCATGCCGCCTGACAATTGATGTGGGTACTGGTCGTATACGACCTCGGGACGTCGAATGTGAACCAGTTCCAGCAGTTCCATCACTCGCCTACGCACGTCCTTTTCTTTGCGTTTGCGGTTGCGACGGATCGCCTCGCCAAGTTGCTTGCCCACCGTCATCACCGGGTTGGCGCCGGTAAGTGCGCTCTGCGGAACATATCCGATTCGGCTGCCACGCACCGAACGCCATTGCCTCTCCTCAAGCTTCGCAAGGTCCATGCCGTCGAACTTGATTGTGCCGGCAAAGATAGACGCACTCCGACGCTTTAGGGTGCCTATCAGGCTCCGGCAGACCATTGTCTTTCCCGATCCGGATTCCCCAACCAGACCCAGAATCTCCGCTCTGCGGATATCAAAGTTTGCACTCTCGACAATAAGTAACCGATCTTTGCGGGTGCGCTGGATACCGATTACTAGGTCTCGGATCTCTACAAGGACATCAGAAGACTCGCTCGCCATTGCGTTAACGCTCATGACTTCACGTCCCGCTCACGCCGAGTGAGGCCCTCTGCTATGAAGGACAAGGACACACCTGCCCAGCACAGGGCCAAGCCCGGGAAGATTACCGGCCACCAAGCAACCTGAAAATTCGGGCGACCGTCGCTAATCATTGCTCCCCACTCCGGTGTCGGTGGTTGCGCACCCAAGCCCAAGAAGGAAAGTCCCGCGATTAGCAAAATAACCAGAATCAGGTCACTCAGGGCGTAGGCCGTAGTCTCTGAGGAGACGTTCGGCACCAAATGCTTGAAAAGGGTCCGCGGTTTCGAATACCCCAGAGTCTGGGTCGCCTCGATGTATCCCTGTTGCTTCACCACTAGAGCTCGGGTGCGCGCAAGTCGCGCGTAGCGGGCCCAGTTGGTCACGGACAGCGCAACGACCACGCTCTGCAAACCCGGGCCTAGAAGTGCGATCAGGGCGATGGCGAGCACCAGCAGCGGGAATGCGTTAATGCCATCAATGATTGACCCCGCCACCGCATTGAGCGTCTTGCTCCGGCTTACGGCCAAGCCGATGCCGACGATTGTTCCGAGACAAAAGGGAATTAGCACCCCGATAAGAGCGACACCAAGATCTAAATATACTGCCGAGAAAACCCGAAGGAAGACATCCCGGCCGAGCCCATCCGTGCCGAACCAGTAGGTCCCCGAGGGCGGCAGGAACGGGGTATCGATAGAAATCTCAACCTCGAATGGCGAAAGCAGAGGTACCACAATGCCAAGCACTAGTAGTGCCACTAACAAGAACAGGCCCGTAATCAGTCCGATCGTTCCGTCTTTAAGCCGTTTAGCATTCTTCGGAGTGGGCACCGTACCCTTGACATCAAACCAATCAGCAGTTCCCGCCCCAGTTATGGTCATGTCAGCCTAACTCTCGGGTCGAGCAGACTCGCGACTATGTCACCTATCAGGCTGAGGAAAACCACCAATATTCCAAAAACTAGGATGATGCCTTGGACGACCGGGTAATCACGCATCGTCACCGCGGTAACCAACTCGCGACCAATCCCCGGCAGAGCGAAAATAATCTCCAAAATGACGGTCGATCCAACCATCACGCCCATCATGTAGCTCAAGAGTACGACGGTCGGTGCAAGTGAGGGTCGTAGGACGTACAACCAGTAGAAGCGATTCCACCGAACACCGCGAACCACACCGGTCTCGACAAACTCTTCCTCGAGGGTATCGAGAATCGAGCTGTAGAGTACCCGGGATAGTACCGGTACAAGAACCACGCAGTTGACCAGTGACGGTAGCCACAGGTACTGCAGATTGGCCGGGAACGTAGGGTCGTAGCCGAAAATGGGGGCTACTTGCCAAATCAAGCCGAACTGATACAGCAGTATCAGGGCAACCAGGAATGAGGGCAGCGCCAGCCCGATGGCCGTCAGGGTGCGAAACAGATACGGCAACCCAGGGATGCGAGCCATCGCAATGAACATCGCAAGTGGAAGCGAAATAACAAGCGTCATAGTCACCGAAGTGAATATCAGCCAAAGCGTGACCGGCATATTCGTGCGCAGCATTTCGGTCACCGGTACTCCGGAGATCAAGGAAGCTCCCAGATCTCCTCGGAAGAGGCCGGTTAAATAGTTCCAGAACTGTGTGAGGGGATCGACATCAAGGCCCAAGGCCTTTCGCGCCGCCGCAACGGTGTCCGGTGCTGCATCGGCGCCCAGTGCGGCCGACACCGGATCGCCGGGCGACAGGCGAATGAGCATGAATGCGACCACCATGACCCAGAACGCCACAATGATCGCGCGACCAGTGCGGCGAAGCACCTTCTCCCAGGTGGGTTGCGGCCGCGGTCCGTCTTCGCCTTCCTGAGCGCGCACCGCGGATTCGACTCCCGACCCAATGGGTGTAGCCGTCATGCCGGTTTCTCCCCTTTCGAAAGCATTCGCCTCAGCTCCCCAAGTTATGCAAACTAGATCGCAACTTGGCCAACACCAAGAATGAGAGGGTGGGTGGACCGACCCTAAGGTCGATCCACCCACCAGTCCCAACTACTGAGCAACTAGCTCTTGGCACCTGTGTTGAAACCGGTTGGACCCCTTTGGGCGCTCAAAAGCGGGGTTGTAGCAACGTATAGCCACTCTCCCGGAGTTGTTGCAACGAGCAGACCGGCCGGCAGCCGAGTGCCGGAGATGACGGCGCGGTCTGCTATCGGGATGTGCACTGAACTGTTGTAGGCGGCAATGTTCGCCGTCTTCAGGGCAGCCTTCGCAGTGATTGGATTTGAAGCAGACCCCAATCTATCGATGGCTGCGATCAGGCCCGGGTCATTAACCTTGGACCAGTTCTGCCACGCACCTCCGGTGCCGAACCAGTTCGCCAACTGGAGGTACGGCGTCGGGGCGTTATTTCCTGAGAACTGCATCTCGAAGTTGCCAGAGTTTAGATCGGCGATCGCCACGGTGTCCTGCTTAACCGTGATGTTCATGGTGATGCCGACCTTAGCCAGATCCTGAGCTATCAGCTGGGCAGCCTCCGGCCATGCCGGGCGTGCCCAGACGATGGTCTCGAAACTGAAACCGCTCGGGTTGCCGGCCTCGGCCAGGAGTTTCTTGGCCAGGACCAGATCCTGCTTGCCCTCATTTGGCAGCACGCACTGGTGATAGGGGTTTCCCTTGATGAATGTCTGTGCGCAGGACGGGAGAACAGTGCCGAAAAAGCCCACTTTGGCAACCTTGGCTCGATCGATCGCTGCCGATATCGCCTGACGGTTCTTAACGTTGTAAAGCGGGGAGGTCGTCTTTGCCATGTTGGTAGTCAACTGGTACGTGCCCGGCAGTGCGTGCGCGAACCACTTGATGGTGTTCTTGTCAAGATCCGTTACGCCTTGATAAGCCAGATCGAACACATAATCCACCTGACCTGCCTGCAGGGCGAGCTTGCGGGTGGCAGCATCAGGTATTGCCTGATAGGTGATCTGCTGAACCTTAGGCTTGGCCCAGTAATTCGGGTTTGCCACCTGAACCATGGTGTCGGAGCCAGGGGTCCACGACTTAATCATCATTGGGCCAGCGCTGACCGGGGCGTTCCAGTAGGTCGCACTCTTCAAGCTTTCTGTCGGGTTCAAGTACATAGCCTGATTGGCCATCAACCAGTTGAAGTCCGGCATCGGGGTCTTGAGGGTCCAGGTGACGGTGGTGGGGCTGGTCGCAACGACGTTACTCACCTTTGCGAAGAAGGCCGAAGATTGCTTCGCCTCAACCTGCTTCTGCCACGCCGTAACAACATCCTGGGCCAACAACGGCGTGCCATCGGAGTACTTAAGGTTGGGCTTCAGTTGTTGGTAGATAGTAAGGCCGTCCTTTGACACATCCTGCTTGATTAACAAGTCCATGCGCGGAATCAGATTCGCGTCGAACCTCCAGAGCAGGCCCTGCATCGGGTAGGCCACCTGGTAATCCGTCACCGCACGTGCCTTCATCGGGTTCAGGTTTGCCACTTTCGAAACCGTAGCCATCACCACCGCCTGACAGTTAGACGCGGCCAGTTGGTTCTTGATGCTGCAGTTGGTTCCCACAGCTGCCGTTGCCGCGGTCTGCGGTAAGGCAGCGCCCACGATGGCAAGGGCTGCTCCAGCAACCACCAGTTGGACAACACGTCTACTCATCCTGCACACCTCTCGGTTTGTCACGTATAACATGGTCGACTTTAGTTAACTGTCACCAAAAACTTCTGTCAAGTGGTTTTACCTAATTCGTTGCCGCTTCTGGTACGTCGGTCGACCCGGTGGAGGGGTTCGAGCCCCTCAGCTATTAGGTCGAGGTTCACCGCGGAACCCTCGGCGCGCCTGCGGGCGGTGCCATCGGTAACACCCGCAGTGTGGGGGGTCACGAGGATGCCGGGGGTGTTGAGCAGAGGTGAGTCCGAATCCGGTGGCTCCTGCGTCGCGACGTCCGTTCCCGCTCCTGCGATCCGGCCTTCACGAACCGCGGCGACCATGGCGTCCTCGTCGACTAGTGCCCCACGTGCCACATTCACGATGATCGCGCTAGGTTTCATCATCGCGATCCGTCGGGCGTTCAAGAGGTGTCGAGTTTCCGGCGTAACGTGCAAGTGCAGCGAAACCACGTCGGCCTGGGGAATGAGCTCATCGAGGCACTCGGCCGGGTAAACCGCCTCGGCGCCCCACTCCTCGCGGGTGGCGTCGTCCACCTCCAGCACGTCGGTGGCGATGACGCGCATCCCGAAGGCCTTGGCCCGCTTGGACAATTCCCGTGCACTTGCCCCGAATCCGATACACAGGAGCGTCTGGCCCGCGAGCTCTAACCCCATCGGCTGATACATCAGTCCGTTGGCCAGGTTCACGACCTGCTGCGGGTAGTTGCGACGCACCAGCATCATGAGCAAGATCGCGTGTTCCGCGAGAGGAATTGCGCTCATCGGTCCGGGGCAGTTCGAGATCATCACGGGGCGGGTGGACCAGTAGTCGAAGTCGAAGTGCTCCATGCCCGTGCCCATGATTTGCCAGAACTTCACCTTGGGTGCGGCGTCGAGCATCTCCCTAGTACCCCACGAGCCCCCGAGGTCGACCACGGCATCGACGTCAGCGAACTGTGGCTCCAGCGGTTTGGACTCGTCGTAGATCGAGAGGTTGTGGCGGGGACCGATGGCGGCGATGACTTCGCGTTCCCACGTGGGATCAGCCCCCCGGCCCGGAAGATAAATCACCTTGAGTCGA
>SYJA01000084.1 GCA_005798555.1 Actinomycetota bacterium
CACGGAATGAGTCTGAACGCGAGCGACTCTCAGCGCCTAGAAAGCGTTGCAGTGTCTAGCGTTCCTCGACTTCGACCGAACTCCCTCGCACGCTTCGGGCGTATCCTGTCGGTTGGGGGTTCGAGTCCCTCCGGGCGCGCTGTTTCCTCATCGAACCGTTTCTAGACGTGACTATTTCAACTGCTATTGCACCAACCCTGCACCAACCGCTTCTGCGAGAGGCTGTCTGCAACTGCATCGGTGATCTCGACCACGACTGAATGCAGCAAATTCCCATACCCGTCCAACGTGGTCCGAGTATTAACACGGCGAAGGAGCCGCGGTTACTTGGCGGCGTTGTTCTCGCAGGGATTCCACCACCTGAGCTGTCAGGGTTCGGTAGCAGGCTTACCCACCTCACCCTGCGGTGGGAAGGCGCTACTCCGCAGTGCCTTCAAGGGTCCCACCGCAAGCCGACCGGGTGCAGAAGGAAGGATTTACCGTGCCGCCAATACTGGATGCACCTGGCCGTACCCAATCCACACGAAGAGCGAGCCGATCTTCAACGGTACGGCACAAACTGACATGCACCAACGGATTCAGGTATTTTTCTGCAATAGGTTCGAAAATACCCATCCGGAAACCGAGGGCGGTCAGGGACCAGCCACAGGATTTAAACACCCCACCTCGCGGTGGGGCAGCACACTACTCTTCATTACCCGCAAAGCAGTAATTCAAATAGGCCTCAAGGCCGGTGCCGCTGGCGGGGCTTAGGGTGCCGCCGATACCGCCCGCACCCGGGCGCACCCAACCAACACCGAGAGCTAACCGATCAGTCGGCGCTGAACTTGCTGGTGCCGCAACATCAAAACTAGGCACGTAGCCCTCCAATCGCTTAACGGGTCACTACCCAGGCGGGCAACTATTACGGATGGAGACCACTCGCCCCGAACTGTCTGCCCTAAATCCCCTTAACTTATTTTGCGCCTTATGGCCTCGGGGCTGGGTATGCAACCGGCTGCGGCAGCGCCGCATAGTCGGTCGAACAGGTCGTGATCGACGGAGCCGGCACGCGCGGCTTGCCTTTGGTCGCGCACGCCCGCGGCACATAGATGTTTATGGTGCCGTTTGTAGTCATCGAATAGAAACGACCCGCATACGAGGGCATTACCATCCAGCCCAATTGAGTCGGGCCGTTATAAGCCGACTGGGCAAGAGTCTTTCCAGTCGCCTCGTCAACCCACAGCACACTCTCGGTCCACGAGTTGTTACTCACCTGGCCCACAATGAAGTTTGGATTCATATACTGGGACGACAACACTCGATGGCTAGCCGGCCCGACTGCTGTGAAGTAATCCGAAGTTCGCCAATCCGGGCGACTCCACTTCGCGACCATCTCCCCTGATGCCTGATCAAGGTGAACAGCAAATACTCCCCCAACGAGCAGATCCTGCATGAAGATCAGGCTTTTCTGCGGATCCGACGAGAAGCTCGCCGGCGCATTACTGGTTACTCCCGTGGGAAGCGTCGTTCCCCATGGGCAGAGACGGTGGATGTCCGCCGCATTGGTCATCCGCACCGCAACAGCGCAGATCGGCACACCCTGCGTCGGGAACGCGTTGTTGTTGAACACCACCCAGTCGCCCACAGGCACCGGCGCATCACCGGGATTCTGCCCAGGCAGCAGGTATGAAGGAGCCCAGGTCAAGTCTTGGCTCAAAGTCTTGGTCTTGGGGTTCCAAGTGACTCGAACGCCCTGAGTGTTGCCCGATAGATACATCTCGGTGTTGCCCTTATTCGACACAACGGTGGGTCGGCTGATCACAGCTTGGTTCAGTGCGATCGCCGCGATGTTCTTCAACGTGACCGGATCAATCGCGACGACGGTGGTGACCGGCTGAGGTCCATACTGCGCGACGCACTGTGACATGGCTTGGTTGCCTTGAATGGTGCAACCCGCTGATCGATTCTGGCTCTTCAGCAGGATCGTCCCGTTCGCATCCGGAGCTACCGCGAAGCCATCAAAATTCGCATCAATAGCGGCGCCGGCAAAGACGGGCTGTTGAGCCGATGCAACGATCGCACCGGTCTTGGGGTTTAGCTTGTAAACGGTGGGACCGATGACCACATCAACCCAGCCCCCTTTTACGACTGCACCACTAGGGGCAGCTACCCATTGACCTGGTGCCAGGGGAAGTGAGGTTCGCCAAATCTGGGCTCCGGTGGTCGGGTTGAAGCGAGCCACATATGGACCACCGGCATAAGAAGGAATCGGGGTTCCGGGGGCGCCACCGATCAGGAAGGCGGCATCTGGGCCACCTTGAATGATCATCTGAATTTGCCCCGGATACACCGTGGGCGAAAGGTACTGCGCCACCTGGTACTTGCGCCCAACGTGGTGAATATTCTTTTTGCCGCTGCTGTCGTCAGCAAAACTCGCACAGGGCTGTAGCCCACTGTGAATGGCATCGGTGACTTCTGGAGCACCGATAGCCGGCGCATAGTTCACGTAGTTGTTGGCAGGGTCTGCTGCATAGGCGGTGATGCAGGCGACCTCCGCGTTGATCGTATCTTGCCGACTCGGATTCGCGGGAGGTGCCGCATGGGCTGGCGGCACGGCGAGAAACAGGCTGACCACTGCTGCGACACTGGCCAAAGTAGCGACGGGCTTGCGAGTGCACACCCTAAGAAGTCGTTGACTACCAGACATGCGCACTCCCTCTGTAAAAAAAACGTACTTTCGCTTGGCTTAGGTGCGGATGTCCGAGATTGCTATACATTCTAGGAATAATTATCATCGATCGCCCGAAATGAGCCCGCCGGCTGGGCGCCAAGGAATCGCCCATAAGAGATGTAGAAGGCAAGTTCTCCAAAGGCCAAATTGAGGGGGCGATCACCCAGATGACCTCCGGCATCGGCATAGAACTGAGTTGTCAAGAAACTGCCGCCGAGTTGATAACTCTCCAACATCATGTGCGAGCGAAATTCGCTAGCCGCGGGTCAAGACCGCGTAGTTAACGTAGCTGCGGTACAGAATCGCAAATTTCAGGTCGAGCGTGTACTCATGTGCCAGGCGTTGGCAGAGAGCCATTAAGCCAGTTCGAGGGGTCACCTCATAGTGCTGGAGGAAACCGAAGAAGCCCCGCCGGGCGGCGGCGGGGAACCTGTCGCATGGACCAAAGTCAACAATGTGGAGGCTTCCCCCGGGTGCTAGCTGCTGCACGCTCTTGGCCACGACATCTTCCCAGCTACCGATCATTGACAGCGCGAACGAGATAAAGATCCGATCGAACTGCGATTTCGCGAAGGTGTCTACGCCGGAAAATGTTGTGGCATCGGCCGGCGCCAGGTGGATGCGCTGAGCGAGACCAGCACGGCGAATCGAAGAGCGCGCGGTGCTGAGCATTGAGCCCGATATATCAATACCGAAGATTTCCGCTTTGGGATACCTGTGCGCAACCTGAACCAGATTCCAACCCGTTCCACAGCCAAGCTCCAAAACACTCTCGCCGGGATCTGGTCTTAGATCCGCAATTAGTTGGCGGCGGCCAAACAGAAAGTAACGCCTCGTTACGTCGTACACGAAGCGCTGATACCGATAATGCCGATCCATCCGTTGCGCATCGACGGAGTGCGACGGCGTAGTCAAGGGGTCCCCTTGAGTACGTAGAGGTGAAAGCCGCCGTAGATCGCCGATCTATCACGGGCTAGCAACTCCAAAGAGGCGTCCTTCTCGTAGTCCCAGCGCTCTAGCAGGTGTGCTGGGATACGGCCAGGCAGGACGCTGGCCCTCCCGGCGGTGCGGAAGATCACCCGGGAGCCAGGTCGAGCCGTTCTGGTCAGTTCCGTCCACAGCTCGGTGAGGCTTTGATCGCTCAACCAATCCTGAAAATCGAGCAGCACATATCGATCCAGGTATTGCTCCGGCAGCGAGCGAAGCTGATCAACGAAAGAGATATGTCTAACCTGCAGCCGATCGATGCGTGATCTGATCGCGGCAAAATGCTCACGCTGCAGGTAAATGGGCAGCGGGCCACCTCCATCAGGTGCGTACCCGCGGTCGAAAAACTGCCATGCGAAGTAGTTCTCCTTGAGGTCGAAATCACATACCATCCGCTCAGCGCGCTCCTCGAGTACCAGGTGCATTGAGCGATTTGCCTTCAAGGTTTCATATTGCACCGGTGGTATGCCCAAACCAAAGAGTGTGGGGCGAAGTCTGACGAGGCCGCGAATGGTACGTGTATGAAAGAGGGGCTTCACTTCCCTGGCATAGATATCGCGCTGCTCGTCTAGGTCCTTGGCATTGAGCATCACACTTAGATTGGTCCCATGAACACGTGAGTAGATGTGGCACATCGCAATGAGTTGGCCAACTAGACCTTGTCGATAAAACCCGCGGGAGAATTGCTCGATTCGCCGTCGCCCCCGAGCATCGAGCCGAACCCAGTAAGCTCTCGTGTTCTCATCCAAATTGGCGCATATGTGGTCATCAAACAGCTTTACATTGGAACTCTTATCGGCTGATCCGAAGAAGTCGAAAAATGATTTATAGTCAGGAAGAAATTTCATCGCAGCAATCTTCAAGCGATTCAGCGCGATTTGCGATGCATTGATATCGACGATGATGATCTCAGCAGGATCGGCGATCAGGTATGACAGTGCATTGCACCCGCCCGAGCCAATGGTCAGCACGCGGTGATGGGATTCAATGCGGAGTGCTTCCAGGTCAATGACCGGATCTTCCCAGATCTGCGAATAAATCAGGTCCTTGGTAACCTGGCGGAAGGCCGCGTTCTGCCAGCCACGTAATGAGAAGAGGTCCCTTAACCTAATAATGATGCCCGCCTGTACTGTTTTGCGTCTGGGAAAAATGGTATGTCGGAGTCATCGACTTTTCCCCGATTAAGGAAACTATACATTGAATAATTCGCGTGATCGAGCAAGGTTGGTGGCATCGTGGCCGCTGCAAATACGCCAAGGGAGCCAGACACAAATGCGGCAGAGTTGCACACTAGCTGACAAATTCTGACTATTCTTTCGCCGTGCGAATTTCTCGGGCCTTAGTCACCGCCGGCTCCATCGCTTCGGCTACCCTCACCGCGCAAATTGCCCTGAATATGGCCCTTGTCAAGAAGCCGTCAACACCCACTTCGCCAATATGCGAGCGCGTCTCAATTTTGCTCCCGGTCCGAAATGAAGTCCATCGAGTCGAACCAACCCTTCGGTCACTGATAGACCAGCAGGGGTTATCCGATTTTGAGATCCTCGTGCTCGACGACGGCTCAACCGACGGCACAGCTGCTGCCATCGCCCGCGTTGCCGCTGATGATCCGCGGGTGCGGTTGGTGCAAGGAAACGGTGACCAATTGCCACCGGGCTGGCTTGGTAAACCCTGGGCTTGTCAGCGTCTTGGCGAACTCGCGACCGGCTCGGTGCTGGTCTTCGTCGATGCTGATGTCACATTGAACCCGCATGCGGTTGCCGCTGGAGTCGCCATGCTGCGCCAAAGTCAGATGCACATGGTGTCTCCATACCCAAAGCAGGCAGCGCATAGTCTTGCTGAACGCATTACGCAACCGCTGGTCAATTGGTCGTGGCTCGCGACACTGCCACTTCGACTGGCAGAGCGCTCTAAGAGTCCGGCTTGGTCCGCGGCGATCGGGCAATTCCTAATTATTGACACCGATGCCTACCGGGCCTCCGGCGGGCATGAGCCGGTCGCCGATGTCATTCTCGAAGACGTAGGAGTGCTTAGGAATCTGAAACGAAATGGCTACCGGGGGATCCCGGTTGACGGCAGTGACATGGCTGAGTGCCGGATGTATACGGGGCCGGAGGAGATCTACGAGGGTTACACAAAGTCCTTGTGGTCGGCCTTTGGTCGTGGGCCGGGTGCACTTGGTGGCATTGCCGCCATGTTGTTGATCTACGTGCTGCCCGCGGCCGCCACGTTGGCATCTAAGGATGTGACCACTCGTAGGTGGGGTGCAGCCGGCTATGCCAGTGGGGTGGCTGGCCGCGCGCTGGTTGCCCACCGCACCGGCGAACGGGTTTGGCCAGATTCGCTTGCGCACCCGGCCTCCTTGGCAGCCTTCGCCGGGCTGGCCACCGCTTCGGTGTTGCGCAAACGCCGCGGCACCATCACCTGGAAGGACCGCATACTTGGTCAACCTGAACTGGGGCAATCCAGTCTTCAACCCGTGGGCACCCCGAGGATCTGAACCCCGGCGGTCCGTTGCACCGATAACTGAACATCGGCGCCGGCCACGCAGGAGATGACGTGGCCACCCGCGGTGCGGTCGGCCGTCAGGCCGTGCAGGTGCAGGCCCGGTGCCCCGGTACCCGCAAGGTCGAGGCCGGTGCGAAAACCAACTAGCACGGCAACCCGCTGGCCTAACGTGAACAGAGTTTGACCCGCCACCACCTGACTCAACGGCGCAAAAGGCTTCGCTTGCGCCGGCACGCTTCGAGTCACTAAATCGGTGAAGGTACCACGCACCCGAACGGCAACCATGCCATCGGCGCCATTCACGAGCTCATTTACAGCTGCCAATAAGTTAGCGCAGGTAGTGCCCGGGGCGACCGGCCCCGACTTATCCGCATGGAACTTGATCGCCTCAAAGAATGGCGTGGTGCGCGAGGTCTCAACAAGTCGCGGCAACCCGTCGATCCCGACCCGATAAATCGACCCGCCCACCATGATGAGTTCACCATCGAGATCATCGAAGGTGCCCAAACCCAGCGTCTGCCCTCCCAGTGCCGCCTTGATGGGCAGCAGCCCGTCGTAATTCGGTGCCGTCAAGTAGGTATAGGTACCGATTTGCGAGACCCAAGGGTCATCGCTGGCCTGCGCGACAGCGATTGGCCCGGTCAAGATCAGTAGGAGCCCAGCACCTAGTGCGATCCAAAGGGTGAAGTGCTGCCTCATGATCGCCCTTTCCGCGGCGCTATCCGAAATACCTACCCGCATTGTGCAGTATGCGCCAATGACAAAATCGCCGAGTGGCAATATTTGAAGTCGACGACGCCCTCGACCCCAGACTTGCCGATTACATTTCATTGACGGATGTCACCCTGCGCTCGCGCCATGAGCCAGATCTGGGAATCTACATCGCCGAAAGCGCCTACATCATCCGGCGGGCACTGGAGGCCGGGCACCGACCGCGCTCAATTCTCATGGATCGACGCTGGCTTGCTGAGATGGCTGACGTCCTCGACTCGGTACCTGGTGATACCGAGGTGCTTGTTGGGGCACCAGCATTGCTCAAGGCGGTCACCGGGTTCCATGTGCACCGCGGCGCCTTGGCCGCAATGCATCGACCGACGCTGCCAAGCGTCCAAGAAATTGTGCAGCAGGCCAACCGCATCGTGATCCTCGAGGATCTGGTCAATCACACCAATGTCGGCGCCATCTTTAGATCCGCGGCCGCACTCGGGGTAGATGCGATCCTCATCACACCAAGATGCGCCGACCCGCTTTATCGGCGCAGCGTACGCGTCTCGATGGGTACCGTCTTTCAAATTCCCTGGACCCGGATCTCCGACTGGCCAATGGGCCTTGATCACTTACGCGGTCTCGGCTTCACCATTGCAGCGATTTCCCCGCTGGGGGGAAACAATGTCGAGCTACGCCAATTTGCGATCGACCCGCCCGAGCTCCTGGCCCTAGTTTTTGGAACGGAAGGTGCCGGACTAACCAATCAGGTGGCGGCTGAAGCCGATGTGTCAGTGCGAATTCCCATGCGAGGCGGAGTTGATTCACTAAATGTCGCGGCGGCGTCTGCGGTGGTTTTCTGGGCGCTCACCTAGCCCGAAAATCATCCGCGCTCATTTCGTAGATGTCCTCTGGCCCGTCGATTTCATCCATCTGCTCACCCACTCGAGTGAATTCGAATGACTCCACTAATTTCACCGACGCCACATTCGTCGGGCTGACCGTGTAACGCAAAGTCTCAACCTTCGGCTGATCGATGGCCCAGGACCACATCGCGGCTAATGCCTCGTGGCCATAACCTTGCCGTTGGAACTTCGGGTGGATTCCGAGACCAATCTCAACCATGCCCGATGGGTCAGGCGGGCCATGAAAACTTGAGCTGCCAATGATCTCACGGGTGCTTGGCAACACGATCCACCGGACGAACCAGATATTCACCGTTGGGTCAGCTTCTACTTGCGGCACCCGCCAGCACAGCGGGCCGCTTTCGTCCATCAGCACCCGATGGGGGTTATCGAAGTCCTTGCCCGCATAAATCGACAGGTCATCAGGATCCTCGAAGAGGGTGATGAGTTCATCGACCGAAAGGTGATGAAGTGCAATGCGCATGTGGCCAATGATGCCAGCCCTTTCATCCGCGGCCGCTAGCATGCAGCTTTCAGCGGCGGATTCTTGCAACAACGCACCACTGGGTGTATGGACAACACTTCGAGAGACAAAGTGAACAAGTTACACCCTCCACGCTACTGGAATACGTGGCACCACCGGCCGCGGGCCGCTCTAGCTACTTAACGAAGACATGCACTAGCTCGAGGTCGACCCGAACGGGCACAGTTGTCAGTAAATCGGCGACGCTATCGCGGAAGTCAACGAACATGCCGGCACTTACCACATCCGCGGCTTCGGCATCGGACAGGAAAACCCCGATCCCTCGAATCACGCCGGTCACCGGATCCCCGGTGACAAGAATCAGGTCTTCGGACGGGTTTCGCTCACCAAAACGATCGGCGAAATCGACGTACGCTGCCATCACGGTCTCGTAGGCACCTGGCTTCGCGTGCATTGTGTATTCGATGACGCTGCTCATTTTGACTCCTCTAGGTCACCTGCCTGCCCGAACCGTAACCGATTACCGCTGGGTCAATCGAATCGCTGCCCGACGGATCGCCCGCAAGGTGGTGCCCGGTTTGGCGCTCTTTCCTTCCGCCTCCGGGTTGAAGGTGATTTTGGCCACCGCACAACGCTCGGCAAACTCGCCTCGCTCAGCATCACTTAGTCGCGGCCAGTCCCCGGTGGTCGCCGGAGGCGCCGAAAACCAATCCTGCCACCGCGTATCCCCCATCTCGCCGGCGAAATCACGCTCATGCAATCCGCCGGCCAGCAACCCCTGCGCAGCCAGGGCCGAAGCGACATTCGGTGCCAGTACCAGACCCGGCCCCTGCACCCCGGCCAAGATGGCGATCAGTGCCCGACGATTGCGGTTGGTTAACGCCCCGTCGGGTACCAACGGGTTTACCTCCTGTAGGTAGCGCAACGCAGCGGCCGAGAGTGACTCATTGGCCGATGACGGCGGTGTCACCAATTGCGGCAGCGGCCGCCGGACACCGGCCAGCGTAAACAGCGTCTGCCACATATCTTCCAGGTGCCCTTCGCGCAAATAGGGGCGAAGGGTAAAGGTGATGTCGCTGCGGAGCGGACGCTCCCACCTTTGCGCGAACCCCGCGTGGTCGAAGAACGCCCGTGCCGACAGCGCGTATTTTCGATTGAATCCATGGGTGCGCCCCGCCTTGATGGTTTCGGCAAACGCACTCGGGGCTAGGTCATCTGGTCTACGCACGTAAGCGAATACCTTGATCTGGTCGAAGTAACCTGATAGAAACTCGTAAAGGGAGTCAACTTCCGCGGCGGTTCTAAGCCGCGTCGAAAGGTGCTCACTCGTAAACAACCACCTGCCGTCGGTCAACTCACGTTCGAGCTTCTTTCGCAATCTGCTCTGCAGCGCCACCTGATCTTCATGGCTTTCGACCGCATAGCCGCGACCGAGACGACCGGGCCGGTCAGCGAACGCCGCCGCAAGCTCGCCGTGGTTATCGCCTCGGAAAAACTGGGGGATGTTGATGCCGGCTGGTTGGAGCACCTGGCGGTTCAGGGCCACCATCAGTTGCCAGGTGGTTGTGCCGGTTTTGGCCCTGCCAATGTGCAAGATCAGTTCACGCATGAATCAAAAACCCGCACTCGGGTGCTCTTCCTCTGTCACCGGCGCAGTTCGCTCCGTGCGCTCCGTGCGCTCCGTGCGTATCCGAGTTTCGATGGCTTCGGCTTCCGCCAAAGTCGGCGCCGTTCCTCCCCGCCGAGCCGGTAGCCACCACGGACCATCGGGAGCCTTGAGTTCCTCCGGCGTTGGCCTCGGATACCGATCAATTGTCTCATCGAGTAATTGCTCGAGCTGCTGATGCAATTGCTCGTTTAGAACTTCGGCGTCATCGCTGCGCGTTGGGTGCATGGGTGCTCCGATTGTCATGGCAACGGTACGGCCCCGCGTGAGATCCTTGCGCCCGTAGCTCAGTATTCGAGCACCACCGAAAACGATCATCGGGATTAGCGGCACCTTGGCGGCCGCGGCCATGCGCACCGCACCGTTCTTGATTTCCTTTATTTCCATTGAGCGGCTCATGGTGGCCTCGGGGAAAATCCCAACCAGTTCACCATCCTTAAGAGCGTGAACGGCATCACGAAATGCCTGCGAGCCAGCATCTCGGTTGACCGGGATGTGATGCATCCCGCGCATTAACGGGCCGGCGATTGGATGCTTGAAGATGCCATCTTTAGCCATGAACCGCACCAACCGGTGGCCGACGCGATCAGCCGGGATACCAGAGAGGGCGAAATCCAAATAGCTGGTGTGATTGATAGCAATGATCGCGCCACCAACCCGGGGCAGGTTCTCAGTGCCGACGATGTCAAACCGGATACCCAAAACCTTGAAGAGGGTTTTGGCGGTCAAGATGATCGGCGGATAAACAATGTCGGCCACAGGGGCAGATTATCTGCTACCTTCCCGGTTTATGGGCTATGCGGTCTGGATCCTCCAATTTCTCTTGGCCTTCACCTTCGTGGCGGCCGGGCTGACCAAGCTGCTGTCGTCCAATGCCAAACTCAAGGAGCGCATGACGTGGGCCGGATCCGTTGACCCGAAGTTGCTAAAACTCATCGGTGCCCTCGAGCTCCTTGGCGGCCTGGGCCTGTTACTGCCACCCATCGCAACCCTCCTCCCAGCCGTCTTGACGCTAATTGCCACCATTGGACTGGGGGCCTTGATGGTTGGTGCCATCGCCTTGCACATCCGGCTCCACGAGGTCCGCGAGGCGATGCCGGCCCTGGTCCTGCTGCTCTTCTTGATCCTGCTGGCCTTCGGGCTGTTCGCCGCCGCCCGAGTCTAGGGCCAAAATCCGGGACTTAGGTACCCATTGCTAATGACCTGTTTCAAATAACGGGGCCGGCGCCTGCCCAGCACCTAGGCAGGATGACCATCGGCTCAGCCCTGGAGCGCATACCGCAACTCTCAATCAGCCCAGAACGATCAGTGCATGACGCAGCAGCCCTGATGAGTACGCATATGGTCGATGCCGTGCCCGTCAGCACCGATGAAGAGCGACTCATAGGCCTCATCACCTCAGCCATTTCGTCAACTGGGCCGCTAACTAAGTGTCGAGGCGCTCAGTAGAGTAAGTCCATGACTAATGATCGCATGGTCTGGATAGACCTTGAGATGACCGGGCTTGACCTCAACACAGACGAGATTGTTGAAATCGCCTGCATCGTGACCGAGGCCGACCTAACCGAACTCGACGGCGGCATCGATGTAGTAGTCAAGGCCAGCCCCGAGCCGATTGCTGCGATGGATGAGTTCGTCGTCAACATGCACAAGACTTCGGGCCTGATTGACGAGATACCGAACGGCACCACCTTGGCCGATGCCCAGCAGCAGGTAATGGCCTATATCCAAAAACATGTGCCGGAGGCCGGCACGGGGCACCTCGCCGGGTCAAGTGTGTATGTCGACCGCGGATTCTTGGCCAAATACCTGCCCGAACTCGACTCCTATTTGCATTATCGACTGATAGATGTGTCCAGCATAAAGGAACTCACGCGCCGTTGGTACCCGCGCGTCTATTACGGTGCCCCGGAAAAAACTGGTAACCACCGCGCATTGGCGGACATCCGCGAGTCCATCGCCGAATTGCGCTATTACCGTGATGCGGTGTTCGTCGCCCAACCCGGGCCCGATTCAGCCGCCGCAAAAGCCCTAGGTCAAAGCCACGTCGTTGACCATGGCACGACTACGCACCTCAATTAAAGGTCACAGCCCGTAGGCTGCTAGATTCTGCGGGCAGGCAAGGCCCCGGCATCGGGGCTCTGGGCCCGTGGTGCTCGTAGTTCAACGGTAGAGCGCAGCCTTGTGGTGGCTGATGTTGCGGGTTCGAATCCCGTCGGGCACCCGATCTGGCGTCTAGGGGTTAGCCGTAGGTGCACTCGGTGACAGCGTTGATAACCGTCGAGAGATTCATTCGATCAACCCGATAGTCCATGGTCAACGCCTGCGGTTTGCCATTAACACTGGCCAACCGGGCGGTGTAGCCATTGGCCTGCGCCAATTTATCCGCCGCCGCAAATGTCAATTCATCTGTCACCATCTGCCGGCAGACGGCTCGCATTTGCGCCGAACCGGCCCCCGCATTTGGGCCCGGGGCCACCTGCGTCAAACTCGATGCGATAGCTACCAGTTGGTCGTAACTCAGACCGGTTGATTGCAGGACAATGCTCGTATCACCCGGCTCCGTCATGGCTGACGGTGGCCGGGCAGTCATCTTGAGCATTCCACCCGTTGCCAGGACGTCGCTCTTCTTGCAGCGGTAACCGGCCGGCACTTCCTTTGGATTTGCGTTCGACGGCTGCTTGAAGCAGTTCGCAAAGACCTGCGCGGTCAAGGTGATCTGGGTGCCCGGATCCCCGAGCTTGATCTTGACGTTGCCGACCTTGGCCAGGCTGGTCGACGGCTCGGGATCGGCCGCAAATCCGGTCTCGGCCCACTTCTCGAGAATTTGAAATCCCTTGGCCGGCCGGCCGTAGGTGGCCCCTGCAAAAGTGTCGCCACTTGTTACCGCCCCGTTTGTGATCACCAGGTTGTCAGTGATGACGTCAACCTTGCTGGTGCGGCGTAATCCCGCGGTATCAACCGGCTCCCAAAGTGACCCAGCCGTGCCCAGCATGGCGGCCGCCGTGCTCCACGACTTAACCGACTCGTTGATGTCGTACGGGGAGTCGGCGGCCAGCGCGGGGGTAGCAAGGCCTGGTGCGATTGCAGCCGCGCTGAGCGCGGTTGCGGCGCCGGCTGCGAGCAACCTGGCTTTGACGGATTTAGGTGAGCTCTTGACTGAGATTGATGTCATGGGCAAATGGTACGTCAGACATTGCGGCGGTACTGACCACCCACCTCGAAGAATGCCGAGCTGATCTGGCCCAAGGAGCAGGTTTGCACCGCCTCCATCAGCGCCGCGAAAACATTGCCCCCCGTGGCGGCGGCCAACTTGAGTTGGGCAAGTGCGGCCGGGGCCAGTTCGCGGTTGCGTTCCTGAAAGTCCGCCAGCCGGCTCAATTGCGATTCCTTCTCCGCCTGGGTACCCCTGGCTAGTTCCACGGTTGCGGTCACTTGGTCGCTGTTATCGGCCAAGAAGGTGTTGACTCCGATAATGGGCAAGGTGCCGTCATGCCTGCGTTGTTCGTAGAGCATTGATTCATCCTGAATACGCCCGCGCTGATACCCGGTCTCCATCGCACCAAGTACTCCCCCACGATCGGCGATCCGTTCGAACTCGACAAGTACTGCTTCTTCGACAATGTCGGTCAGTTGCTCAACGATGGCCGCGCCTTGGAGGGGGTTCTCGGTGGCCGATAATCCCCACTCCCGGTCAATGATCATTTGAATCGCCAAGGCCCGCCGCACCGATTGCTCAGATGGCGTCGTGACTGCCTCGTCAAAGGCATTGGTGTGAAGTGAGTTTGCGTTGTCGTAAAGCGCGCAAAGGGCCTGCAAGGTGGTGCGGATGTCATTGAAGTCCATCTCCTGCGCGTGCAGTGACCGACCGGAGGTTTGCACGTGGTACTTCAATTTCTGCGCGCGCTCACTCGCTCCGTACTTATCGCGCATCGCCACCGCCCAAATGCGGCGTGCTACGCGACCAAGCACGGTGTATTCGGCATCCATGCCATTTGAGAGGAAAAATGACAAATTCGGCGCGAAGTCATCAATCGCCATGCCACGCGCCAAAAAGGCCTCGACATAGGTGAATCCATTCGCCAAGGTGAAAGCCAGCTGGCTGATCGGGTTAGCCCCAGCCTCGGCAATGTGATACCCGCTAATCGAGACCGAGTAAAAGTTGCGTACTTCATTTTCAATGAACCACTGCTGGATATCAGCCATCGCACGCAAGGCAAATTCGGTCGAGAAGATGCACGTGTTCTGCCCTTGGTCCTCCTTGAGGATGTCGGCCTGGACAGTGCCTCGCACCGTACCCAGCGCTCTGGCTCTGATCACCTTGGTTTCGCTCGAGTCCGGGTCCCTGCCCTCAGTTTCGGCAAACTTGGCCAGCTGCTGATCGATTACCGTATTCAGGAACATCGCCAGGATCGCCGGTGCAGGGCCATTGATGGTCATCGATACCGACGTCGTCGGTGCACACAGGTCGAACCCCGCATATAGATCGCGCATGTCATCGAGGGTGGCTATTGACACCCCCGAGGTACCGACCTTGCCGTAGACATCGGGCATGGGTGATGGGTCACGCCCGTAGAGGGTTACTGAGTCAAATGCGGTCGAGAGTCGGGTCGCCGGCTGCCCGGCGCTAAGTAGGTGAAAGCGTCGATTGGTGCGCCGGGCATCACCTTCGCCGGCGAACATGCGGGCCGGGGCCTCCTCGGTGCGCTTGAATGGGAATACCCCAGCGGTAAACGGAAAGTACCCCGGCAGATTCTCCGATCGCAAGAATCGAAGGAGGGCGCCGTCCTCATCATCGCGCGGCAGGGCAACCCTTGGCACCCGGGTACCAGAAAGTGTGGTTCTAGTTAACGGGGTGCGAATCTCCTTGCCGCGAATCAGATACACCTGCTCATCGCCAGCATAGGTATCGCGCAGCGCTGGCCAATTCGCCAATCGCACCTGCTCCGCTGGATCAAGCTCGGCATTGACGTCTGCTAGCGCGGAGTCGACTGCGGCAGCAGGTAGGGCATCGCCCCTGACCTCGAGCAGTTCGCGGGTGACCCGCAACTGCTGTGCGGATCTCGCTATCGCCGATTGCTGCTCGGTCACCGCGTGATAGCGCCGGACGCAATCGGCGATCTCTGCGAGGTAGCGCTCCCGGCCGCGCGGGAGGATCCCGGTGAGGCCGGTGGATATGCGCCCGGCAACAGCCGGCAGCACGCCATCAAAATGACATAGCCCATTCGCCCTGAGCAACCCTACGAGGAAGTGGTACAGCGCGGTAACCCCATCATCAGAAAAGCGTGCGGCGCTAGTCCCGAAAACCGGCATCTCCTCCCATGGTGCGCCAAAAGCACCACGGTTGCGGACGAGTTGGCGCGCGACATCGCGGCGCGCATCTTCCGCGCCGCGGCGCTCGTACTTGTTGACCGCCACCACGTCAGCGAAATCCAACATGTCGATTTTCTCAAGCTGGGAGGCGGCGCCATATTCAGGAGTCATGACATAGAGCGAGACGTCGACGTACGGCACGATTGCGGCATCGCCTTGGCCGATCCCCGGAGTCTCGACAATGACGAGATCAAAGTCCGATGCCTTACATGCATTGATGACATCGGCTAAAGCGGTCGGGGTCTGCCCCCCTGACTCACGGGTAGCTAGTGACCTGAAGAACACCACATCCGGATCAATGCTGTTCATTCGAATGCGATCACCCAATAGGGCGCCACCACCTCGCCGGCGCGTTGGGTCGATGGCGAGCACGGCTATCCGCAATTTGTCCTGACCGTCGATCCGAAGGCGCCGCACCAACTCATCGGTCAGCGATGATTTCCCGGAGCCACCGGTTCCGGTGATCCCAAGGACCGGCGTGGTTCGAGTAGCAGCTGCCGCACCAATTGCGGCGGCGAGCTGGCTATCGCGGTCTGACTCCAGCACGGTTATCGTGCGAGCAAGGGCCGGGATCGAGCCGGTAAGGAGATCATCAAGGCCCATCGCCCCGGCGGTGAGTTCGTGATCACACTCGGCGACCAACCCGTTTATCATCCCCGGCAGCCCCAGCCGTAGACCATCTTGGGGGCTGAAAATATGCACACCAATTCTCGACAGTAGTTCGATTTCGGCTGGCACAATAACTCCGCCACCGCCACCATAAACCTTGACATGCCCGGCACCGCGTTCGGCCAACCGCTCAACCAAATAGGTGAAGTACTCAACGTGCCCACCTTGGTATGAGGAGACAGCCACCCCTTGCACATCTTCTTGCAGGCAGGCGGTGACAACATCCTCGACGCTTCGGTCGTGCCCGAGATGAATCACTTCGACGCCCTGGGACTGCAGCAGCCGGCGCATGATGTTGATGGCGGCGTCATGGCCATCGAACAAACTTGCGGCGGTGACAAAGCGCACCGGATGCGCTGGCACGTGCAAAGCCCCGGTTGCCATCGCCAACCCCATCTCCCCTGACCGATCAGGTGCCCCGTGGGCAATTTAGTGGCACGTCAAATACTAGGACATCCTACTATTATTGACCGGCGGCCGCCCCGGGTGCGACCCCGCCCCTACGATTGCCGCCATGGCACCGGCGCGAAAGCCCACGACTGGGCAACCACCGACCCCTCGGCTGGCCAGCGACCCGATCACCGAGGCCCAGCGGCAGTGGTCAGCCCATGGCTGGGAGGGCGCCAGCGATGGCATGGCGGCGGTCACCTCCATCATGCGAGCGCATCAGATCTACCTGGCCCGGGTAGAAGCGGTGCTGCGGCCATTCGACGTCAGTTTCGCCAGGTACGAGGTGCTGATGCTGCTGTATTTCAGCAAGCGCGGAGCGCTGCCGATGCGCACCATCGGCTCAAGGTTGCAGGTACATCAAACCAGTGTCACCAATGCCGTTGATCGGTTGGAGGCCGCTCGACTCGTGCGCCGACTTCCGCACCCCACCGACCGGCGTGCGACCTTGGTTGAGCTAGCACCAGCTGGCCGCGGCCTCGCCGAGCAGGCAACCGCCGCCCTCAATACCGAAGTATTTACCAATACCGGTCTTAGTGCGCGCGGGGTCAATGACATTGTCCGGACCATCGGGCAGCTACGGCGGGGTGCCGGAGACTTTTAAGGCCCGAGGAGCAATCAGCGCCAGCTGGGCACCGCGGGCAAGGCGACCGCACCGGTGCACACCAGGTCACTGCCATCACTTCGACCGAGGAGCCACGCCAAAAGCTGCGGCGCCGAGCCGGTGACTTCGATCTTCGAACTCGGGTCGATTTCGTACCCGGTGCCATCGGTGCCTTGGAGCCGGCCCACCGCAAGCTCGCCACGGTCTTGAAAATCCCGGGCTACTTCGGGTAGCAGTTGCTCCACCATGGCAGCAGGCCACTGCTCCGGCCCAAAAGTGCCCACTAGGTCTAGGTCTAGGTGATGGATCGCTACCTCCTGCAGGCGCAACTTGAGCAACCCGTTGGCTTTGACCAACCGGCCATTGCGTAACTCGACTTTAGTCGTTAGTTGATCAGCGCTTAGCAGGACGAACTCATCAGCAAACTCCCGCGCTGACTGGGCAATTGCATGTTGATGTTGGCGCAGGCCGCGCGAAGAATGGAGTTGAATATCACCCTCGCGCACTTCCGGTGAGATATACATGTCGCGGCGGTTGCCATCTCGGGCCCATCTCACCAACCGGGCCAGTCCGCGGGCATTGCCGTCAATGTGTGCAAGCACATGACCCCGCGACCAACCAGGCAGCAGGCTGGGTGCACCAACCAAGGAGTCGTTCATCGTGGCGAGTGTCGAAATCAATAGCTCGGTCTGCTGGTCAAGTTCGGTGACACCGATCAATTTACGCTCCGGCTTTTGATTGTCGTTTCATGTTGGCGAACTCAACTACTTGGTGGCCGACCATTTCCAGTTGGCTGACCGTCGCCGTGTCATCGCTGTTGCCTTCGGCATCGAGCTTGGTCAGACCGGTGTTGACCGTGGCACCAAGTGGGGTGGGCCAGCCCCGCAGGGCATGGGCGATCTGCCGCAATTGCTGCAGGGTGCCGACGGTTGCCTGCCACCCGTAGGCGACCGAAATACAGCCCACCGACATCCCATGCAGGTAGCCGCCTTCGCGATCTCGCAGATCCTCTATGTAGTCGAGGGCGTTTTTCATCATCCCGCTGATGGCCCCGTGATAGCCGGGGCTGGCGATGATCAAACCATCGGCCTTCGCGACCTTGGCCAAGTACGCCACCGCCAGTGGGTCACGATCGGTGGTCTCGGTGTCATAAATCGGGAACAGGAGATCGCGGCTGGTGATCACATCAACGTGGGCGCCTTTGGCTCGCGCGCCCCGCACAGCTGAAAGCAAGGCCCGCTCACTTGAGGAATCCGGGCGGGTGCTCCCGCCGATTGCCACGATCCGGATCGTGTCACCACTTATTTCGCCCATTTGCCTACTCCACCTTTGCTGAGGATGGGAGGCTATCGCCCGGCACCGACCCGTGGGCCGCTGGGTGCGCGGCCCCAGCGCTCTCCCGGCCGCGACAGCACCGGCCAAATGGTGTACGAATAAGCAATGACGTCCTTTGATCTTTATCAGTTGCCGCAGGAGTACGAACAGCTACGGGCGACCGCGCGGGCGCTGGCTGAGGATAAAATCGCCCCTTGGGCGGCCGAAGTCGACGAGTTGGAGCGGTTTCCCGCCGAGGCCCTAGCGGCGCTGGTGGGCGCCGACCTGCACGCCGCCCACGTGCCCGTCGAGTACGGCGGCCAAGGGGCAGATGCACTCGCCGTGTGCATCATCATTGAGGAGGTGGCCCGGGTCTGCGGCAGCTCCTCGCTGATCCCGGCGGTCAACAAACTTGGCTCCACACCGGTGTTGCTGGCCGGGTCGCCGGCGATGAAGCAGGCATTAATGCCGGGGCTGGCAAGTGGCGCCGATATGTGGTCTTACTGCCTTTCGGAAAGTGCCGCCGGTTCGGACGCGGCCGCGATGACGACCAAGGCGGTGCGCACCAGTGCGGGTTGGCTGTTAAGCGGCGCGAAGAAGTGGATCACGAACGCTGGGGAGAGCCGCTACTACACCGTTTTAGCCGTGACCGACCCAACGGGTGGGGCGCGCCATGGCATCACCGCATTCGTTGTCGACCGCGAGGATGCCGGGGTCAGCTTCGGCGCCCATGAACGCAAATTAGGAATCCGCGGATCATCGACGCGCGAGGTGTATCTCGATAACGTCGAGCTAGGCGATGACCGGGTAGTCGGCGAGGTAGGCGACGGCTTCGGCCTAGCCATGCGGACCCTTGATCACACCCGCCTGACCATCGCGGCACAAGCCCTCGGCTTGGCGCAGGGTGCCTTGGATTTCGCCACCGGTTATGCAAAGGAGCGCGTGCAATTTGGCAAGCCCATCAGTGAATTGCAGGCGATTCAATTCATGCTCGCCGATATGGCAATGAATATCGAAGCCGGGCGCCAACTGACCTACGCGGCGGCCGCGCGCAGTGAGCGGCAAGATCCCGACCTGACCTTCTTCTCCGCTGCCAGTAAGTGCTTCACCTCGGATATGGCGATGGAGGTCACCACGAACGCGGTGCAAATCCTCGGTGGTTACGGCTACACCCGCGATTACCCGGTCGAACGCATGATGCGCGATGCCAAGATCACCCAGATCTACGAAGGCACCAATCAGGTTCAGCGCGTCGTGATGGCAAGGCAGTTACTCACGGCACACTGACTCCGTGACCCATAGCCTTCGCAAGACCTGGGTCGTGCTGATTGCGTCGGTCTTCGCCCAAGGGGCCATCTCTGGATTGCAGCTTGGCCTACCCGCACTCGGCCCGGCGATCCATCTGCAGGCTGGCTTCGACACGGCAACAATCGGGTTGCTGTTCGGCCTTGCCGGGGTCGCCGCGGCAATTGCGGTCATCGCCTGGGGTCACATCGCCGACCGCACCTCGGATCGATTCGTCAGCGTTTTTGGTCTCCTGGTGACCGCGGGCGCCTTGCTGCTGGCCGCCGTGGCCGCACTGGAGAAGCAGTTCATCTGGATGGGCGCGCTTCTTGTTGTCTCCGGGATCAGCGCGGCCGCACCGAGCATCGGCATTATCAAGGGAATGTCTGGTTCATTTACCGGCCATCCCCGGCTGGGCTTGGCATTTGGTACCCGCCAGGCAGCCATCCCAATCGGTGCCGGCATCGCTGGCCTGACGCTGCCGATCATTGCCCTGCAGGCGGGGATAGCCGCTGCTCTGACCGCACTGGCCGTGGCGCTTGTCGTCGCCGGGATCGCCATGGCAGTTGCGCTGCGCCACCCCGGGCACCAAAACCCGCCCACCCAAATTACCGATCCCGAAATATCCAGTGACGCCCAGCCGGCCATCCCCTGGCAATTACTTACCCCTATCTATGTTGCCGCGATCTTGCTCACGGCCAGTCAGGTCGGCATCACGGCCTTACTGTCGCTTTACCTATTCACCGCCCGAGGGTGGTCTTATGGCGGCGCCGCGGCTGCCTTCGCCTTCGTCATGCTGACCGCCGGTGCCGTCCGGGTCCTCATGGGGATGGCGGCCGACAGGTGGCCGCGGGCTCGGGTCCTGTTGATCTGCCTGATCGGGCTGCTCACGGCCGCATTGCTACTCATCGTCGCGGGCACCGGTGCCTATCCGATCTCCGCCGTGCTCGTGATCGTGGCCGCGATCTCCGGAATGGGGTGGGCATCGCTCACGGTGACCGTGATCGTCGCCGCGGTACCCACCGCACGGATCGGCCAGGTGCAGGGCATCTATAACGGTATGTGCTGGTTTGGCGCGGGCTTCGCTCCGATCATCATCGGCTCGGTGGTGCAGCAGTACGGCTGGTCCATTGGCTGGATCCTGCTCGCAATCAGCTCGATCGCCGGGGCTATCGTGGCCAGCACCAGGGTGCGCACCGTATTAGTGGCGCCGCCGGCCCCGATAGAGCAAACTGGCGACTGAGTAAGGGTATTTCTGCCAACAGGGGGGCCCATGTCACTAGCTAGGCCGTTCACCACGCCCCGGCCACAGTCCTACGCAATTACCCCACCACCGATCAAACGTCGGGCCGCCGCGCACCTGCAACTACCAAATGGGCCACGCCCGCTCATTCCGGCCTCACTGCTCCTTAAGTTCCAGCGGGATACCCCGGAGTTCCTCCTGAACCTTCGTGAAACTTATGGAGATGCCTCGTCGTTCTTTCTGGCCGGGCAGCTTTTCATCGGACTCTTCGCCCCCGCGATGGTTTATGAAGTCACCATCGCGCAGCAGTCCTCCTTCGTCAAAGGTGTCGGCTTCGCCCGGATGCGAAAAGTTCTAGGTGAAGGCCTACTGACCAACGAAGAGCCAATCCACATGCGACATCGCCGCATGATGCAACCGCCATTTCAAAAATCCCGGCTCGACGGATACGCAACCTTGATGACCGACCTAACCAACAACCAAATTGGCGCCTGGCCAGATGGCGAAGTAGTACTGCTTGCGCCTGCGATGATGAGACTTACCCTCTCCATCGTCGCCGAGACCCTTTTTGGCACCGATGCCCTGCGCTTCGCCGACCAAATCGGCGAGCACATGGGTGTTGCGATTGACCGCATCGAGCGCACAATGCTGCCGGGGCTGGATCGACTCGACAGCGTGCCACTGCCCTACTGGCGAAAGTTCCACGAATCCGCTGACGTTCTCGCTGAAATCGCCGAGGAACTCATCGCAGAGCGGCGCGCGACTTACGACCCGGCCGATACCAGCGACCTGCTTAGCCTGCTGCTATCACTGCGTGACGAAGACGGCTCGCAGTTCACCGATGAGGAAATTCGCGACGAGGCCCTGACCTTGATTCTCAGCGGCCACGAGACCACCGCGAACATGCTCACGTGGGCATTTAGCTGGCTCGCCGCCCGCCCAGATGTGCTGGTGGCCCTGCAACGCGAAGCTGATGCCTCACCTTGGGTGCGTGAAGGTCGGGCGCCAACCCTCGAGGAGGCGATGCAGGCCGAGGTGGCGGGGCAGGTGCTTTCCGAATCCTTGCGCATGGCGCCGCCGGTTTGGGTGGCACCGCGTCGAGCCCTACGTGATCTGAATATCTGCGGAATCAAGGTACCCGCCGGCGCGCACGTGCTGGTGAGTCAATACGTAACCCAGCGCGACCCTAGGTGGTTTACCGACCCGCATACTTGGGATCCTGAGCGCTGGAGCGCTGACTTTGCCTCGACCCTGCCGCGCGGTGCTTACTTCCCGTTTGGCGCCGGCACCCGCAAGTGCCTTGGTGAGCATTTTGCCTTGCTGGAGGCGCGCATCATCCTGCTACTTGCCGCGCACCAGGTGACCTGGGAGCCCGCCGACCCGCGCCAGCCGATACCAAAGGCTGAGCCCCGGGCAACGTATCGAGCCGCCGGCGACGTCCCGATCCGAGTGCACCGACGAACCCCGCATGACTGATTCATCGGCTCATCAAGAGGCCATCGACCGCGGCGACCCTGGCTACCTGGATCCAGATACCGGGCTGTATGTGATGACAGCCGCCACCCACCGAAAACGCGGCTACTGCTGCAATTCGCGGTGTCGCCATTGCCCGTTTGGTTGATATCTCGCAAATGACTTACCGTTGGCCCGTGCACCGGCGACTCATGAGCATTTTTATTGCGGTGCTTGTCGGTTCCACAATGTTAGCGAGTGGCCCAGCGCAGGCAGCGCCAGCGCCGGTCGCTAAGGGCACTTGGCTCATGGTCCCGCAAAGCAAGGACGCTAATGGCGATGGCTTCATCGACGGTGACGGTGGTGTCCCGAAAAGTGGCGCACTCGCTTTGCAGCCGTCCGCCACGTTCATCGGTTCCGGCAACTTCATTGCCCAGCCCAATGAGCGCCTAATAGGTGGCGCACTTTCTTGGTACCTGGACCCGGCCGGTTATCCGGTGCAACTCAATGCCTGCGCATCCACCGGCGACAACTACGTCTGGACCATCTCGCAGGGTCAAGCCGTCATCAAGACCACCGCCCCCCGCGCTCTGAAGAAGAAGACTTGCAAGACCACGCTTACCCTCCCCGAGGGTGACTACAACTTTCGGCTGACCGTGCAATCGGGCACGAAGCGGGCTCTGCAAAACCTGCCCGCGGCGGTTAAGAACATCTTATTTGTGGTAATCGGTGACTCATATGCTTCCGGTGAGGGTAACCCCCGAAATGTTGACGCTTGGCTTTCCGAAGCCGGCGCATTTGCCCCCTATTGGGATGATGATAATTGCAATAGAAGTGTGCGCGGAGCACCCGCGCAGGCGGCACTGGCCTTGGAGAAATCCGCACGCTCCTCCTCGGTCACCCTCGTCGACGTGGCCTGCAGCGGCGCCACGATTGATGGCGGGGCACTTGGCCCGCAACAGGCAGCGGGGCAAACCACGAGTCAGATCCAACAACTGCGCGCACTTATCGGCGACCGCCCAATAGATATCGCGAGTATTTCACTTGGCGGCAACGACACCGGCTTTACCACCGTGCTGACTTCATGTGCGCTCAATAATGACTGCCCGATCCGTCGAGCAACAAATGGCACTTTAGCTCGATACCCAACCTTGCACGACGGGGTGCAGGCCGAGCTCGGAAAACTGCCGGCAAACTATGCACGGCTCGCGGGTTGCCTAGGTGGCACCGCCTGCGCGGTAAGCGGGTCCGGCGCAGTGCCCCCATTGAAGCTCGCTCCCGAAGCGTTGATTTTGCCGACGATGTATCCGGATATCACTCGCGCCGCAAGCGGTGGCCCATGCACGTACTTGACCATCGATGCCAGTGACTTCGCCTGGGCCCGCGATACCCAGCTGCTGCCGACACCCGGCCCGACCTACCCCTTTACCGCAGGTTCTGGGCAAACGTTCACGCTTTCGCTTGCGAACGGCACGCTGAACTCCCAAATCGGCGCCACCGTTGCGCTCGGGTGGACACCGGTGACCGGCGCTTGGTCCGGTTCGGGCGATTCGCCTTCCGGCCACGGGGTCTGTGCCAATGCCGACTCATGGGTATTTGGCCTGACCACATTTCAAGGGTTCACCAGTGCGTCATTTCACCCCAATCCCAAGGGCCAGCAGGTCATTGGGCGTGAAATCGCGAAGCTGCTCGAAGTCCAGTAACGTACCTGAAATGCGCATGGGACTGCTGGCCTACGGAGCAATCGGGCACGAGCACAATTTGGCCATCAGCGCGACCGACGGGCTCAAACTCACCGCGGTCTGCGATATGAACCCTGAGCGGTTGGCCGCGGCACTCGAGTTGGCGCCGCAGGCCACCGCTTTCACCGATGCGACCGCAATGCTTGATTCCCAAAGCATTGATGCAGTAGTAATTTCCACTCCCCCCGACTCCCACTACTACTGGGCCCATGCTGCACTCCAGCGCGGAATCCACGTAGTTCTCGAAAAGCCGATGGCCCTCACCGTGGCGCAATGTGATGAGTTGATCGGTTTGGCTGCCGCGCGCGGGCTTACTCTGGTTGTCTACCAGAACCGGCGATTTGACCGCGACTTCGTGACCCTGCGCCGACTCGTCAACGAGGGGTTGATCGGCGAGGTGTTCCAGTACGAGAGCTTCGTCGGAGGCTATTCGCGCCCATGCGACTACTGGCACTCAGACGCTGACGTATCAGGCGGTGCGATCTTCGATTGGGGTTCGCACTTCATCGATCAGATTATCAACCTCTTCGATAAGCCCATCGACTACGTGTTGGGCGTGAACCACAAGCGACATTGGTACCATGTGACCAATGCGGATCACGCGACCGTGACCATCACGTTCACCGATGGCACCCAGGCCACTTTCACCCACTCCGACCTCTCGGCCGCACGCAAGCCCAAGTTTCATGTGCTCGGCACCATGGGCGCCATCGTCGGCGAGTGGGATTTAACAGCCGAGCCCGCGGTCGCTGATCTGCCCGCCCGGCTATTTCACTTCGATAACGCTGGCAACGTCACAGCGATTGCTCTCGACGAGGTTGCCCCGAATGAGTTTCATAGCGAACTGGCTGCACTGCTGATGCGCGGGACTCCCATGCAGGTCAACGCACTGGCCTCGCGCAATGTGGTCGCAATCATGGCGGCCGCCGAACAATCAGCGCTCACGCGCGGCCGCCCGGTCACTCCAGCTATTGCGACATGAGCACCGCACTAGCTCCCGATGTCAAGTGGGGGGTGCTCGGCGCCGGTTGGCTGGTCCAGACTGCGACAGGTGCCGCGATCCACCGCGCCGCAGGTGCCGAGCTTTATGCCACCGGTGCCCGCGACATCACCCGTGCTGAAGCAACAGGTGCTGTCCGCGCCTACGACAGCTATCAGGACGTTGTCGACGATCCCGAGGTGGAAGCCGTCTACATCTGCCTTTCGAATGAGGCGCACCTGCCGTGGATCCGTGCTTGCATCAGCGCCGGCAAGCACGTGCTTTGCGAAAAACCAATGGTGCTCACCGAAACAGATGCGGCTTCGGTCTGCACCGAAGCAGATGATGCAGGCCTACTGCTGGTTGAGGCCGTCTGGTCGCGCTGGCATCCTCGGATGCGCAGGATCGTCGACCTAGCATCAAGTGGCGCCCTGGGTGAGATCACCGACTACCTAGCCACTTTCACCTTTGATGGGGTGGCTGCCGACAACTACCGCCTAAGCCCCGATCATGGTGGTGGCGCCCTTTATGACGTCGGGATTTACCCATTACACGCGATGTTTGCCCTGCTACCGGCAGTCGAGTTCGTGACCGCCATTGAGGTCGACCAAGTGCGCAATGAGCAGGGCGTCGACCTCACCACCAGCGCCGACCTCACCTGGGGCGGTGCCACCCGGGCCAGCATCACCGGATCATTCATCATGCCTGAATCACAGCTCCTCACCGTGACCGGTACCGAGGGTGAAATCCGCGTGGCGGACAATGCGGCCTTTGCCACCTACCAAAAGCCCACTGAACTATGGATCGGTGGCCATCTCGAAAGATTTCCGAGCACCGACGCCTACCAGGTGATGTTCGAGGAGGTGAACGCCCGAATCCGCGGGGCGAACGGGTGGCTGCTCCCCCATCGGGACTCCATCAGGGTAGCGCGCACCGTCGACTCCCTCCTTTGATAGGTTCCCCTCCACGCACCGCTCGCTCAATTGGCTGAGCAGCTGGCTCTGAATCAGCGGGTTCGGGGTTCAAGTCCCTGGCGGTGCACCAGGAGAACCGGCCCCTAAGTGCCGGTTCTTGATGCAACCAGTAGGGGTGGTCCGGTTCACCCCTCGCGAGAAACGACCTCAAACCAACAGTGGTCTGAGGTCGTTTCTTCAAACAGTGCAGTGAGGTTCCCCAGAGAAAGTAGACATCTATCGGGCTCAGCCGTCAGGCTGTGCGAGAGGATGTTTTTATGTCTAATGATCGTCGGAAGTTCTCGACTGAATATAAAGTTCAAGCGGCTCACCGCGTGATCGATTCTGGTCGTAGTGTGGTCGAGGTTGCCAATGAGTTGCATTTGGTGGAGCAGTCCCTTGGCAGGTGGGTCCGTG
>SYJA01000015.1 GCA_005798555.1 Actinomycetota bacterium
CCATTACTCCCGTTGCGTCACCAACCGCACCGATGGGGGAGATTGAGATCACCGGTAGCGCGAGCATGGGCACGGTGCATCTGCCGATACCGGGGTTGGGCACCATCGACAACTTCAGCTTCGATGTCGACGCAAAACTCGCACTGCGGTCGTCGGCCAGCTAGCCAACGCTGACGAGGCTTCTAACCACCTGCTTGATCTCCTGCACGGATAGCAAACTAGTTGAGAGATTGGCCGTAGTCGGCAGATGTCCGCCACTTGCCGGTAGCTTCGGGATCCAGGTTTCGCCGGTGCCGGGTGGCTGCTCCAGTAATTGCGCGGGAGTTGTTGTTGAGCCGGTTAGGCAGTCAGCTTCCCTTGTGGCGCTGGTATTTGGGCAGGCAGTCGTGATTGTCAGTTGTTGGCCGAAGGCTTTGAAGCTAGCGACATCGGCCATTGGCGCGGGCGGGTCGGTGCAGCGATAAGACTGGACGAGTACCACCATCGGGCTCTTGCCGCCGCCATACTTGGTGGTCAGGTAGTACGTGCACTTGCCCGGGTACGGGCCGACCGCCTGTTCGCTGTATTTGCTCAGAGTGACCGATGCCAGTGGCACATGCGCGGTGAATTTCGGGGTGTAAATCGTGAAGGGGACCTGCTTTTGAATGACCTTCAGATTAGTTACGTCCTTGGCTAGTGCGCTGGGAGCAAGAACGCATGCTGCCCCGAGAAAGGCAACCGCGGTGCAGGCGATTAGTTTTTGGCGTATTGCCATCTGGGGCACCGGCGTCCTTAGCTAGTGGGAGTACAACTACGTGGTTTTGAGCTGAACTACTTCGGGCCCTTGGACCCCGACGAGCCCTGGGTCAGCGTTCCCGCAGGTGGTGGCAGACGCGGTGCAGGGGCCCATGCTCAGGCCGTAGTAGTACGTGCCTTTGACGCTCAGGTCGGCGTTGATTGTGAACGCGCCGTTCTTCTTGACGGGTGAGCAGGCCTTGGTGAGTGGGGTACGTGGCATGGAGCCGTCGTTATTGGCTTTGGCTGGGTAGCGATCCAGGCATACCGTGTTGGCCCCTGTTGTCCAGTCAGCCAAGGCCGACATGGCCTTTGAGCTCAAGGTTCCGGTGAAGGTGGCTGGTTGGCCCGCTGCGACCGGTGACTTGGCCACGGCTAAGCAGGCATAGGTCTTGGTGGTGGGCTTGCCATTCTTGTAGACATATGAGCAGGCGGAGTCAGCCGGTACGAGTTTGACGGCCTGCGCGGGTGCTGCGAGGGAAGCAGCAGCCAGGGCTAGGGCGCTGGCGATCACGGCGCTGGCGGCAAGGTGGCGCGGCTTCATCGGTACCCCAACTGTTCGGCGGCTCATACGGCTTCCCATTTCCCGGAGTGTATTTCCTCGGCGTCGATAATTCGATAGGCATAACCCTGTTCGGCCAAGAAACGCTGGCGGTGCTGCGCGAAATCTGCATCCACGGTGTCGCGCGTGACAATCGAGTAGAAATGCGCGGTGCGACCATCTGCCTTCGGGCGCAGGATGCGGCCGAGGCGCTGTGCTTCCTCCTGCCGGGAGCCAAATGTTCCACTGACCTGAATGGCCACCGCCGCCTCGGGGAGGTCAATCGAGAAGTTGGCGACTTTGCTCACCACGAGCAGTCTGATCTCACCCACGCGGAACGCCGCGAACAGGCGCTCGCGCTCCTTGACCGGGGTGGCGCCGGTGATAATCGGTGCCTCAAGGTGCTCACCGAGCTCGGCAAGTTGATCAAGATACTGGCCGATTACCAGGATTCGGTCGTCTGGGTGATGGGCGATGATTTCTTCGACGAGCCGGTTCTTTTCCGGCGCGGAGGCAGCGAGCCGGTATTTATCCTCCTGCTCGGCCATCGCATAGGTCATGCGGTCACTGTCTGGCAAAGTGACCCGAACCTCGATGCAGTCGGCGGGGGCGATGTAACCCTGGTTCTCGATGTCCTTCCATGGTGCGTCATAGCGTTTCGGGCCGATGAGACTGAATACGTCACTCTCGCGGCCATCCTCGCGCACCAAGGTTGCGGTCAACCCGAGGCGGCGGCGCGACTGAATATCGGCGGTGAACCGGAAGATCGGTGCGGGTAGGAGATGCACCTCGTCATAGATGATCAAGCCCCAGTCCCGAGAGTCGAGAACGTCAAGGTGGGGGTAGATGCCCTGGCGCTTGGTGGTCATGACTTGGTAAGTGGCGATTGTCACCGGACGGATCTCTTTCTTCGCGCCGGAGTACTCGCCGATCTCATCGGCGGTGAGGGTGGTGCGCTTGAGCAATTCATCGCGCCACTGCCGGGCAGCAACGGTGTTCGTGACGAGAATCAGCGTGGTGGCCTGAGCGAGCGTCATTGCTAGCGCACCGACAATGGTCTTGCCGGCACCACAGGGCAGGACAACCACGCCAGAGCCACCATGCCAGAAACCTTCGGCAGCTTCCTGCTGGTAGGGCCGGGGCTGCCAGTCATCGGCGATGAGACCAATGGCATGGCGCTCACCATCAACGTATCCTGCGACATCCTCAGCCGGCCAGCCGAGTTTGATGAGCGCCTGCTTTAGGTGACCGCGTTCACTTGGGTGCACCACAACAGTTGTCTGGTCAACGCGCGCACCCAGCAGCGGTGCCACTTTCTTACTGCGTAGGACTTCTTCGAGCACGGCTTCGTCAAGGGCCTGCAGCACCAGCCCGTGCACTGGATGGTTGTTCACCTGCAAGCGGCCATAACGTGACATCGTCTCGGCAATGTCAATAAGAAGGGCGTGCGGCACCGGATACTTCGAGTAGCGGATGAGGGTATCGACAACCTGCTCGGCATCGTGCCCGGCGGCGCGTGCGTTCCAGAGCCCAAGGGGGGTAAGGCGATAGGTATGAATGTGCTCGGGGGCGCGCTCAAGTTCGGCAAATGGTGCGATCGCGCGCCGGCACTCCTGCCCCTGTGGATTGTCAACCTCGAGCAGGAGGGTTTTGTCGCTTTGCACGATCAAGGGGCCTTCAGTCATTTACCTCTCCATTAAGCATGGCTTTGATAATTCCGGCGGTCAAGGCGGCCCGCTCGGCCATGGCGGGGGCCGAAGCCCATTCATGATCTGCGTGGGCACCATCACCGACCGCACCGAGGCCGTCCAAGGTGGCCACACCGGCTGCGGCGGTGAGGTTGCCATCACTGGCGCCACCGACCGCGCATGATGTCAGCTCTGGTAGACCAAGTTCATCCGCCACTTTTTTAGCTAGTGCGAATAGGCCGGCGGATGCAGACAACTCCAGGGGCGGTCGGTCAATGCCCCCGTCGATTTCGATGCGCGCCTCGGGGTGGTTGGCTCGCCAAGTGCGCACCTTGGCATCGATTCGTTGCTGTTCGGTCGCAGTCCAGGCGCGAACGTCCAGGGTCAACTCCGCCAGCACGGGGACGGTATTTGCCGTGGAGCCGGAGTTCAGCAGGGTTGGCGAAACGGTGGTACCCGTCCCTTGATCGCCCCAAGCTTGGGTTGCTAGGACGAATGCTGCAGCCTCGACGGTGGCGTTAATTCCGCGCTCGGGATCCAGGCCCGCATGGGCCGCTCGACCGTGGAACTTGATTCGGTACCACGAGGTGCCCTTGCGTTCGGTCTTGAGGGCACCGCCTGCCGATGGCTCGAACACCAGCACCGCTTTGGCTTTGGTGATCGCCGCTGCGATTACTCCGCGGGAGGCCCGCGACCCCGTCTCTTCATCGGTGGTTAGTAGGAGCCCGACCGCTGCGACGTCGACGCCCTGCGAAATCAGCAAGGTAACGGCGGCCAAGGCCTGAACGATGCCGGCCTTCATGTCAAAGACGCCCGGGCCGGTCAGTTGGCCGTCACTAAGTTGCGCGGGCAGGCGGCTTAGCGTGCCGGCCGGCCACACGGTGTCGAGGTGGCCGAGCAGTAGGACGCGCGGCTGCGCGGGGCCCCAGCGTAGAACCGGGCAGCCGTCATGGACTTCGATTCGGGCCGGGCTCTGGAGCCACTCACCTGTCAAGGCGGCGGCGACTTCGGCGATATTCGCGCAGGCAGCAAGATCGTGGGTTGGTGACTCGGTGCGGACAAGTAACTGCACCGCTTCGATCATGCGGGGGAGCAGAGCGTTCGCTGATTCCAGACTCTGGGGCACGCTGCTCCTTTTCGTGCTTTGTCGTATCGGTACGGTGGTGGCTGTGACTTTGGTGGTTAGTGCGGCGGCCGATGTCCGGCGCGCGCAGGAGCGCGCTGGCGTGGAAGTCCGGTCAGTATCAGACCCTACTGACTTGGCTACCGCGCGGCGAATTTTCGATACGGTCTGGCCCGGCGAGGGCACGCAGGTCCAGCAAAATCTACTGACCGCATTGATTCATTCCGGTGGGTACTGCGCCGCCGTATATATAGGTGGTGAACCAGTGGGGGCGGCCCTGGCGGTAATCGGCCGACACCTAGGCGATGGGTGGCAGGTGCACCTGCATTCGCATATGGCGGCGGTGCTCGAAAGTCATCGCGACCGCCATATTGGTACGGCGTTGAAACTGCATCAACGAATGTGGGCACTAGAACGTGGAATCGAAACGATCTCCTGGACCTTCGACCCGCTCGTTAGGCGCAATGCCGTCTTGAACATTCTTAAACTCGGCGTTGATGTCAAAGGATATGAAATCGATTTCTACGGGCAGATGCCAGACGCCATCAATGTTGGTGATCCCACCGACCGGGTATTCGCGTGGTGGCACCTGTCATCGGCCAAGGTTGCTGACGCGGTCGCGGGTCGACTGCTGCCGCTTGACGCCGCGATGCTCACTCAGGCGGGGCGAGATATCCGCGTGGTAGAGATCCCGCAGGATATTGTCGAATTGCGGGGAGTCGATCCGGAAGCGGCACGGCGGTGGCGGCTATCCCTTCGCGAGACTTTGACCGCTGCGTTTGCCGAAGGCTATTGCATTATCGGGGTTGAACGGGCCGGCAGTTACGTCCTGTATCGGGAGCGCGAATGAGCATTGAGTTGTTTCGCGTGCACCTGGTGAAGATGCCGTTAGTGCGCCCGTTCCGCACGAGCTTTGGCACCGACACGGTGCGCGAGGTCGTGATTGTCGAGGCGATCTCAAGCGACGGCACCAGCGGCTGGGCCGAATGCGCCGCCTCTTCGTGGCCCGGTTACAGCTCGGAATACACCGCAGGGGTCATCGGCGTAATGACCGATCACCTGATCCCGGCCTTACGGGAGACGACAATGACCGCGGAACCCGAGGAAGTGCGGGCGGCACTTGACGTGATCCGCGGTCATCCGATGGCCAAGACCGCGATCGCGACCTCGATGCTCGATGTCTGGCTGCGGGAACGAAATCAATCAATGGCGAGCTTCCTTGGGTCGACCCGAACCGAAGTTGATTGCGGAGTGAGCGTCGGTATCCCAACAACTGAGACTTTGGGTGAGTTGTTGGAGGAAGTCGGCGTTTATGTGGATGCCGGCTACCGCCGAATCAAGTTGAAAATCGAACCGGGCTGGGATCTGGCGCCGGTTGCCGCGGTACGTGCGCAGTGGCCTGAAATGCCACTGCAGGTCGACGCGAACCAGGCCTATGCGCGTGCTGACGCGGCCCATTTGGCGAAGCTTGACGAGTTCGGCCTACTGCTCATCGAGCAGCCGCTACCGGAAGAAGATTGGCTCGGCCATCGACTGCTCGCCGAAGTTTGCACGACACCGATCTGTATGGATGAGTCGATCCTGTCGGTGGCCTCCGCGGAGTCGGCACTGGAGTTTGGATCGGCGAGCATCATTAACATCAAGCCGGGCCGCGTCGGCAGCTACCTAACAGCCCGCGATATTCACGACATGTGCCTAGGGCGCAACTCACCGGTGTGGTGCGGGGGCATGCTCGAGACCGGGATCGGCCGGGCCGCGAACCTAGCGCTGGCCGCTATGGCGAACTTCACCCTGCCGGGTGACACCAGTGCCTCCAACCGCTACTACGCGGTCGACATCACCGAGCCATTCGTGCTTCAAGACGGCCGGCTGCCGGTGCCGGCGGGCCCGGGGATAGGGGTGGAGCCGATCCCCGAATTACTCGCAGCCTTTCGGGTCTGGACCCGAGATCTGCGAGTCAGGTAGCGAGGGGCGCGACCCCGCTGATTCGTGCGATCGAAAAGGTTCGGACCTGCTCGGTGCGGTGGTCAAATGCGGTTACCGAACCACCACCCATGCGGATCGGGTCGATGATCTGCTCGGTGGTGGTGCCATCGGCGTCGGCATACCCAATCCAAACCGGAGTGGTATCGGCGATCGCAAGTCTTAGGGCGGCGAGGGTTGCGGCACTGCTGGTTCGCGGGACATCGCTCGTGCCGGCGGGCCCGACCACCATCTCGCCGCGGGGTGCACGTGCTGCGCGGTCACCGGAGCGCAAGCCCTTGACCACGCTGGCGATCAGCGCATCGCTATCGCGGCGACCCGAAGTGACCTTGCGCGCCAACTTGGAGCGCACCCGGCGTTCATCCGGGCGCAACACCACCACCGCGCCATCGGGAGTTTCGGCAGCCGGCGCGTAGCCGGCATCGCGCAGTGCCGCCATGAATTCATGCGGGGTGGCCTGGCTGATCAAGATGTTGGGCGCGGTCTGTGAAAGTTGAAGGCCGCGTAGTCGGCGCTCGCCGAGAATGGCTTGAATCGTGCCCTCGTTATCGCACCTTAGATATGCCGAGGCGGCACCAACCCGGATGGCACCGTGGCGACGGGCTAAATCGTCGATGAGGTAGCTAAGGGGCTGCGGCAGCCCGGTTGTCGAAGCGTCATTCAGCACCTGATGCACTTTCGCGGCGTCCCACCCGGCGTCGAATGCGCGCCGCAGGGATTGCTCAGACAGTCGATAGACGGTGGCATGGCCGCGGGATTCAACATCGGCGAGCAACCGCAATTTGCGCGCCAGATCTGGGGCAACCGGGCCGGGGGCAACCATGGTGAGATCCGCCTGAATTAGGACATGATCAATTTCCGCGGGCAAATGCACGCTGATCGCTGCCGCGATATCGGCGGCGGCATTGGCCGGATCGGGGTTAACGAGGACGCGGCCGGGGCTGGTCAATGCATTGGCTCCCATCAGCCCAAGCAAGGTGGCCTCACGATAGGTCGCGTGCACCACCTGGGCTTGCAGAGCGCCACTTCGCCGCGGTTGTGCGTAATCGAGAACTTCAATCAACGCGATTGGTTCGACCGGGTCGGTGCTTGCTGCCAGCAGTTGCAGTACTTGGGCGCGTAGGGAGACAACCGCTCTGCGCTCAGAGTCGGCTGACAGCAGGGTTGACTTGTCATTAGCCAGACTCGAAAGCCGTGGTGAGGTGAGCCAGGCTTGAGCCAGGGCCACCCACTGCTCGGCCGCTGGTTTGCCCAGCCAAATGTCAAACCGATCTGTTGGCACCCACGATGGGCGTTCTTCGCCGTCATCATCGAGTAGGCCGGCGGCGTGTGCGATCTCGATCCAGAGCGCGGCCGTTGGGGCATCTGTGTTTAGGTCACGTGCGGTGGCGGCGAAATCCCGCACGGCTAGACCACCGGCTCGCAAGACACTCGGTGGGTCGACGGCCCAGGCATCAAGTAGGTCGCGTACTTGCGCAATCGCCTCGCGGGCGTGCACGCCGGCCTGCTCGTCACTGACCGCGGTGTTGGCATTGCCGGTGGTGGTCGGCAACTGCGGCGGCGGCCAAGTTGGTGCGGTGGCCCCCAAAATGTGCTCGCGCACCGCATGGATGGCGCGAATCTCATCATCGGTGCCCCAGACCAGGGCAAGTTCAATCAGGTCCTGCAAGGCCGTCTCGGCCTGGTCACGGGCCGAGTCATCTAAGTCATCGATAACGGTGCGGATGACCTCCTTGGGCAGGGCGGGCAGCTCGACCGACTGCCTCGCGACCACCGCCAGGACAAAAAGCGTCAGGGCATTCAGGGTGTCCAAACAGCGGGAAACACTGGGACCGGTGGTGGATCGGGTCGCCAAATTGGTGATATCCGAGGGGATGGGATGCAGCAGATCGGGGCGCCGGTGCAACAGGGCGGCGAGGGTTAGGTCATCGCGCTGCCGGAGGGCATCGGCCAAGCTGCGTGGACTCACCCGCACCACCTTACGGGTGGGTCGGTAGCCTTCACCTATGCCAACGGGAATAGTCAAGTGGTACGACGCGGAGAAGGGCTTCGGCTTCATCAACTCAGATGACGGCGATGATGTCTTCGTCCATGTGTCTACGCTGCCCGCCGGAGTGCCCTCGCTCAAGCCGGGCACCAAGGTTGACTTCGGCATTGTCGACGGTAAGCGTGGAAAGCAAGCCTTGACCGTCTCGATCATCGGCCCACCACCGTCGGTGGTTAAGGGTTCCCGGAAGGATGCCGGCGATCTGGCCGGGATTGTCGAGGATCTGATCAAGTTACTCGACGGGGTCTCAAATCAACTGCAGCGCGGTAAATTCCCGCCGGACGCGGCAGCGGCGAAGATCGCCGCCGTACTTCGTGCGGTCGCTGACGACCTCGATATCTAGCCTTGGCACCAGGAGTGCCGGTTCGCGCGAGACCGCCATCAGCCGGGCCTACACAGGTTTCACTATCGGCACCCTAAGCCAGCAGTCCTATCCGTTTAAGTGAATGGCCCAAGTCTTAGCTGCAATGCCCACCGGTAGCCGCGAATTGGTGTGCGCGCACCCAGCGATGTTGGTTGATCAACTCGCCCGCGCAGGGGCATTGGCAGTCCCTTGGAATTGCTAGGCTTTCGGCATTGCCTTTTCGTGGTTTCGGTGTTCTAATCGTAGTGGCTCATCCACGGGCCGCTACCCCTTCGGAAAGGACAATTAGATGCCTAGTGTGGAAGTTAGTGCCCCGGTTAGTTCGGTGGCCAGTGATCGGTTGGCTCTTGGTGTTGGTTGGGTGCGCCCGGGTGCGGGTGGTATCGGCGGCACCCTAAACCCCTCTTCCCTTATCACTGGGGGGTGTGCTGGGTGCGCCCGCGGTGGGTGTGGGTGTTTTGAGGGCGATGAAGAGTAGAACTGCCCCGCACCGCTAGGTGCGGTGTTTAAAGCCCGTTACCGACCCCAGACCGGTGTTGGTTGCAGCGCGTATTAAGAGGCCACCAAAGAACAACTCCACCGGTGGCACCGGTTCCCCAATTCAAAGAGACTAAATGAGAAGACTTGAAACCTGACCATCTTGAAAACAGCAGTCAACACGTACTGTTTGCCGGTCTGCAATTTCCGAAACTCAACTATCTGCCGCGTAGCCAACTGGCTTAGATAACCTGACGCCTCACCTCTTCAGATTCGGACGAATTCCGCGATTGTCCAGATCGCCAGGGCCGCGAGGATGCCGCCGGACACTAGGCGGATCCGCCAGATGGGCACTCGTTGCTGGAGCCAGCGATCGGCCAGCACGGCGATGCCGGCGACCAAAATCAGGGCGACCCATGAGCCAATGAAGACCGAAAATGGTTGACCGGTGCGCGCGGCCAACCCGGCGGTCAGGATTTGGGAGAGGTCACCCCACTCGGCGGTGAACAAGATTACGAAACTGGTAACGAAGACGCGCCAAGGCGAGGTCGCTTTCGCTACGTCAACTTCGGCTCCCGAAGGAGCACCGTCGGCGGCCACCTTGGCCTCGAGCGCTGCCTGTTCGTCTTGCTCCGTTGCGAATTCGGCGGCTCGGAATTTCAAGCCGCCGATTACTAGTACTGCCGCCCCCACCACGAAGAGCGTGGCGGTAACCCCGAGCACCAATCGTTGGGGGAGGAGGGCCAGCAGGCCGCCGGCGGTCACCGCGATCGCGACTTGCACGGCGAATGCTGCGCTAACGCCGAGCCAGACCGGTAGGTGTCGGTAGCGCGTGGCGAGCACCAAGGTGGCGATGAAGGTTTCGTCGGGTAGCTCGGCGGGGAAGATGAGGGCAAAGGTGGTGGCAACGACGGTGAAGTCAACGAGCACGGGTGCGACCCGAGCCGGTGGTTTGGCCGAGCCACTGGCCCGCCCAACTTCCGTGACCGCGCGCGTTTTCGTCGTGAAACGGTCAAAAAACCCGGGTTTGACGACGAAAAGGCGCGCACCCAGCAAAGTCGGTCGGCTGGCTCAGTTCAGCGCCGGCGCCACCTGCGCAGGGCGGTGCACTTGAACCGGCCCCGGTGGGCCACAATCGGGGCATGCAAAAGGTGCGAGACGATCAGGATCTGGCGGCCGCCACCGAGTTGGCCCGTGCCGCCGCCGTCACCGAGGCCGAGGCCGACTATGTCGGTGCGCACCTGGGGATGGCGATGGAAGATGAGCGCTTGGCGACCCACCTGTTTACCTGCTTGCACCCCGGCTATGTCGGCTGGCGCTGGGCGGTCACGGTGGCCCGAGCCCCTGAGCAAACCGAAGTCACCGTCTGCGATGTCGTGCTCTTGCCGGGCCCAACCGCTTTGGTGGCCCCGGCTTGGGTGCCGTGGAGTGAACGGGTGCTGCCAGGGGATCTGGGGGTCGGCGACGTCCTCGTCACCGGGGCCGATGATCTCCGGTTGATCGCCGGGCTCACCGGTGAAGATGATTTGGAGACGGCGGCCTCTGCCAGTCCGCTAACCGGGTTCTGGGAACTTGGGTTGGGCCGGGTGCGGGTGCTGTCGGTGGTGGGCCGCGACGAAGCTGCCGAACGTTGGTACGAAGGTGAGATGGGGCCGGCCGCGGCGATGGCTAGGTCATCGACCAATAGCTGCAGCACCTGCGGGTTCTTGCTGCCGATCGGTGGACCGCTGGGTCAGATGTTCGGGGTGTGCGCCAACTTGATTGCCCCCGCTGATGGGCATGTCGTTTCCATGAACTACGGCTGTGGTGGGCACTCCGAGGTGATTCTTGACCCGGTGGCTGCGCGGGCCGAGAACGCCACCGATGAGCTCGGCTGGGATCACCTGGATCTAACGGAACCAGATCTGCCCGACGATGGCCAGGTGCCGGGTGATTTAACCGGCGCTGGTATTTCTGATGAGACGCTGCTCGCGGCGGGCTCGGTACTTGAGGTAGCCGATGCCACCGACGCCGCTGATGAAGCCGATGCCGGCGACAGTGATCCACCAGCTCTCGATACCCAGTTGGGTGTGGAAGAGGGCCAAGGCGATACCGACAAATAGCCAAGCACCTGTTCCTACTGTGACAGGAATTAACGCATTGTCCTGATGTTGCGCACGTGGTGAACTTGCAGTTAACGACGTGTCTTCATCACCTGAATCCACCATGTCTCCTACGGTACTCTGCGTGCGGAACGTCGGGCTGATGCCGCTTGAGCCGTCCCCCTGGCCGACAACCCGGGTCACCAATTGTGATCCGACCATTGGTGCCAACCGGAGGAATAATGGCCGTCACTGCCCCCCCAGCTTCGACCAGCAGCATGGATCGCTGGTTCGCACTTAGTGCACGTGGTTCAACCTACGGCCGTGAAATTCGAGGTGGCTTCGTCACCTTCTTCACGATGGCCTACATCGTAGTTCTAAACCCGCTGATCATCGGTACCGCCAAGGACATGAACGGCAACTTCATCGGCGGTACCACCGATGTGGTCAAAGCCATCACCATGGTGACCGCTGCCACGGCACTTGTCGCCGGGTTGATGACGATCTTGATGGGCGTAATCGGCCGATTTCCGGTCGCGGTCGCGGCGGGCCTGGGCCTGAACGGTTTTGTGGCGTTCACTTTGGCCCCGCAAATGACCTGGGCCGACGCGATGGGCTTGGTGGTCCTCGAAGGTGTGCTCATCTTGCTGCTGGTGCTGACCGGATTTAGATCCGCGGTCTTCCATGCGGTACCCGAGCAGCTTAAATACGCCATCGGGGTCGGAATTGGCCTGTTCATCACCATCATCGGGCTGGTCGACTCCGGTTTGGTGCGCCCGGGCCCGGTACTCGTGACCTTTGGGCCAGCCGGCGCCCTGGCCGGCTGGCCGATCTTCACCTTCTGCTTCGGGTTGATCCTGACGATCATTTTGGTCGTCAAAAAGGTTCGCGGCGCGATCCTCATCGGGATTATCGGCACCGCCGTGGTCGCGATCATCATCGAATCCGTTGCCAAGGTGGGCCCGAAGTTTGGCGCGGATGGTGCCGTCAACCCGGTGGGTTGGGGCTTGAATGTGCCAAAGGTGCCAGACCAGATCGTGGCCACCCCAGACCTTGGACTGCTCGGCCAGTTCAATCTCTTTGGCAGCTTCCAGGTCATCGGGGTGATTGCGGCTCTGCTCGCGATCTTCTCCCTGATGCTCAGTGACTTCTTCGACACGATGGGCACCGCCTTTGGTCTGGCGGGTGAAGCAGAACTACTTGACGAGAACGGTGATATCCCGCACTTCGAGAGCATCTTGGTGGTCGACTCCATCGCAGCGGTGGCTGGTGGTGCGGCATCGGTGTCGAGTAATACCTCGTATATCGAGTCGGCGTCGGGGATCGGCGAAGGTGCGCGCACCGGGATCGCCTCGATCATCACCGGCTTGCTGTTCCTAGTCGCGATGTTCATCTCGCCTCTTGTTACCGTCATTCCCTACGAAGCCGCCACCCCTGCCTTGATCGTGGTCGGCTTCTTGATGATGACGCAGATCCGCCATATCGACTTCATGAACTATGAAATCGGAATCCCGGCCTTCTTGACCATTGCGTTGATGCCGTTCACCTACTCCATCACCAACGGGATAGGCGCGGGCTTCGTGACCTGGGTAATCATCCAGATCGCTGTTGGCAAGGCCAAGAGCATCAACTGGTTGATGTGGGTGGTGTCGATCGCATTTGTCATCTACTTCGCGATCGATCCAATTCAGGGGGTCCTCGGCCTAGGTTAGGGGGCCGTAGGCTGAGCGTATGGACCCGCGAACGCGACGTATCATCACGCTCGTGGTCCTGTGCTCCACGGTGGCTGTTGTGGTGATCGCTGCCCTGATGAGCCGGTGATCCGCAAAGCACGCAGTACCAAGGCGTGGGCCGCAGTCCTGCTCGGGACTTCGGCCCTCACCGTTGTCTGGGCGCCGGCCGCAACCGCCCAAACCACGGTGGTCTGCACTTTCAAGGACCCAAGGTTCACCGAGATCAGCGGGTTGGCCACCTCTATCCAGCACCCGCACACCATCTGGCTGCACAATGACTCATCCGGTGGCCCGGTCATTTATGCGATCGATTCGCAGAACTGCACGACCCGTGCCACCATAAAAATAACCGGTGCGAGGGCCCGCGACTTCGAATCGATTGCGGTTGGCAGCGACAAGCGGGGCCGCCCCGTAATCTGGCTCGGCGATATCGGTGACAACCGAGATAACTGGCCGGAAGTTGAAGTGCTACGAATACGTGAGCCGGCGGGGTTGACCTCGCAAACGGTGCGGGCCAAGGTATACCGGTTCACCTACCGCGACCGACCCCATAATGCTGAGGCGCTGCTCGCGGATCCGTCCGGTCCGCGGCTTTGGGTGGTCACCAAGCAACTCGCACACGGCTCGCTGTATTCGCTGCCGTATCCACTACGGCAAAACGCCCTGAACATTGCGAGGAAACTGCAGATCGAGGGTGGCCTGATAACCGATGGGGCCATCTCACCGGATGGCACGAAATATGTCTTGCGTGATTACGTCAACGCGGTGGTGCATTCGGGCCTACCGCCGGGCCCGGAAGTAGCCCGCATTGCCTTGCCTTATCAGTTTCAAGGTGAGGCCATTACTTGGACGGCCGATAGTCGAGCACTGCTAATAGCGAGCGAACGCGATGACCGGCTGATCAGGGTCCCAGTGCCCGCCCAGTGATGAGTTGTTGGACAGGTCTAATGAAAAGTATGGCCAACCCGCAGCCGAGGAATACCGGCACGATCAAGAACGCCAGATGAAACCCGATGCTTTGCGAGAGGGCGCCGAGCGCAAATGGCGCAATACCGGTAGCAACGCACGCCGCGACCGACGCCAGCCCAGCGGCCCGGTCGGTTAGACCATCGGAGGCCACCACCGCCCGCGCCACGCCCAGTGGCCAGTGCACGGAGATGCTGATACCGGTGAGGAATAACCCGAGGATGACGACAGGCCACCAGGTAAATGACCAAGCGATGGCGAAGGACACGAGGGCACAGGTCATGGCAACGCGCAGGATCCACTCGGTGGCAAAGGCCCGCGCTAAGCGAGCGCCGAAGGCCCGGCCAATGAACATCCCGCCGACAACCGAGGCCAGCGAAGCCGCAGCAGCGGCGGGCCCGAACCCGCATCTTTCGCGCAGCAGATCCGCGCCCCAAAAAGTAAGGGAGAACTCAGCACCGATAATGCAGACAAGTAGTAACCATGACCACCAAAATGCCCGAGGTATCTTGCCTCGTTCTACTTTGGCGAAGATCTCCGGTGGTTCACTGAATGCCTCAGTGTTGCGCCCGCGCCAGATCTCGACCGCGATCAACGCGAGAATTACGACGTACATGCCCGCGCGCCAGCCGATCAGTGTCGCGGCGCCAATGCCGATCACCAATGGCCCGAGGAGGCCGGCTAAGCAGGCCAGCGCATTTGCCTCGGTGAGTGCCGCCGGGCCGGCCAAGCCCTCGTGATCAAGCAGGAATGCATTAACCGTGGCAACGATGAAAGTACCGAAGACACCGGCCAGGAAGACCCCGAGAAAAGTTACGCCGATGCTCACCCCGGGCCAAGTCAGAAGCAGAACCCCGATAATCGTGCCGATGGAACCCAGGCGCAGGACGCGCCCGCGGCCGTAATGCAGCATGAGTCTGGCTACGATGAATGCGGCAAGTAAGCCGCCGATAGACAAGAAGGTGCCGTGCAGCGATGCTAGAACTAGTCCGGTGCCCTGCTCATCGCGGAGTAGGGCTTGGGTGGCCCCGAAGCTGTACATGAACCAAGTGAAAAAGGAGATCTGCACGTAGGAGATCCAGGTGACCCGGTCGCGGACCGGGGTGTGATTTGTGGTGACAGCTGGTGTCACGAAAGCTGGTTGATGACGTAATCAATGCAGCGGGTGAGGGCGCGCACATCGTCGGGCTCAACCGCTGGGAAAACAGCAATTCGGAGCTGGTTGCGCCCAAGCTTGCGGTAAGGCTCGGTATCGACGATGCCGTTTGCCCGCAGTGCCGCGGTGATCAGCGTGGCGTCGATGGAGTCATCAATGTCGATGGTCGCAACAACCGCGGAGCGTTTGGCCGGGTCCTGGACAAATGGGGTGGCCATGGGGTTGGCCGCTGCCCAGTCGTACAGCACGCCGGATGATTCAGCGGTGCGCGCGGTGCACCAACTCAGGCCGCCGTTGGTGTTTAACCAGTCAACCTGTTCGGCCATCAAGAAGATGGTTGCCAAGGCCGGGGTGTTATAGGTCTGGTCGAGTCGCGAGTTATCAATTGCCGTCTGCAGGTCCAAGAAGGGCGGGATCCACCTGCCACCTGCCGCGATGCGCGCTACGCGCTCGATGGCGGCCGGCGACATCAGCGCGAACCACAGGCCACCGTCCGAGCCAAAGCTCTTCTGCGGGGCGAAGTAGTAGGTGTCGAACTGCGAAGGATCAACGGGCAGGCCACCGGCACCGGAGGTGGCATCGATGATGACGATCGAGTCCGCATCAGCGCCGACTGGGCGAAGTGGTGGGATTGCGACACCGGTGGATGTTTCATTATGCGGTGAGCAGTAGGCGTCGATACCGGCTTCTGCGGCAAATGCGGGAGCGTCACCTGGCGCAGTGTTGATGATGGTTGGCTCACCGAGGTATGGGGCCTTTTGCACCCCGTCGGCGAACTTTGCGCCGAACTCGCCAAAAGTTAGGAACTGGGCTCGGTCCTTGATGAGACCAAATGCCGCAATATCCCAAAATGCGGTGGAGCCACCGTTACCCAGCACCACTTCGTAACCAGCTGGTAGGGCAAATAGCGAAGTGAGCCCGGCGCGCAGCCGGCCGACCTCGGACTTGACGGTCTTTTGCCGGTGGGAGGTGCCCAGATAGGACTGCCAGACCTTAGCCAACGCGGTGACTTGCTCCTCGCGCACCTTGGATGGGCCGGCGCCGAAGCGGCCGTCGGTGGGTAGTAAGTCAGCGGGGATGCGAATCTCGTTCAACGCTCTGCTCCTGATGTTGGGGTGTAGCCGGTGGGGGCGACCATCACCGGATCCCAACCGGGCACCGCCTCTGGTTTACGTGGTGCCGGTCCGACATAGCGGGCGGACGGGCGAATCAATCGGCCGGTCTTCTTCTGCTCCAAGATGTGGGCGCTCCACCCGGCTAGCCGGGCACAGGTGAACATCGAGGTGAACAGCGGAGCCGGGACTTCGGCAAAATCGAGCACGATCGCGGCCCAGAACTCCACATTGGTCTCCAGGACGCGATCGGGGCGCCGGGCCCGAAGCTCACCAAGTGCGGCCTGCTCCAACGCGGCTGCGACTTCGTAGCGTGGTGCACCCAAGTCACGTGCGGTGCGGCGCAGCACCCTGGCCCTTGGGTCTTCGGCCCGATAAACGCGGTGCCCGAAGCCCATCAGGCGCTGGTTCTTGTCGAGGACCGAGCGCACATACGCGTCGGCGTCGCCGGTGCGCTCGACTTCCTGGATCATCCCGAGAACCCGCGCGGGTGCGCCACCATGCAGTGGGCCGCTAATGGCTCCGATGGCACCGGAGATCGCCGCTGCAACGTCGGCGCCCGTTGATGCAATGACCCGACTGGTGAAAGTGGACGCATTCATGCCGTGCTCGGCAGCGGAGACGAAGTAGGCGTCAATCGCTTGAATGTGCTTGGGGTGCGGCTCACCGCGCCACCGCAGCATGAATCGTTCGGTGATGGTCGATGCTTCGTTGATCCGGGCCTGCGGCACCATGGGAAGGCCCAGCCCGCGTGCGGCCTGGGCGACGAATGACAAAGCCATGACGGAGACGTGGGCCAGGTTCTCGCGCGCGGTACCGTCGTCAATATCGAGCAGTTGGTGCAGGCCCCAGGCCGGCGTCAGCATCGCGATCGCCGACTGCACATCAACGCGCACATCGCCGGAGTGGATCGGGATCGGGAATGGCTCGGCTGGTGGTAGGCCTGGATTGAATTCATTGTCTACGAGCAGCCCCCAGACGTTACCGAAGGAAACCCGGCCGACGAGATCCTCGATATCAACCCCGCGGTAGCGCAGGGCGCCGCCGTCGCGATCGGGCTCGGCAATTTGGGTCTCGAAGGCAATGACTCCCTCGAGGCCGGGCACGAACTCTGACACGGTTCCTCCTTGCAGTGGGTGGGATTAAGCCCTATCCAACACTTATTGCGGGCCAATGCCGCCGCCGGGTGGCGCTGATCCATGAACCCGTGGTGGGATCAGGTCATGGACAAGCAGATTGCCGACTTGAGGGTGTCCTATGACACCGGTGCCTTAGCCCCCGCCGACCTTGGGGATGAGCCGCTGGCCGCATTTTCGGCCTGGTTCACCGCTGCCGATGCCGCCGGGTTGGTCGAACCCAATGCCATGGTGCTCGCTACCGCCGATGCCGCGGGGGCCCCGAGTACCCGGACGGTGCTACTCAAAGGGGTCGATGCCCGCGGCTTTACGTTCTTCACCAATCTTGGTTCGCGCAAGAGCCGCGATCTCAATGCCAATCCGAACACTTCGGTCACCTTCCCGTGGTTCTCGATGCACCGGCAGGTGGTGGTTGTCGGACGCGCCGAGCTCATCGCGCGCGATGAGGTGGCCGAGTACTTCGGCTCCCGCCCCCGCGATTCGCAGCTGGGGGCCTGGGTCAGCCGGCAGTCAGAGGTTATCGAGGACCGCTCGATACTCGACTTACGCTTCAATGAATTGGTGGACGATTACGCCGACATTGACGTACCGCTGCCCGATTTTTGGGGTGGGTGGCTGATCCGGCCGGTGACGATCGAGTTTTGGCAGGGCCGCACCTCGCGACTGCATGACCGACTGCGATTCACGGCCCTGCACGCGGAAGCGGCTTTGGACGACCAAAGCGCTTGGACCCTCGAGCGGCTTTCGCCATAGCCCATTTCAAGTCGAGTACCGACGCTGGGCATAGGTTTACCGAGTGGCTCGAATTTTTGCTGACCTAACACCTCTTCGGGCCAGCGCACCTTATCGGCGCCTGTTCATCGGGCTCGGTGTTAGCAATATTGGCCAGCAGATGACTTCGGTGGCGGTGGCCCTGCAGGTTTATGACCTAACAAAATCCAGTTTCATGGTGGGCTTGGTGGGGCTATTTCAATTGATCCCGCTAATTGGTTTCGGCCTGTACGGGGGCACGCTATCCGATGCCTTCGACCGCAAGTTGGTGGGCTTGATCAGTGCGCTCGGGCTGTGGGGTTGCTCGATCCTGTTTCTACTGCAGTCCGCGCTCGCGATCAACTCGGTCGGGGTCCTCTTCTTGGTCGTGGCAATTCAATCGGCGTTCTTCGCGGTGGGCAACCCGGCGCGGCAGGCAATTGTTCCGCGGTTGGTGCCAACGCAAATGCTGCCCGCAGCCAACGCGCTCAGCATGATCACCTGGAATATTGGATTCACTGTCGGGCCACTGATCGGTGGCATTGTGATTGCTGCATTCGGTACCGTCACTGCCGCCTATGTCATTGATGTCATTGCATTCGCAATTTTGGTGTGGGCCATGTGGCGATTGCCGAGCCTGCCGCCGATCCTGATCCCCGGTGATGCCCGCCCGCGCGCCGGTTGGAGCGCGGTCAAGGAGGGGTTCGTCTTCCTCAAAGGCAAACGCAATCTGCAGATGTCGTTCTATGAGGACATCATCGCGATGGTTTTCGGCATGCCCCGTGCTTTGTTCCCTGCCATTGCGGCGCTCTGGTATGGCGGCTCGATGCGCGAGGTCGCGACCGTCTTGGGTTTCCTGGCGGCAGCGCCGGCCGTTGGTGCCCTGTTGTCCAGTGTCTTCAGCGGTCGGCTGGGCCTGGTGCGAGCGCAGGGTCGCTGGGTGGTTATCTCGATCGTGGTTTGGGGCACTGCGATTGCGGCATTCGGCCTCGTGCGTTGGTTGCCATTGGCGCTGTTGTTCCTAGTCATCGCCGGTGCGGCCGACAACGTGTCGGCTATCTTTCGGACGACGATCCTGCAGGCGGCCACTCCAGATGAGTATCGCGGGCGGTTGCAGGGGGTTTTTACCGTGGTTGTTGCGGGTGGGCCCCGGCTGGGTGATGTCGAGGCCGGTGCGGTCGCGGCGCTGGCGGGCGAGGCCTTCGCGGTGGTCTCCGGCGGGGTGGCTTGCGTAGTGCTCGCCTTGGGCTTGAGTAGAGCTGTGCCATCATTTTGGCGGTACGACGCGCGCCATCCGATACCGTGAGCCCCGGCTGATTCGGGGCGTGGGTCAACCCCGGGTGCGATCTCGCAGGATGGCGTTGATCAATTGCTTGACGCTCAGGCCGCGCTTTTCGGCTTCGATGCTAAGTGCCTTGCGCACGGACCTTGGGATATCGACTTTGATGGTGACGAGCTTTTCCTTCTTGGGCCCCCGCATCACATCCGAGGTGGCGCTGCCCGCCTTGGTGCCCAGGTCACCCAGGGGCTCGAGTTTGGGCGTGGTTGGATGCAGTTGGGCATCGGCGGCTTTGACCAAGGCTGATCGCTGAGTAGGAACGCTCGGCTCACTCATTTTGGTCCCATCTTCAGGCCTGGCAGGATTTCGTCATAAAGATCCTCGAAAAGATTCGAGATCTCGCGGGCACCGGGTGAATGCCAGGCGTGGATCGGAATACCGGCGCCTTGGGCTTGGGGCACCGAGGTGCGTTCGGGCAGCACACTAGGGCTTACCAGGTCGCCATAAGCCTCGCGAAGCTCGGTGATGCGCACCTGTTGCTCGGCAAGATGCGGCCGTGCGCGATTGATGACGATGGCGGCCGTGCGCAAGCCGGGGTTGGTGGTGCCTCGAATGACTTCGACTGCCTCGAGTGCTTGCGCAGCGCCATGCAGTGCGAAATATCCGGGTTCGGTTACCACCACGGCCAGGTCAGCGGCACTGAGTGCATTGCGCGTGAGTTCGCCAAGTGATGGTGGGCAATCGATTACCACGAGGTCATAGGACCGCGGCAGGCTGGCCAGGGTGGTGCGCAGGCGAAGGGCTGAGTGGCGGCCTTCATTAACATTGCGGTGCTCGAGGGCGCGCTCGGCAGCAATGACCTTGATATGCGCGGCCCAGCCGGTGCCGGTTACCGCATCGGCGGCAATGCCGGGTCGGGCGTCAGCCAAAACGTCATTGGTAGTGAAGACGGGGGCCAGCACGTCAAGGCCCATGGTGGCGTTGGCCTGGGGGTCAAGGTCGACGACTAGGGCATGTTGGCCGCGCTCCCAAGCCACGCTGGCTAGGCCCAAGGTGATAGTGCTCTTGCCCACGCCGCCTTTCATGGACAGCACTGCGATGGTGGGCATGAGCCAATATTAGGCCGTCGGCTTTTTGATCGCCGAGTAGTTGGCCAAGGCGACTTCACGCTCTCGGTGGTGGTCCACGATTCGCTCCGAATACCCACCCTGATATCCATCGGGTCGCAGCCATGGCTCGTGGGCAGATTTACCGGGTAGGTGGGCAAGTTCAGGCAGGTACCGGCGCACGTAGTCACCGTCCGGGTCGAATTTCAGGCCCTGCAGGACGGGATTGAATACCCGGTAGAACGGGGAAGCGTCGGTACCGCAACCTGCGGTCCACTGCCACCCGTGGGAGTTGCTCGCGAGGTCGCCATCGCGCAGCCAATACATGAACTCGCCGGCGCCGCGCTGCCAAGGGATGTGCAGGTCCTTGATCAGGAAACTGGCCACCACCATGCGCACCCGGTTGTGGACCCAACCTTCGGCGCGAAGTTGCCGCATGCCGGCGTCAACGAATGGGTAGCCGGTGTTGCCTGTTGCCCAGGCCTCGAAAAAGTCGTCAGCGTTATCTGCCCAACGCATTTCCTGATCAAAGCGGGGGTCGAGGGATAGGCGCGCGGTCTGCGGGTGCTGCGCTAACACATCGGCGTAGAACTCCCGCCAGCACAATTCCTTGCGGAAGACTTCATTTTCCTCGGACAACTCAGCAAGCAAACTGCGCGGGTGGATCTCGCCCCATTTGAGGTGATGGCCAAGGGCGCTGGTGCCGGCGAGGTCGGCTCGATTGCGGAGTTCGGAATAGGTCGATAGGCCGGCGGCGCGAAATTGCTCCCAGCGCGCCCACGCGGCCTGCTCGCCGGCCTCCGGCAGGACCAAGGCCCCGAGGTCGGGGGCCGGCGGGATGCCGTGGCACTGCATTCCTTGCCACCAGTTGGCGTCGGTGGGCACATCCGCGGCCGGCTTGGGCCAACCGTGTCGCAGCCAGCCGCGAAAGTATGGGGTGTAGACGCGGTACGCGGTGCCGTCATCCTTGGTGACTCGACCCGGCGCGACGGCATAGGGCGAACCGGTGCGAATTAGCGGCACCGTTCCCAGCGCGCGCTCAACCGCCGCATCACGCTGGCTTCCGTAGGGCCCGAAATCGCCAGCGATGTGCACGCTGCTGGCGCCCGTGGCAGCGGCGACTTCTGGCACACCCTCGATCGGGTTCCCGTGGCGGATCAGCAGATTGCCGCCCAAGGACTTATCAAGTGCGGCCAAGGATCGGGACAGGTACGCCTGGCGAACCGGGCCCGCGGCATCCCAAAGCACCGGATCGACGGTGAACAACGGGACGACCCGGCCGTCAGCTGAGGCATCGGCCCGTGCGGCAGCCAGCGCGGCTAGCAGCGCCGGGTTGTCGAGGAGCCGTAGGTCGCGGCGAAACCACATAATGCTGGGCACTTCGTCAGCCTAAAGGGTTGTGCCCACCTTCGCTTTAGGGCACAGTGTCATGGTGCTAGGTGCGATGTTTTGGGGTGCGGTCTCATCGGCGACGTTGATCTTGGGCGCCGTCTTGGCTTACGCCTTCAAGCCCTCGCCTAGGTTGACCGCGATAGTGATGGCAGCCGGTAGTGGCCTGTTGATCGGCTCCGTCTCCTACGACCTAGTTGCCGATGCCCAGCTAGCACTGAGCCTTCCGCTCCTCGCCTTATCGCTTTTCGCTGGTGCCGCGGTTTTCGTTTTCGGGACGAAGATCTTGGAAAGTCGCGGAAGCAAGGACCACACGGTCGGCAAGAAAGACGATAAAAGTAGCGACACCGGCGGCAATCCGCTCGCCATTGTTCTAGGTAGCGTGCTGGACGGAGTGCCGGAGTCATTTGTTATCGGGATCAGTGTTCTTGCCGGCGGGGTAAACCCGACGTTACTTGCCGGTGTCGCGCTGTCAAACCTGCCAGAAGGCATGGCGGCCTCGGCCGGACTCCGTGCCAAAAAGTGGAAATTGGCAAAAGTCTTGCTCATGTACGCCGCAGTCGTTGCGACAAGTGCGATCGCATCCGGACTTGGTTACACCCTGTTGGCAACTGACGACGGCACTATCACCGGCGTCGTGCAGACTTTCGCCGCCGGGGCGCTGCTAGCAATGATCGCGAACACCATGATCCCGGACGCATACCAAGTTGAGCGGGAGTGGACGGGAGGGCTGGTGGTGGCGGGCTTCGCACTCTCCCTGCTGCTCGCCTCGGCACTCGGGTAGGTTGGCCGCTGTGAGTGACCTCATCGACACCACCGAGATGTACCTGCGCACCATTTTCGAGCTTGAAGAGGAAGATGTGTTGCCGATGCGGGCACGCATCCGAGAGCGGTTGGCGCAAAGTGGTCCCACGGTATCTGAGACGGTCGCTCGCATGCAGCGCGATGGCCTAGTGATGGTGGCCGACGGCGATCACCATCTGGAGTTCACCGCCGCTGGGCGCGCGGCGGCCATCCGTGTCATGCGCAAGCACCGCATCGCCGAATGCATGCTGGTCGAAGTAATCGGGATGCCCTGGGAGGAGGTGCACGCTGAGGCCTGCCGCTGGGAGCATGTGATGAGCGATGCGGTCGAGCGGCGAGTGCTAGAACTTCTAGGTAATCCAACTGTTTCACCCTATGGAAACCCAATACCCGGGCTGCAGGAACTGCGCCCGGAGTTCGACATCACCGAAGTAGTTGTTGGTGCGGTGCGCCCGCTCTCGCTGATTGCCAGCACCGAATTGGTTCAGGTGACGGTCCGCCGGTTCGGCGAGTCGATCCAAGTTGATGCGGAGACCATGACAAGGCTGCGACGCGTCGGCGCACTACCCGGCGCGCTGGTGCAGGTGCGTAGATCAACCGGCGGCGTTTCCATCGGCAGCGCCGGCGAACACACCGAGTTGAGTGACGAGGTTGCAATGTATGTGCTGGTTGATGCGGCGGCACTTGGTGACTGAGCAATCTTTGGCCGGCCGCATCGGCTTGGTTACCGGTGGCGGCACCGGTATCGGCAGGGCGATAACGCTAAAACTCGCTGAGCTGGGTGCGCAAGTTTTTATCATGGGGCGCACGGCGAAAACCTTGGAGCAAACTGCCGGCATGGCACCTGCGGGCAGGGTAATTCCGGTTATCGCTGATGTGCGCGAGCCGGAACAAGTCGATGCGGCTCTTGATCGTATTTTGCATGAGACACCCGGCATCGAAATCCTCGTCAACAATGCCGGCGGCCAATTCGTCGCGGCCGCTGAAGATATCAATGCCAAGGGTTTCCGTGCGGTCACGCGGTTGAATCTCGACGCCACCTGGTATCTCACCACCGCGGTGGCCACCCGCACCATGCTGCCTCGCGGCTACGGGAAAGTCATCTGCATCACCATCACCCCGCGTGGTGCGCTCCCTGGTATGGCCCACTCAGGAGCCGCTCGAGCCGCGGTGGAATCACTGATCCGCACCTGGGCCGTTGAGTGGGGCAGTCGTGGGGTGCGCACCGTCGGAGTCGCCCCGGGCATCGTGCACACAGAGGCCTTCGATCGGTACGGGGTGGACCCGGCCAAGGTGGCCGCGGTGGTGCCCCTGCGCCGACTGCAGCACCCTGATGAAATCGCCGACCTGGTGGCATTCATCGCCTCGCCTTCGGGTGACTACATCACCGGCACCACTATCGTCATGGACGGTGGCCTAGACATGGTCGGGCCGAATCACCTGCCGGCAAGTCCTTGATGCGGACGGTTATGAAGAGCCCTCGCCAGCAAATTCCAAGATAGGCGTTCAGGACTTTCTGCAGCAAGCCAAAAGGTCGACTAATGTCCGCACCATGCTTGAAGTCGTGCTGAGCAAGGATCCCCTTGCAATAATTGAGAAAGACTTTCGAGGGCTTTATTCAGGTCAGGTCGGGGTGAGTTCCATTCCCGGTGGGCAAACTGCTGCAGATCGTGCGTTAAGCACTTTGGACATAACCGGTTACGCGAGTTCGCGTTCACAGGTATACCCGAAAAATAAACGAGGCGCCTCGGTGCTTTCCCCCTACATCAGGCACAACCTTCTCACCTTGGCGGAGGTTTACGAAGCCGTTCAAGATGCTCCAGACAAGGACCGCGAGAAGTTTCGCGATGAGCTCTATTGGCAGGAGTATGCCCGGCATCTCTATGCGCGCATTGGGGTCAGGCTTTTCGAGAACTTACGCTTCTCCGCGAATTCATTTTCACAAGGTGATGGCTGGAACCGGGACCTGCTTTGTATCGATGAAGTCGTCTCCGAACTGGAAACTGAGGGCTGGCTGGTCAACCAGAGCCGCATGTGGCTGGCCTCGCATTGGACCATTCGAAGTGAGATGGGCTGGTTGCACGGGCAGGAGCGAATGCACCGAGAATTAATCGACGGGTCCCGAGCGGCGAACCTCCTGGGTTGGCAGTGGACGGTTGGCGCGGGCACCGGGAAGCCGTATGGTTTCGCCAAATGGCAGGTGGACAAAAGGGCGCCGGGGCTATGTGCGCGGTGCAGGCTCAGGAGCAATTGTCCGATCCAAGAGTTCCCTGATGAATCCCCGATGCGCCAATTGGAAAGCGATCCAATTCTGGATCACGATCCTGACCTTGCGCGAACAACAGGTCCGGTAAACCCAATTAAGACAGCTAAAGCAGAGTTCGTACTCCTAACAATTGACTCACTTGGTGATAGCGACCCGGCACTGGCAGCCAACCCGGGCTTACCGGTGATATTCATTTTCAATCAGAAGGCTCTTGCGAAAATGCAGCTGAGTTCGCGGCGAATTGCTTTCTACCTGCAAACTCTGGCAGATCTATGGTCCCGGCGGCAGTTGACTGTCTTTATTGGCGATCCCCATGAATTTACCCGCGGCCATGCGGTCGCAGTGACCCATGCACCCGTGCCGTCATTCAATGAATTCAGGGACCTCGCGGAGATCCACCCCTACCCATGGTTGAGGCGGCCGCACTCGGGCTCGATTCGCAGTTTCTCGTCGTGGCGAAAGCAATTAGCCAAGTAAGGGATAAGAAAGGGATTCAGATGACCCTCACACCAGATACACCCAAGAAAATCATCATTCTTTTTGGAGTCTATGACGCCGATGCCTCGATCTGGGGGGAGATGACGTATTGGATTGGGGCCCGCCTTGGGATGAGGCATTGCAGTTTGTGCGACATCACGCATTCGCTGTTTCGTGCGAAAGTAGATTGGAAAGAGCGTCAAGCGGAACTAACTGCAAGGTTCGGGGTGGAGTTCCGAGCTTTTCATCGCGACGATCAGCCCGATGCAGTGCGAAAAGTGATCAAGGGGGCTTATCCGGCTGTAGTGGCTCAGGACGAAGCGGGTGAATTCGCCTTGTTCATGAGTTCAGCAGAGATTTCGTCTTGCGGTCAGTCACCAAGCTCCTTTTTTACAGCAATAATCGGCCACTTGGCCGGAACCCAGAAGAATCCCTGGGCCAAGACAGACACCTAAGGTGCCGGTGACCCGGTGATTAAGAGTTAAGGGTCAAAAATTCGGGCGCAGGGGCAGCCCGGAGGCTCCACCGGCGCCGAGCTTGACACCTAGGGATTGATGCAACTGGATGGTGTCGAGCTCAAAGCCCAATCGAGATGCCGCCATATA
>SYJA01000016.1 GCA_005798555.1 Actinomycetota bacterium
CCCGGTGCCAAGTGATGGCTATCGGTCCGAAGCCGAGGAGTACCTCGGTTTAGCGATCTCACTTTCCAACGACAAGGAGACCTACCGGGTTGTTGAGGTTGGTGCCGGTTGGGCGCCTTGGGCTGTCATGGGGATCGTGGTGGCGCGAAGGCAAGGCAAACGCGCATCAGGAATCGCGGTCGAAGCCGACCCACTGCGCGCGACCTGGTGCCTGCAGCACGCTGCCGATAACGGCGTGCAGGCCGAACTAATCAGCGGAACCCCGACCCAGATAGCAGCAGCACTAGCGGCAAGCACCGCCGAACTGCGGGTGGTGCAGGCCGCCGGCTGGGCAACACTTACCACCTTGCGCTTCCCGGTACTTGATGACGGCGATATGGGCGGGGCCGTCAATGAGGCAGTGACGCCGGAGATGGACTACCGCGGCGCCCATCTTAAGCACTTTGACGTCCCAACTGTGACCCTGGAGTCACTCCTCGGAAGTGACGAGTCAACCGACCTGCTCCATGTTGACCTGCAGGGCATGGAGTTGGAAGTTATCCTGCCGGGCACCGATTTGATCGAGTCCAAGGTGCGCTTCATGGCGGTTGGTACCCATAACCGCTATGTCGAAGGTCAGTTGCAGGAGCACCTACTCAAGCGCGAGTGGGCACTGCTCATGGAGTCGCCATCAACGGCATTCTTCGACGGAGTGCGCCCGACGCTCACCGGGTTCACCACCCAAGACGGCAATCAGTTGTGGGCAAACTCGAGATTTCGCGACACGCCCCCGGTCATCTTCCGCGACCGCTCCTAGCAAAACCGCTCCCAATAAAAAGTACCGTCTAACCTAGGGCGCGAGCGACCGCGCGGCAGGCGCGGTACGAATCCAAGTGCATTTCCTCGTCATCGGGCATCGGCCAGGATGACTGCTTTGCCACCACCACCCCGCGCGGTCGATCAATATAAAGGAATTGACCATGTATCCCGATGCCCATGATCACACCTGGGTCATCACCGGGTTTGTAGCAAAATGATCGGTAGACGCCTTTCGGGAAGAAATCTTTGAAGTCACCCGCTGCCCACTGCGCCCTGTTGCCGTTGTCGTAGACATCCGCGAGGAATGCCGGGTCGATGACACCCATCCCACCATCACGAATCATCATGCCGAATCGCGCCATATCGCGCGGGATCACCGATAGCCCTCCCGCAGCGCGCGGTGACCCTTGGCGATCCACGGTGATGTGCGCGGGGGCCTCGGTGCCGATTTTCGACCAGATGTACTTCGACAGGGCCGTCGCATACGGCATACCACTAGCCGCTTCTAATACCCAGCCAACAAGGTCCGTGGTCGGCGACAGATAGCGAAATGCCTTGCCATGCCCGCCTTCCTTCTTGCGGGATGCGATGAAGTCGTGCAGATCCGGCGCCCCAAGGGGTGCCGGATACCAGCCAACCGAGTTGCGGTAGGCAACGATGTCTGGTCCGGGTGAGTAGTCCTCCGCGAACTGGTAACTCACCGCCATGTCTAGCAAATTACGAACAGTGGCGTCACCAAAACCACTGCCCGCTACCTCAGGCACATAGTCAGTAACCGGTACTTCAACATCAATCAAGCCCTCTTGCACCAGGGCACCGACCAACATGCCGGTTACCGACTTCGTGACGCTAAATATCAAATGCGGCTCGACATCGACTACCCCCGGTGCCAACCATTCGAAAACCAAATTCTCGTCTTGCGCCACCGTGAACGAGTCGGTATTTGTCGAGCTGAGGAAATCACCAACAGGTTGCCGTCCATCATGGAAGTCGACGACCAAATCACCGAGTGCGGAGTTCGCGTCCCGATGCAAGGTGCGCACCACGGCGGCTGGATCAACTTGCGCCGTCGGGATCAGTTCACGAACATGCCGAAAGGACCAAAAAGCGTGTTCAGGTGCCATCCAGTTGGCGAGGGTTGGGCGCGTCATGCCGCAAGTATGCTCCGGCGGCCACCGGGTACTGACGAATTAACAGCTCAGGTGCCCGTGCACTCAGCAGTAGAAGGCTTCCTGATTCCCGGTGGTCCCATTGGTTAGGGACACGGGAGGTGAATCCCCGCCATTGGCACCGGGAAGGATCGTGCTCACAGTGGGTGACGCCCAAGCCAGCGGGGCCTTGCCTTTGGTGCCCACCGGGACGCCGGCCACACTGATCTTGGCCACCGAAACCTCGATGACGGCCCTGGCCTTGGTGGTGCCCTGCCAGCAGGGTGATCCCTCCTGGCGCTGCTTAGCTTGGGTTGTCGACACTTTGGTACCCGCGGGGGCCGCACTTGATCCAGTTAGCGAGTCGGAGCCAAGAACGATGTTGGTCACGTAGTCCAAACCGGCTTCCCACGGGGCGGTGATCGTGAAACTTACGCCTTGGGTCAATTTCGTCGGGATCGTGAAGGTTACCTGTCCGCCCGACACTTTGCGTTGCTCCCCAGTTAGAAACTTCGGTTTACCAGGTGCGACTGTGGTGTCCGACGCGAGCGCTCGTTGCCACCCGATGGTACAGCCCTCGCATCCGGAGACGACAATCTTGATCGTGGTCTTGGGCGCCGCCGCAGCGGCAGCGCTCGGATAGCCGGTTACGGCGACTAAGGCGAACAGCGAACCCACAACCAGCGTGCGTATTTTCACTTTTCCTCCAAGAATCGCTTTTACCGGCATCCTGAACTCCACTCCGTCGCACCACAAGTTAGCAATAGGTTAACCCAAACAGCCCAGGCCAGCCCCGACCGGGCCGGGGCTTGGGAGCCGCAAGTGACCCGGCGGTAACCTGCCGACCATGACGAACGAGCAGGC
>SYJA01000085.1 GCA_005798555.1 Actinomycetota bacterium
AATTCACCGCGGTATTTCGCCCCGGCAACCATCGCGGCGAGGTCCAGCGCGATCAGGGTCTTGCCCGCCAGCGAGGTGGGTACATCGCCTTCGACAATCCGTCTGGCTAGGCCTTCGACTACCGCCGTCTTACCGACACCAGGCTCACCGATCAACACCGGAGTGTTCTTGGTGCGTCGGGAGAGCACTTGAATTGTGCGTCTGACCTCCTCGTCGCGCCCGATGACCGGATCGATCTTGCCGTCCCGTGCCAGTGCGGTGAGATCAACCCCGTACTTCTCTAGTGCCTGGAATGTTTGCTCCGGATCCTGCGTAGTCACGCGGGCTGACCCCCTAACTTGTTGAAGTGCCGCCAATACCGCGGTAGGTGTGGCACCGGCTGCTGCCAATCGGTCACTAGCTCCCGGGCCACCATCCTTTGCCAGACCTATTAAGAGGTGCTCGGTGCTTACGTACTCATCACCACGCTCCTTGGCCAACTCCTGGGCCGAACTCAAAACCTTGAAGCTCGCATTACTGAGCTGCGGTGCCGAGACCGAAGAGCCACTCGCGGAAGGCAAGGACTCAACCGCCGTTCTAACCTCACGGGTCATTGCCGCCGTGTTCGCACCAACTTTTTCAAGTAGTGCACTCGCAATACCCTCGCCCTGCTGCAAGAGCGAATCAAGCAGGTGGATTGGTTCAACCTGGGCATTGCCGTTTGCCGCTGCGCTGCGAACCGCCGCACCTAGGGCGTCTTGGCCTTTGGTCGTGAACTGAATATCCATGGTTATTGCTTCCTCGCTGGACGCCAAACTACCAAGGCTGTTGCTGACTTCTCTCGGTGAAACTCCTGCAATCTGTCGCGCAATCGATCCACTTCGAGCTGGAGTACTAGGACCCGGCGGATCCCTTCCAAGGTCAGGCCCTCCGCCGATAGATCGGCAATTTCACGCAGTCGCGCGATGTCATTCGCCGAGTACAGTCGATTACGCCCGCCCAGTCGCGTTGGTGACACCAAACCCAATCGGTCGTATTGCCTCAGGGTCTGCGGATGCAAACCGGTTAGTTGCGCCGCGACAGAAATAATGTAGACGGGCGAATCCGCAGCGACGTGGTAGCCGCGATTGGGCTCGCTCATGACTTGTCCCCCATGCCGGTAATCGCGTAAAGCGCTTCGCGCGGATCATGATCTGCGGTCTGCTCGGCATAGGTACGAAGTGCCTTCTCAGCCTCGTCATTTAGCTTTTGTGGCACTGCGATCTCCACCATTGCGAGCACGTCCCCGTGGGTGCCGTCCTTGCGCAAGAGACCCCTATCGCGGACGCGGAACGTGCGGCCGTTCGTGGTGCCCGCCGGTATCCGCAACTTGACCGACCCACCACGTGGCACCGGAACCGAGATTTGCCCACCGAGGGTGGCCTCGACAAACGTGACCGGCACGGTCAAGGTGATGTTGTCACCCTTGCGCGCGAATACCGGGTGCCCGGTTACCTGAACGACGACGAATAGATCACCGGCCGGGCCACCACGTTCACCGGGGGCCCCTTTGCCCTTTAGTCGAATGCGAGCGCCGTCTTTTACTCCTGCTGGGATTCGCGCCTGCACCGTACGCGTGCTCAAGCCACGCCCCGACCCACGGCACACCGTGCACGGTTCATCTACAAAGACGCCGCGTCCGCGACAAACCGTGCATGGCTCAGCAAAGGCAAAGCCGCCAGCGTTGCGGGCCGTCTGACCCGAGCCATCGCATGCCGGACACACCCTGGGCGAGGTGCCAGGATTTGCGCCCGTGCCGTGGCAGGTCTTGCAACTCGCCTCGGTACTAAGGCGCAGTGGCACGGTGATGCCATCAAGTGCATCATCGAAGGAAAGTGTCAATTCGCTCTCCAGATCACCACCGCGACGTGGCTGCGCAGTGCGGCCCGGCCGACCACGGTTGAAGATCCCACCGAGGAAGTCACCGAAGCCGCTATTGCCGTCACCAAAGAGGTCTTCCATGTTGACGTTGTATTGCCCAGCCCCTTGACCGCCGCCGGGGCCACCACCGAATCCGCCCGCGCGGTAGCCACCGTTGGCGAACAACGCCCGTGCTTCGTCGTACTCCTTGTGCTTGGCATCGTCGGACAACACGTCATAAGCCTCGGACACTTGCTTGAACCGCTCCTCAGCCTTCGCGTCGCCTGGATTTTTGTCCGGGTGCAACTCACGTGCGAGTTTGCGATACTTCTTCTTTACTTCATCCGGGGTTGAACCCTTGCTGACGCCGAGAATCGCGTAGAAATCCTTCTCGAGCCAGTCTTTGTTCACAATCAGTCAGTCCCGGCAACAGCAACTCGGGCCGGGCGCAACACACGCCCCCCATAGCGGTACCCGGGCTGATACAGAGCTGTCACGGTTGGCTCGGAAATCTCATCATTGGATTCAGTTGAAAGTGCCTCATGCAGGTTCGGATCAAAGGCTTCATTGGCCTCGCCGAATTTCTCTAGGCCCAGCTTCGCCAATGCACCCTCAAGCGCCTCGCCGACACTGCGGAATGCGCCCGCTAGTTCCCCGTGCTCACGTGCTCTATCGATGTCATCGATGACCGGTAACAGCGCCGCGATGACCGATCCGACTGCATTCTCCTTGACGAGTTCACGATCCCGATCGACCCGTCGCCGGTAGTTTGCGTATTCAGCCTGCACTCGCTGCAGGTCGTTGGTCAGTTCAGCCAACTTGTCAACTTCTGCCGTGGCGGGGGCATCAGCCTCAGTGGACTCACCTGCCGCCCCCGGCCCCGGTTGCGCGTCAACATCCCTAAGCGTGTAGGTGTCTGGATCGATCCGACGCTTGTCGGTTACCCGGACACCGTGCTCCTCGTTCTCATTTTGATATTCGGAACTCACTTGGCTTCTTCCTCGTCGATGATTTCTGCATCGACAACATCGTCCTCGACCATCTCCGACTCGGCGTCTGCCGCACCCTCTGACCCACCGGCAGCTTGGGCCGTCGCGTACATAGCTGCACCCAGGGTCTGGCTCGCCTGGGCCACCTTGTCGGTTGCGGATCGCATTCCAGGCAGGTCATTGGCGTCAATGGCCTTCTTGAGTTCATCAAGTGGTCCTTCGACGTTGGCCTTGGCATCGGCTGGCACCTTGTCTGCGTTGTCGGCGAGGAACTTCTCGGTTTGATAAACCAGCCCTTCGGCGGTATTTCGCACCTCGACCTCCTCCCGACGCTGCTTGTCCTCATCAGCGTGTTGCTCGGCCTCGCGCATCATGCGGTCGATTTCGTCCTTACTCAACGCCGAGCCGCCCGAGATCGTCATTGACTGCTCTTTGCCCGTCGCCATGTCCTTTGCGGACACATGGACAATCCCGTTCGCATCGATATCGAAGGTCACCTCGACCTGCGGTACGCCACGTGGTGCCGGCGGTAGACCCGTTAGCTCAAACGTGCCAAGGCGCTTGTTGTACGCCGCCATTTCGCGCTCACCTTGATACACCTGAATCAGCACCGATGGCTGGTTGTCGTCTGCCGTGGTAAAGGTTTCCGAGCGCTTCGTCGGGATGGTGGTGTTGCGCTCGATCAATCTGGTCATGACGCCGCCCGTGGTCTCGATGCCAAGTGATAGCGGGGTCACATCAAGCAGCAGCACATCCTTTACTTCACCCTTGAGCACACCCGCCTGCAGAGCCGCGCCAACGGCTACCACCTCATCGGGGTTCACGCCTTTATTCGGCTCCTTGCCGGCCTCATTCTTGACCAGTTCGGTGACGGCGGGCATCCGCGTTGAGCCACCAACAAGCACAACCTGATCGATCTTGTCGAGTGCGATACCTGCGTCCTTCAAGACCGCCTGGAAAGGGGCCTTGGTGCGATCGAGTAGATCTTGGGTCATCGACTCGAACTGCGCCCGGCTCAAAGTCTCGTCAAGGTGCAGCGGGCCGTCAGCACTCGCAGTGATGTACGGCAGGTTGATCGAGGTCTGCATCGAACTCGAGAGTTCGATCTTCGCCTTCTCCGCCGCCTCGCGCAGCCGCTGCATCGCCATCTTGTCCTTTGACAGATCGACGCCGTGTGCGTTCTTGAACTCAGTGACCATCCAATCGACAACCTTGTTGTCCCAGTCATCGCCACCGAGGTGGTTATCGCCACTCGTTGCCTTGACTTCAACTACGCCGTCACCGATCTCCAGGAGCGAGACGTCGAAGGTGCCACCGCCGAGGTCGAAGTCGAGG
>SYJA01000086.1 GCA_005798555.1 Actinomycetota bacterium
ACCCACCACCTTGCCCTAAGGAGTCCGGACTTTCCTCGACCTGCTTGCGCACGCCGCGATCACCCGGCCAACTCGTCGCCCTAACAGTACGCGATCGGCCCAAGACAAAGCGTCGGCCAATGACATTTAAATATTTAGTCCGCCTCCTAGTGGGTCTTAGTGAAGTCGCCGGGCCCCCGAACCGCCGCCGGCCACACCCCGGTGGAAATTCAGGGCTCGTTGCGTGGGTGCGCCAATGCACCGATTAGTTCGACGGCGAGTGACCGGTTGGCCCTTGGCGCTGGCCGGGTCAAATGTGGGTATTTTGGCTTTGCCGGCAATAAAAAGTAGTTTGCACACCGGTCAGGCCTCGTTAGGTGCCGAGTTGTTGCCCGGGCTTGATTAACTCGGGCACACTTCAGTGCGTAATTGCTCAGGCACCACGGGCAGCCCGTCGGGGTTACCCGCCACGTTCTCACATACGGTCTCCGGTGCCATCAACACCACCATATCGGAATCCTGCCGAAACAAGAATGGATCTGAAGTCGGCCCGCTTGGTGAGCCGCTGATGGTGGCCACCACATAAGTCCAGGTGTCAGCGCATACCGCTACCTCAACCGAGTCCATTACCAGCCCAGACTCCGAGACGATGTGGCCAATTTCGTCAAGGGCCCCGGACAGCTCGCAGCTGCTATCGACCGCGGGGGTCGAGCAAGCTCCCACCAGCGCCGCCGCGCCGAGCGCAAACACGGCTTTGAAAAGCACCACAGCCCTAAAACGTGGCGCCCACCCCTGCGCTACCGTCACCATGTGCTCATTGTCCTCCCACCTAGTGAAGGCAAGACAGGTCCTACCCGTGGTCAGCCGATGCAGCCGGCCAGTTTGTCTTTCCCACAATTGTATCCAGCCCGGAGCAAGGTGCTCAAAGCGCTGATGACTATGTGCGCCAAGGACCCGCACGGTGCTGCGAAGGTGCTCGGCCTGGGGCCAACCCAACAGGATGCGGTTCGTCTCAATTCCTTGCTCACCAAGGCACCGGCCGCGCCAGCGGTCGAGATTTACACCGGCGTGCTTTACGACGCACTCGGCATCTCAACAATGACGTCTGCGCAACGGCGGCGGCTGGATCAGCGCGTAATAATCGCCTCAGCGCTATTTGGGTTCCTGCGGCCAACTGATCTAATCCCCGCCTATCGGTTAAGTGGCGATGCGACGCTGCCAAAGATTGGCGCCCTTGCGCTGTACTGGCGCGAGTTGCTTAGCTCCGCACTCGACACCGAACCCGGCGTCATCCTCGACCTGCGTTCAGGCACCTATGTCGCACTCGGACCAATTCCGGCAGCGGCTGCCCAGCGCGCCGTGGTTGGTCGCGTGCTGCTCGAAAGAGGTGGTAAGCGATCGGTTGTCAGCCACCACAACAAGGCCACCAAGGGGCGCCTTGTTCGCGCCCTGATGCAATCTGGGTCCGTGCCTAAGAACATCAATTCGCTAATTGCCGCGATCACCGAAGTGGGCTTTCACTGTGAACTAATCGAACCCGCCAAGGTCGAGCGGGCGGCGACTTTGGACATCATCGTCCGCGAGGTCTGAACTAATCTCTTGGCTTTGCCTAGGTACCGTCCGGCGAGCGAACGTTGCGCAGGTGGCCCGACTCCGAAAAGCTAAACATTGAGGCATTGCCGTCCGGGAACCAAGCCAAGGTTGTGATGGAGCATGGCGATAGCTCCATGCGAAAGACGCTGTCAAGTGCCGCGTCGACGGCGATACCCACCATGATCTTGATCGGAGTCACGTGGGCGATGACGGCCAATCGCTGGCCGGCAAATTCGTCGATCAACCGGCGCCGGCCACGATCGACTCGGTATTTAACCTCATCAAGTGACTCGCCACCAGGCGGAGCCACCGCCGTGGACCGAAGCCACTCCTCGACCGGATCGGGCCAGCCGGCCTGCACTTCCGCGAAGGTCAGGCCGTCCCACTCGCCAAAGGCGCACTCGGCAAAGTCCGCTTCGGTCTTGATTTCCAGGCCGGTGGCCTTGGCCACGAGTTGTGCGGTCTGTTGCGCACGCAGCAAGGGCGAGGCGATTAGCAAATCGATCCCCCCGCGCTCGGCGAGCTCAGCGGCCAACGCCTGCCCCTGCAGTACCCCGATCGGTGCCAGTGGCAGATCCTGCCCCCCTGGCCCGCTGAATCGCTTCTCCAGGCTGAAAGCAGTTGCCCCATGCCGGGCCAATACGGTTATCGTCGGCGGCCCTAAATCAGTCCAGCCCACCATTCGATTAGCCGGTCGAGCCTTCTCCACCACGGCCCGCGCATGGGCCTCCTGGGCACCGCCCACTACGTCGCTTACATCAAGGTCGGCCGGCAGCTCACCGCCCAGCCGAAAGATCTCCGTCGGCCCACCAGCGAGTGCCAGATCGAGAACTTCATTCACCAAGGCATCTGCCACCACGTTTTGGGCCCGCGGCACCCACACGTAGGTCACCTGCCCCGGCGGGAAAATATCCCGGGCCGCAAAGGCGAGCTCCCGCATATCCGGATGCTTGATCTTCCAACGCCCGGACATCTGCTCGACGATCAACTTCGAATCCAGGCGAACTTCGATCGCCGCCTCCGGGTCGAGGGCGAATGCCTGCTCGAGGCCGCGGATGGCCCCGCGGTATTCGGCAACGTTATTGGTCGCCACACCAAGGTACTCGGCAACTTCAGCAAGGATCGAACCGGTAATGGCATCACGCACCACCGTGCCGAATGCGGCAGGGCCTGGATTACCGCGCGCACCCCCATCGGCTTCGACAATCAGTGAACGAGTCATCGATCCGCGGCGCTCACAAGCCTGATTCGGGAGTGCGGATTAGGATCCGGCGGCACTCCTCACAACGAAGCACCGCATTTGGCACCGCATTCCGAAGCGCCTGAATTTCACTCGGCGGCAATTGCATTCGGCAGCCCTCGCACTGGCCTCGATAAAGGCGCGCTGCCCCAACCCCGTCGTGATTAATCCTGATTTTTTCATAAAGCGCGAGCAGGTCATCAGGTATCTCGGACTTGATCAAATCGCGCTCAGCCGCCGTGGCCTCACGTTCGGCAGTAATGCCCGCCATTAAATTCGCCAGCACCGCCGTCGCCTCGGCCTGATCTATCTCCAGTTGATCCCGTTCATCTGTTAATTGACGTACCGCAGCATTGGCGCCTTCCACTCGCTCCATTACCTCAAGTTCAACGTCTTCGAGTTCGAGTTGACGACGGGCCAGTGACCCGAGTTCATGTTGCAGGCTCTGCAACTGCTTGGAGTCATTGATGGTACCGGCATCTAGAAGTTCCTGATCGCGTCTAGATCGTTCGCGTACCTGCTCTACATCGGCATCGGCGCGCGCTTGGTCAAGGTGCAGATCTCCAGCAATAGTTTCAGCAGCCGTAATCTCGTCGCGGACTCGAATTAGTCGGGCTTCCAATTCACTTAAACGTGCAGCCTCGGGCAAGGTGCGCACCTTGTGGTCAATTTGCGCCAAGTGCGTATCGCGGTCCTGTAGTTCGAGTAACCGCAGTTGGACAACAGGTTCAGCGTTCAGGAGCTACTCCCATGTGATGGCGCCCGCGGCACTTGAGATGTCCAGGGGTCGGTCGGTAGTTGCGAGACGATGGTGCGAACGCTACTGCCCTGGCTGCCCAGCCCGGCGACCAGCGCACCCGCCGCCTGCTCCAGCCACGGCCACTCCCCAGCCCAGTGGGCAATGTCAATGAGGGCGCACCTGTTATCAGCTAGGTGTTCTAGTGCTCGGTGGTGGCGCAAATCCGAGGTGACGTAGACATCTGCGACCTCAGCGGCGTCCGACATAAAGCCATCACCGGCTCCCCCACAGACCGCAACGGTGCTCACCTTGGTCATCGGGTCACCGGCAACTCGCACCCCGTGCTGAGTTTCTGGCAATACCGCCGCCACCTGTTGGGCGAATTGTTCAAGGGTGATGGGCTCGGCTAGTTGGCCCACTCGACCGGTGCCGGTGCTGTGGTTCTGCGCCGTCGGAACTAGGGGTCGGAGCCCACTGAGCCCGAGGGCCTGCGCGAGCGCATCTGATACCCCAGGGTCACTGTGATCGGCGTTGGTATGAGCGCTGAACAAGGCGATACCGTGGCTAATAAGGGTGTGAACGATTTTGCCTTTTGCGCCTGTCGCTGCCACCGAATGGACCCCGGTCAAAAAGAGCGGATGATGGGTGACAATCAGATCAACTTGTGCCATTAAGGCTTCATCTACCACTTCAAGAACCGGGTCAACAGCGAAAAGCACCGTGCCCACCGTGGCATCTGGGTCACCACAGGTCAAGCCAATAGCGTCCCAGTCCGCGGCTAAGGCCGGTGGGTAAGCCGCCTCAAGGACGGTGACGATCTGGCGGAGCGTAGGCGCTGGCACCCCCTCAGGCTACCCGCACCCCTTGACCCCGCACCCCAATCGGTAGCCTCGCCCCGGGCCCATAGCTCAGTGGGTAGAGCGCCTCGTTTACACCGAGGATGTCGTCGGTTCGAGTCCGGCTGGGCCCACCAAGGCCACCCCCCGTTAAACCGCCGCCAAAGTCACCTCTTGGCGCGGGGGGCCACCAATCTGGAGCCTTGCCAATTGGCGCCGGCACTGATTGTGCTGGTCTGCTGGAGGCCGGCGGTCGGGGCCGCATCGGCAATATCCTCAGCCTCGATGTGGCCGTCTCGGCCCGGCTTTGGCGTCAAAAGCCAAATCACGCCGTGATCGGTCAGGGGCCCGATGGCATCAACCAGGCCGTCGACGAGGTCACCATCCTCATCGCGCCACCACATGATCACTACGTCTACGACATCGTCGTAATCCTCGTCAACGAGGTCGCCGCCAATGACGTCCTCGATTCCGGCGCGCAGTTCTTCATCGACATCGCTGTCGTACCCAAGCTCTTGAATCGTCATACCAAGATCAAGTCCCAGACGTGTTGCTCGCTTTCGAGCCTCGTCACGGTCCGCTGCGGCGGTCACCAAGAACCCCTCTTTCTGTGTCGGACTGCGGTAACTGTTAGCGCAGTTCTACCCGGTGCTGGCCAGGTCAGGTGACCTGTTTGAAACAATAGTCCTAGGAATCCACGCCCGTAGTCCAGCGGACTCACGGCCCGATTGCAAGCAGTGTGCCCGAATACCCCAAGAAAACCCCCACCTGACCCCCGTGCGGCGCGAATACGAGACAATGTTCAGGGCACCACCAGTGCCCGCCAAGTATTCGCTCCGGCCACCGGCGATCCCGGTAGCCGACCGACGAAAGGGTGCACTAAGTGGCCCCCGCGCGCGATCGTGACCCGCTCCTCTCGAGCGGACTGCCAACCCAATACGTCGATGTGGACCCTGACGAAACCGCAGAGTGGGTTGAGTCATTCGATAATCTGGTCGACAACTCCGGTAACTACCGCGCCCGCTATTTGATGCTGTCGCTGCTACGCCGCGCCGCCGAACGAAATGTCGGAGTGCCAAGCCTGCGCAGTACCGACTACATCAACTCAATCGCACCCGAGCGTGAACCTTGGTTTCCCGGTGACGAAGTCATCGAGCGGCAAATTCGCGCCTACATCCGCTGGAACGCCGCCATCATGGTGCACCGCGCCCAACGCCCGGGTATCGGCGTCGGCGGCCACATCTCAAGTTATGCCTCATCGGCTACTTTGTACGAAGTCGGCTTCAACCATTTTTTCCGTGGCCCAGATCACCCAACCGGCGGCGATCAGGTCTTCTTCCAGGGCCACGCCTCCCCCGGAGTCTACGCCCGGGCCTACCTAGAAGGCCGCCTAACCGAGGATCAACTCGACGGGTTCCGCCAGGAAGTCTCACATCACTCAGGTGGGTTGCCCTCGTATCCGCATCCGCGACTCATGCCTTGGTTTTGGCAGTTTCCGACCGTGTCGATGGGGCTTGGCCCACTCAATGCGATCTATCAGGCCCGCTTCAACAAGTACCTCACTGATCGGGGGATCAAGGATGCGTCCGAGCAGAAAGTCTGGGCGTTCTTAGGTGACGGCGAGATGGACGAGGTCGAATCAGTAGGCGCAATTGGGTTAGCAGCACGCGAGGAACTCGATAATTTGATCTTCGTGGTCAACTGCAAT
>SYJA01000017.1 GCA_005798555.1 Actinomycetota bacterium
ACCACGATCCCCATGACAGCCCAAGGCGCCCAACCGGCACCAACCTCAACAACCCGGTAGGTCTCCTTGTCGTTGGAAAGTGAGATCGCTAAACCGAGGTACTCCTCGGCTTCGGACCGATAGCCATCACTTGGCACCGGGACGCGGCTCCTAGTGGTGCCCGCGAATCGAGTGGGAGCCCACGGCAGCATGGCGATGCGGGTCCGGATCCCGGCCCAGTCAACGCAAAAGACGCCTTCATTGTCGGGAAGACTGGCATTGTCGGGAAGACTGGCATTGTCGGGAAGACTGGCATTGTCGGGAAGACCGGCATCACCTGGCAACATCGGCGCGCGCAGCGTCTCCAGGATCTCTGGCACCTGGGCCGGGTAGACGGGTAGGTGCAGCCCATTGCCGTACATCACGGGCGCCGACCTATCCGGGGCAGCGATCGCGACCGGATCCGTCGTTGCCGCCTTGGCCCACGGCTTGCGCATGGGCAAAACCGTACACTTAATTCAGATGACTATCCGAAATCTCATCAGTGTCGAGAATGCGACGAAGTCCTATGGTGAGCGACCACTGCTAGCCGGGGTATCGCTAGGGGTGGGTGCGGGTGAGCGCATCGCGGTCGTAGGCCGCAACGGCGCCGGTAAGACCACCCTGCTGCATGCCCTCGCCGGGCTGGAGCCGTTGAATTCCGGCCGGGTCACGATCGGCTCAGATGTGGCCCTCGGTTTGGTCTCACAGGCCGAGGTGGTCGACCCCGATCAAACCGTGGGCCACTACATCGTGCCCGGGCAGGAGGTGCACGAGTGGGCGACGAGTGCCCGGATTCGTGAGGTTCTCACCGGACTACTCGGCGGATTTGATGAGTCGCTCCTGCTGCGCACCTTCGCGCGGCTATCTGGTGGTGAGCGCCGACGGGTGCAATTGGCGCGGGCCTTGATCGCTGATCTTGATGTGCTGCTACTTGATGAACCGACCAACCACCTCGACGTTGAAGTAGTCGCCTGGCTTGCGGAGTACCTAAAAGCGCAGTCAAAGCTGGCGGTGGTGATCGTCACCCATGATCGCTGGTTCCTCGACGCACTATGTGATCGCACCTGGGAGGTGGTCGGGGGCGCGGTGGAGGAGTACGAGGGTGGCTACTCGGCCTTCGTTCTCGCTAAGGCGGAGCGCTTTCGGCAAGCATCGGCCAGTGAGGCGCGGCGGCAGAATCTCATGCGCAAAGAACTCGCGTGGCTGCGTCGCGGGGCGCCGGCACGAACCACTAAGCCGAAGTTCCGTATCGAAGCCGCAAATGAGCTGATCAGCAATGAGCCGCCCCCACGCGACAGCGTGGAGCTCCTGTCCTTTGCCGGATCTAGGCTCGGCAAGACGGTTTATGAGCTAAATGACGCGACCCTTGCCGTTGGCCAGGGCAATGCCGATGGCCCGATCGAGCTACTTGCGCACTGCACCTGGAATATCGGTCCGGGGGATCGCATCGGCATCATCGGTTCCAATGGTGCCGGCAAGACTTCATTGATTCGCATGTTGATAGGTGAGGTAACCCCGTCTGAGGGTTCACTGAAGACCGGGGTCACGGTCAAGGTGGCCTACCTATCGCAGCATCTCGAGGAGTTGAATCCGAAATGGCGGGTACTCCAAGCCGTCGAGCACATCGCCTCCCGGGTTGACCTTGGTAAGGGCCGGGAGTTATCGGCCTCGCAACTTTGTGAGAGCCTCGGCTTTAACTCCGATGCCCAGTGGACCCAGGTCGGTGACCTATCAGGTGGTGAGCGCCGCCGCCTGCAGTTGGCGCGGCTGTTGATGAACGGGCCGAACGTCTTGATCCTTGACGAACCAACCAATGATTTCGATGTTGAGACTTTGACCGCATTGGAAGATTTGCTCGATGGCTTTGCCGGCACCTTGTTGGTGATTTCCCATGATCGCTACTTCCTCGAGCGGGTGTGCGACGACTTCGTCGGCCTTTATGGCGATAGCAGCCTGTCCTCGTTAACCGGCGGCATTGATGAGTATCTGGAGCAGCGTCGGGCCCGCGGGTTGATGACTAAATCGGCTGCGGCCAAGCCGGTTTCATCGGCCGCTGATAACCGAGTGACGGCTAAGGCGATCGCTCGGACCGAGCGCCAGATCGAGAAGCTGGATAAGCGTGAGCATGAGATTCATGGCCAGTTGGTCGAGCAGGCCACCAACTTCGAACTGGTGGCACAACTCAACCTCGAACTCCTCGAACTGCAATCGGCCAGGGTTAAGTTGGAGAATCTTTGGCTTGAGCTCACCGCCAACAGGTGAGATTGGCCGCGAGCCAATAGGTTTAGGGCATGTCAATTTCGCACCAGGTTGTAGTAGTCGGCGCGGGGTTCGCCGGGCTGACCTGCGCCCGCGAACTGGCGAAGAAACCGGGCGTTCACGTCACGGTAATTGACCGAAATCCGTATCAGACCTTTTCGCCTTTGCTTTATCAGGTGGCAACCGGTGGCTTGCCCGAGGACGACATCGCCTACCCGGTGCGGGCGGCTATCCCCGGGGTTGACTTTCACCGCGGTGAAGTTGTGCGGATCGACCCACTCGCGAAGAACCTCCGGCTCGCCGATGCCACGGTTATCCGGTGGGATGAGCTGGTCTTGGCAACAGGTAGCACCGGAGCCACGTTTGGCGTTGCGGGTGTCACCGAAAATGCCCTGCAGATGAAGACCATCCAAGAGGCCCGGGATATCCGGCGCCGGTTGCTCTTGACCTACGAAGAGGTTGACATCGGCCAAAAACCCAAGGAAGCGCTGCGGGTAGTCGTGGTTGGCGGTGGGCCCACCGGGGTTGAGGTCACCGGCGCGGTCGCCGAGTTGCAGCGCAGCATGAAGCATGAGTTCCCCCGCGTTGCGGAGTTTGGCCACGTGACCCTCGTTGAGGCCGGATCAAGATTGCTGCCGTCATTTACCGAAAAATCAAGTGCCCATGCCAAATCCGAACTGGAGGAACTCGGCGCCGAGGTACTTGTCAATGCTGCGGTCGACCGGATGTATGAGTCCGATGTCCATTTGAAATCGGGTGAAGTACTGCCGGCCGGCACCATGATCTGGGCGGCCGGGGTCGCGGCCCCTGATACTTGGACATCACTAGGTGTTGCCGATCGCGCTAACCGGTTGCGCGTGCAACCAACCCTTGAATTGTCCGAAGGGCTATGGGTGATTGGTGATACCGCGAGCCTGGACGGCGTCGATGGCCGGCCGCTGCCGATGGTCGCCCCGGTCGCATTGCAGATGGGACGCCACGTGGCCAAGCAGATCAACGCCCGTCTTGCGGGGCAGCCACTAACCGACTTCGTCTACAAGGACAAAGGGCAAATGGCCACCATTGGTCGCCGGCGGGCGGTCGTCGAAATGCCAGGTGGCATGCGCCTTCATGGCACACCCGCTTGGCTCACTTGGTTGGGCTTGCATGTTGTCTACCTTGCCGGCGGACGTAACCGGGTAAGTGTGATTGCCGACTGGATGTGGAACTACGTGGTCTGGGGTATCGGCCCGCGCCGCACCATCATTGACTAGCAGATCCCTACCGGATCCGGGAAGCCCAGGTCGAGGGCACCGCCCGGTCAAGTTCGCCGGGCTTTTCGTGGGCGCGCACGTTTTAGTCGTGAAATCGTCCGAAAACCCGTGTTTCACGACGAAAACGCGCGCACCCAGCACCTGACGATGGATTTGTGCCGTGGGGTTTTCCGGTTAGCAACGCTAGAACGAACTCAAGCGGCCCTTGGGTGAATTTCTTCATCCAAAGCCACGCGAAGATCGATAGGGCGGCCCACGACGCGATGCTGGTGAGGACGACGGGCAGCGCACCCCACTGGCCGAAGAAGCCGAGGCCGTAGCCGGCGAAGACAAGTGACAGCAGTGCGGATTCACCGAGGTATACCGTCAGTGACATGCGCCCGGCAGGTGCCATGACCGAAAGGAAGTTCGGTCTTCGCGCGATGATCAACGCGATGCTGCCGATGTAGCCAGCGGTTAAAAGCGGTGCGGTGATGAACCCGAGGGCTAAGCCTGCCGCGCCACCAAGTGGAAGCAGGTCACTGCTGGCAATTTTGCCCACCTGCAATCCCGCAGCGATCACTTGCAACGGCAGCCCGATGCCCCAACCCCACCTAGCCATGCGACGCCAAAACTCGATGTTTGCTGCCGGGTCGGCCAGCAGGTGGTGACGTGATGCTCGAAGCCGAGAGTGAAGGCCGCGAAGGCCATCGGACCCTGCAGGAAAAACACGACGACCACAATCACGGGCAGCGCCTCGAGGTGCGCGAGGGCCACCTGCGTGAAGGTGCCGGTTGCCATCACGGTCTCAAGGCCACCGAAACTGGAACCTTGCGCCGCCAACGCCGCTGTAAGTGCAGTGATCGAAAAGATAAAGAAGACGGCGACCGCGATCGCGGCGATCGTCCACCGGCGTAGCACCTTGTCGGAGGTTCGGGTGACGAAGAACAGGAGCAATCCCACGATCGAGTAGGTGATGAGGATGTCACCGACGAAGAAGAACCCGGCGTGCGCGAGCCCGAAGAGGAACAGCGCAATTAGGCGTCGAAGATAGCGGCGACGGTTCGGTGCGGAGTTGTCGCGCAAAATGAACGATGCGCTGTAGCCGAATAAGAAGGAGAAGAGCAGGTAGAACTTGGCCTGGGCGAAAGTGACTACGAGTAGGGCGGTAACTAGATTCGCGGTGCCCTCGACCGATGCCTGGGTGAGCCCGCCAGAGCTAATCCCGAGGTAGGTGGCGTTGACGACCACGATGCCCAGCAGGGCAATGCCTCTAAGGCGGTCGGGGAGGGCTTCGCGAACCGCAGCAGGGGTGTGTCCTGCCGACATTAGTCGATGATCGAACAGCAGAGGTGAACGAGAGCGCAAACTTCTGAACGTGGTGATCAAGAATGAGCACATCCTCGACGTGGCATCGACACCTGTGTACTCTGACGTGGTGCGCCTGTTCACCTACCCCTGCGCATTGCTTCTTGTGGCAATGAGTGTGCTGGCAATGTCACCGGCGGCCGCGGGCGATCCTAAGGCGAAGGCGCCGGTGACATGGTCCTGGAACGGTAAGGATGCCTGGCTACCTAGCGGGAAGGCGCCGAGGTGCGGGAATTTTCGCCTGCAGGCTCCCGCTCAGGTCGCTGCCCTAGATGGCTGGCTACCACCAGGGCGGCTCAATGAGACGGCTGGGTACTACAAGGCGCACGGCGCGCTTAGGTTTACTGACCCGAGTGCGACTGGAACAGTCAGTTCCGCCGTCGATGGCTACTTCGTCCGTGGGGCTGCATACCGGGAGAACCGGGATGGGCAGATGAACGGGCCGGGGTCGACCGTTCAGTACCTAGTCGACATTCAGCACCCCTGCGGATTCCTGGTGCGCTATGACCACCTGCGAACCCTCAGCCCAGCGCTCCAACGGATCTTCGATCGCAGCATTCCGGTGGGCGAGGACTCAAGGACCACCAACGTAAAGCCCGTGAAGATTTCAAAGGGGCAGGTGCTTGCGACCGCGGTCAGTGTCCCTGACCAGCCGTCACCGCGACAGTTCGACTTCGGGGTTTACGACTTGCGGGGTAAGCAGCAGTCTTTGCACGGCGCTGGGTGGCTCGCGGAGCATGGGAGTGGCGCCGAGTTGGCAGATTTCGCGATCTGCTGGCCGCGTTTGATGGGATCGACAGGTGTTCAGATTGAAGCTCTGCCAAACATTGCTCCGCAGGACGGAACCGACATCTGCTGAGGGCAGCGCGAGTTGGTGCTCGGGCTAGTCGGCGGTGATCGCCGCGCGAAATGAACTGGCTGGATAGGTGCCGAGGATGCGCACCCAGTCGGTGTAGAACGAAAGCTCCTCCAAGGCCAAGCGGAGTGGTCGATCAAGTGGATGGCCCTCGACATCGGCGGAGAACTGCGTCGCGGCGAAAC
>SYJA01000018.1 GCA_005798555.1 Actinomycetota bacterium
GCGCCCGGTGAGCGCCAGCAGCCCGAACCACGCATTGATGAGATCCTCACTGCTCGCATCCGGATTCGCGAAGGCCGCCTCCGGATCCTCGTACGCTGCCGGCATCGCATCGGACACCGAGCTCTCAACGGGTGCCGACTGGCCGCCGCACGCGGAGAGGAGAACTACGCCGACAAGGACGACAAGGGCCACCAGGGGACGCTTCTTCACCCCATGACCCTAGCCCGTCTGGCAGTTCAGGGGTGCCACACCAGCCGAACCCCTGCTAAGGATGAGGCGAGCCAGCAGGGTGGTGCAGGTGAGGCGGGTCGGACTCGATCCAACAACGACAACTCGGTCTCGGGCTGAACCTTCGTCAGCGTCAGCGCTGGTGACGTGTTAACTTCGGTCTCGAAATCCGCATCGCGCAAGTGACAGGATCTACAAGTGACGGGCTCTAACGGCACGAATTAACGCCCCCCCCCCTCGTTGCTGAGCAACAGGACCGCTCGGGCCAAGGTCCGCTAGACACTTTGGTGGGTTCCCATGGAAATGCACCGTCTCCCGGATCGATCAAGATCTAAGCGCCTTGCCTTGATCGGCATGATCCTGTTGGCTCTCGGATTGTGCGTGGCCGTGTCCATTGCTGTAGATCTCGCCGCAGCGAATGGCCGCGATCTGCAGGTGAACTCCTGGTTCTGGAATCTTGGGCAAACCCAAGGTTGGCCATTTGCTCTCGCGGAGTTCTTTTCTTGGTTTGCTGATGGTCCACGCAACATCGTCATTGCACCGCTTATTGCAATAGTTCTAGTGGTGTTCCGTCAGTGGCGCTGGGCGGTCTTCCTCTTGGTGTCATCGCAATTCGGGCTGCTGATCTCGAACGCCCTGAAGTTCTCAATAGCGCGAGAGCGTCCGCCATTCATTGAGAACACTGACCTGCAGCAGCATCTGTCCTTCCCTTCGGGCCACGCCTTCGCTGGCTTCACCATCTGGGCGGCGATAGGCCTCATCGCCTGGTATCTGCTGCGCCCACCATGGGCAAACGTCTTGGCCCTCTTCTGCCTTTGCGTGGGTCTGCTCCAGGCACCCAGTCGGCTCATCGTGGGCAAGCACTGGTTCACCGATGTCATCGGATCCTGGCTTCTAGGAGCCGGCTGGCTACTCGTGGTCTGGGCAGCCTTCTTGTGGTGGCTGGCGCCACGCGCCGTTGACGCTCGGCAGTGACCTTTGGGTGGTGTGCCGGAAGGTCGTCAACCACGTGCCCCGCATCCACGAGCTCCGCGTACCCTGGGTCAAGACCTTCTGGTGGGCCAGCAGCCCACCGCTGCGATTTCGCGTCGAGACCTGGCGCATCGTGGAAGTCGCGGAACGCCGGGGCAGCTCTGGCCGCGGCGCCCTACGGGTCTGCTGCACGGGTAGGTGACATGTGATCTGTGGTGCCGTGGGGTGCCGCTGGGAGGATGTCTACCATGCCGAAGGCCTCTCCGAGAGAGTTCCGCGACGATGTCGTGGCGGTTGCCCAGCGCCGTGAGCCTGGGGTGACGATCAAGCAGATCGCGGAGGATTTCGGGATCTCCGAGACGTGCCTGCAGAACTGGCTGCGCCAGGCCGAGGTGGAGGCCGGGCGAAAGCCCGGCGTGTCGTCGTCGGAGTCGGCGGAGCTGCGTGAGCTGCGCGTAGTGGCCCCCGTCGTGGTTGACGGTCAGGCTGCTGTTTTGTGTTGTGCTGCTTCAGCTCGTGCCTCGGCGGGGGTTCGATTGCCCAGTGAAGCATGCGGGCGCTCGGTGTTGTAGTCCAGCATCCACGCTTGAGTCGCCTCGAGGGCCTGATCGTAGTTGTCGAACTCGTTCGGCCAGACGGCTTCTTCCTTCAAGGTGCGGAATATCCGCTCGATGAACGCATTGCCGTCCGGGTGCCGGTACGCGGTCCGCGACAAGGTGATGTCGAGGTCCTTGGCCACGCCCCGGTAGTGGACAGACGTGAACTGGGTGCCGTTGTCGTGCCGGCAGGTCACCTTAAGCGCGTCCTCGTCACGCCCGTACGGGAACGCGGTGGACCAGGCCATCTCCAGCGAAGGCGTGAAGTCGATCGCCCTGCAGCGCAGCGTGAACGACCACCCCAGCAAGACCCGGTCGTAGCAGTCGATGAGGGCCGTGAAGTAGCCCCAGCCGACCTCCGGAGCACCAGATGCTGGTCATGTCGGTCTGCCAGAGCTGGTTCGACGCCGTGATGTCGAATGGCTTGCCCTGCGCCTTGGGATGCGGCTTCTTCCTGGCCCGCAGGAATCCCCACGCCTTCAGCAGTCGTGTGGTCTTCTCGTAGTTGCGCAGGTAGCCCGCCCGCCGTGCCCGCGCGGTGATCTTGCGATACCCCGCCGCGGGATGCCGCAACGCCAGCACGTGGATCGCGGTCTGGACATCACAGGCGTCCGGCCCCAGGGCCATAGTCCTCCAGTCCCCAGGAAGTTCCGGCGGCACCAGTCGAAGCTGCCGCTTCGGCGCCTTCTCCAGCACGACACGATCAGCCCGCATGGCCGGGGCCAACCGGTCGTAGACCGCCTGACGGGATACCTGCAGCACCCGGGCCGCCGTGGTGACCGGGACCCCGTCCTAGGACACCAACTCGGCAGCGGCGGTGACGCGGACCCTCACCTCAACCGCCGCGATGCTTTTCCCAGCAGGTCGTTCTCCAACGCCAACCGCCCGATCGTCCGCTCCGCCTCCGCCAGCTGCTTCGCGAGCACGTCCTCCCGCGAGTCGCGCTTGTCCTTGTCCGCCAACGCGGCCTCCATGCCCGCCAGCGCCTGCTCACACCACCGCGCGAACGTCGTCTCAGAGATACCCAGCTCCCGGCAGGTCTCCGCGACCGTCTTGCGCTTGCTGATCACGCCCATCACCGCGTCACGCTTCTGCGCCGCGGTGAACGTCGACTTCCGTCCCATCTGCCTGCCCTCCAGGCAGGTCACGCAGCCTGCAACCCCACGAAACGGGGTGTCAACTCACACCAGGGGGTCGCACCGTGGATCGCCTGCATCCGTCACCACTTGGGTATCAGTACCTAACCGGTCGCACCGTCGAGCTTCTTGGCGCACGGCCGCGAGCTGACCGGCTCCCCGTAACCGCCCAACCGCCCAATTGACCAATAAGTGGTGGTGGCTGCTGGCAAGCGCCCCGGTCTGGCTGCTCGAGTGCTCCTTTGACCTCATCCCAAGCCTGGCCCTGGCCGTCGCAAAATCAGCACTAAGTCAGAAGAAGCGAACCCACCGAGTATTGGCTCCCCCATCTGGACTCGAACCAGAAACCCTTCGATTAACAGTCGAATGCTCTGCCAATTGAGCTATGAGGGATTGCTTCGTTACTGGCATTGTTGCCCACTAAGGTTAGCAAGGGGCAGTCGGCCCGGTTGCTAAGGCCAAGGGTTATCGGCACTAGATCCCCAAAGCCGTGCGCAATTGGGCTAACTCCATGCCGGCTCGGGCCATGAGTTTCGGGTCACTTGGGTCCAAGCCCGCCTCCAACACCACCGACCACGTGATTTGGCCGCTATCGCTATTGCGCCTGGCCACCAGCATCGCTGCCGCCCCATCACCGAGATCGGCCCGCTCGCTGACAATGACACTGTCGGTAACCCGGTCATGAATCGCCGCGGGCAGATCGGTCGCTCGCCCAAGTTCAACTACCCGTTCGCCAACGACTTGGCCGGTGTCATCGATCAAGGTCAAAGTTAGAATTGGCTCAGCCCATATTGCTTTGGATAACGCATCCCAGCGGATGCGCTCTTTGGTGGATTGCAAATACAGCGCCCGATTAGTAGCAACCACTAGCAGTTCATCCACCGAACTTTCATTGCCGTGCGCCATAACTTTCTCTGCCCGTGAAATGCCAAGGTCAGCTTTCGACGCCTTCGAAAGTCGAGATGTCGAGAACGGCCTCATCCGTTGCCCGATATCGCGTTATCTCCAAGAGTGCCACGCCGAAGGGAGCGCCGGTACTCTTCGAGTGCAAGTAATTCGCCGAAAATCCGCTGATGCTCACCGGCTTGTTCAACGGGATCAGTTCGCTGCAATTGACCTTTGACCTCTTCGACGCGGCGTGAGGCATCAAGCTCAAGCAGCCGAGCGATGACACTCGCCGCGTAATGCGCGTCATAACCTGACTGCGCGGGCAACGGTTCAACCGACAGCTCCCGAACGATACGGCGGTCTTCGTCATCAGCGCACACCTCGAGCACCGCGTCGACCCAAGTCAGCCCGGCAAGTTCGGCCGTCGGACCACCAGCTCGCATGATCGCTGCGTGCACCCCTTGGGCACTTGCGTGGGTGTAGGCCGATGGCTCGACGCTCTCATACCAATCAACCACGGCAGCTGGCTGTTGCAGGACGCACTTAAGCGCCTCTCGCTCAACTACGAGGCCGGGATCACGTTGACCTGTTGGTGGTCCTGGGCGCACCGGTGGTGCGCTGCGGCCACTTTGCCCGACCGCCTTCGTGACAGTTTCGACAGCTAAGCCCAGCCAACCGGCAAGCAGCCGGCTGTATTCGGGACGAAGTGCGGTGTCACGAATCTTCGCGACAACCGGCGCTGCCTCCTTGAGCGCAGCGATGCGACCTTCCGCATTGTTCAAGTCGTAGCCCGCGATGATCGACTTGATGGCGAACTGGAACAGCGGCACGCGCGATTCGACCAGTGCCCTGATGGCAGAGTCACCTTGTGACAACCGGAGATCACATGGGTCTAGGCCGGCGCCTTCAATTGCAACAAAGGTCTGGGTGACAAATCGCTGGTCCTCCTCGAATGCCCGCAGCGCGGCCTTTTGCCCTGCGGCGTCACCATCGAAGGTGAAGACAACCTCACCGCGCATTTGATCGTCGTCCATCAATAGGCGCCGCAGGATCTTGATGTGTTCGCCGCCGAATGCGGTGCCGCACGTTGCGACCGCGGTTGTGACACCAGCTAGATGGCAGGCCATCACATCGGTATAGCCCTCAACAATGACCGCCTGCTGGCTCTTGGAGATGTCCTTGCGGGCCAGGTCGATGCCATAGAGCACCTGGCTCTTCTTGTAAAGAGGTGATTCCGGGGTATTTAAATACTTGGGGCCTTCGTCGTCATCAAAGAGCTTTCGGGCACCGAACCCGATTACCTCCCCGCCAAGATCGCGGATCGGCCAGACCAAGCGCCCGCGGAACCGGTCGTATACGCCGCGGTTACCTTGGCTGACCAGCCCACCGGCCATCAACTCTTGATCGGTGAAGCCTTTGCCCCGCAGGTGACCGGTCAGGGCATCCCAGGACTTAGGCGCGAACCCCACCCCAAAATGCTTGGCCGCTTCGGCAGCAAAACCGCGCTCGGTCAAAAAAGTGCGGCCGATTTGTGCGTCTGGTGTTAGCAGTTGTTCCACATAGAAAGTCGCCGCGATCTTGTGGGCCTCGATCAGCCTGGTGCGCTGGCCCTGCTGCTTATTGATAGCAGCGCCACCTTCGACGTAACGCAGTTCCACCCCGGTCTTGACCGCGAGTTTTTCCACCACCTCGGCGAAGCTCAAGTGGTCTATCTTCTGGACGAAGGCCAGCACATCGCCGCCCTCCCCGCAGCCGAAGCAGTACCACATGCCGCGGCTCGGGGTAACGTGAAAACTGGGGCTGCGCTCGTCGTGGAATGGGCATAAACCTTTGAGCGAGCCCCCGCCCGCCGCCTTCAAAGTGACGTATTCGCGGACGATATCGTCGATTTTGGCACGCTCGCGGACGAGCGCCACATCGTCGTCGCGAATCCTCCCGGCCATGCCTCGAGTCTAAGTGCGGTTGGATATCCCCATGACCGCGACCGGGGATGCCATCGGGCTAGATATCGAGCTGCTGCGCCACGAGACCCCGGGGTGCCTGCGGGTCAACCACCTAAATAATGCCGGCTGCGCACTCCCACCCAGCAAAGTCACCGACACCGTGGTCGACCATCTCCACTTGGAGGCCATGATCGGGGGCTATGAAGCCCACGCCGATGTCCTCGACCGCCTCGACCGCGTCTACGAATCGGTTGCCCAACTCCTAGGCGCCCGCCCAGACCAGATCGCGCTGCTTGAATCGGCGACCGCCGCCTGGGATCGGGCCTTTACCGCCATCCATCACACCCGCCCATTTACCGCCGGTGATCGCATCTTGGTGTCATCATCGGAATACGCATCGAATGTGCTGCCGATAATGCAATTAGTCAAGATCTGCGGCGTGCGCCTTGAGTTCATTCCTGACGACGAGCACGGGTGCGTTGATGTCGAAGCGTTCGCAAAGCTGCTTGACGCTGACGTCGCCGCCGTAGCTATCAATCAGTGCCCATCCCAAAATGGGTTGATCAACGATGTCGCAGCGATTGGTGCCACTCTTCGCGCTAACAAGTCCGATGCCTGGTATTTGGTTGACGCCTGCCAGTCAATTGGCCAACTTCCGGTATCCGCCGGCGTCATCGGAGCCGATTTCATCAGCGCCACCGGACGTAAATTCCTGCGCGGGCCTCGCGGAACTGGTTTCCTGTGCGCCAGCGATCGCGCACTTTTAGAACTTGAGCCATTCCCCCTTGACCTGCACTCCGCCACCTGGCGGGAAACGGGCTTCGAGGCCGCAACCGGCGCCCGCAAGTTCGAGTTCTGGGAGAAATCCTATGCCGGTATCTTGGGGCTCGGCGCAGCCATTGACTACGCGCTTGCCTGCGGTATCGATGCCATTTCGGCTCGGATTGGTCTCTTGGCGCAGCAGGCCCGCGCTGGATTAAGTACCGTCCCCGAAGTAACCGTGCAAGATCGCGGACTTCAGCTGAGCGGCATCGTGACCTTCACCCACGATCGAGCAGGCGCGGGCCAGTTGGTCGCGCAAATCCGACACGCAGGTATCAACGTCAGCCTATCTACCCCAGAATATGCACGGGTTGACTTCGACTCCCATGGCATCGAGGCACTAGTGCGGGTCAGTCCGCACGCCTACAACACCGCGGCTGAAATCGATCAGCTGCTCGAGGTGGTAGCGCAGGCTTCAGTGCACTAAGCGCTTATGCCAGTGCAGCAGGCTGACGTCGGTGAGGCTGGCAACTTGATCAATGATTACCCGAAGCCGCTCAGCGTCGGTTTTCGCGGCATCGAAGGCGGGTCTTAACCAGCTTTCCAGCGATCGCCCTTCTTCAAGGGTTAGTGCGTGCACCACATCGGCGATGATCGCCCGCTGCCTCGCATACTCCAAATCTGCCCCATCACGGTTCATCACGAACTTAACCGCGATCGCCTTCATCACCGCGACTTCATCGCGTACCTCTTCGGGCACGATCAGGTTCGCCGCGTACCGCGTCAACGGTTGGGTGCCGTATTCGATCTGGGTAGCTATCTGCGCACTGACGCAAAAACGGCCAATTAGGTAGCTGGTGAACCGCTTCAATTCACGTAGTGACGCCATTGACCCGTCGAAGGCGCCGGGCCAGTACTCGAGGCCTGTCAGCCGACTCAAGGCCTCTAAAAGCGCCTGCGGATCACGGTCGGGGTGGTAGCGCTCGCGGGCAATCGACACCAACTCCTGCTGGATCTCTGAACTGGTGAAGTGCTCCAGGTGTACGAGCCCGAAATGCACGGCGTCCTCGGCATCGTGCACCGAGTAGGCAACGTCATCGGCCCAATCCATGGCCTGCTCTTCCAGGCAGGTGCGCGCACCGGGGGCGCCGGCTCGGACCCAATCGAAAATTGGCTTGTCATCTTCATAGCACCCGAACTTTTGGGTGTCAGCGCGCCGGCCCCATGGGTATTTGCAGGAGGCGTCTAGGCTCGCTCGCGTCAGATTCAGGCCAACACTGGCGCCTTTCGCATCTTCCATCTTGGCCTCGAGTCGGGAGAGCACGCGAAGGGTCTGCGCATTGCCTTCGAATCCACCGATCTGGGCTGACAGGCGGTCCAGCTCACTTTCCCCATTATGACCAAACGGCGGATGCCCCAGGTCATGTGTCAACCCGGCGACCTCGACCAAGTCAGGGTCACACCCGAGCGCGTCGCCGAGTTCGCGGGCGATCTGCGCCACTTCCAGGGTGTGGGTTAGCCGAGAGCGTGGAAAGTCCGAAACTCCCGACACCATGACCTGGGTCTTCGCCGCCAACCGGCGCAGGCCCACCGAGTGCAAAACCCGGGCCCGGTCGCGCGCGAATCCGGTGCGCACGGTTTCCTTGACCGGCTCCTCGACGATGCGCGCTAGGTCTGCACCTGTGTAACCGCGGGGTTGACCCATGGCCCCGACACTAGCGCGCTACGACTACCCCGATTCAGTCACGCGCGCACCCAGCGAGTGGCCGGTGGCCGGCCGGTGGCTAGCCGGTGGCCGGCTCGATGAGCTGCGGTTGATCCCAGCGGGTCAACAGGTAGAACCGCAGCAGGGCCGCGGTTTCTCGGCCCACGTACTCCGAAGTCAGCGCGGTTCCCGGCCCGGATTCGGTCGGCGATAGGTGCGCATCGATCCCGAAGCCGGCCGCGGTGGCCTGCGCCCGCGCCGCATGAGGTGGGTCGGTGACCAAGGTTGCCGATTCCCAACGCAGATCCCGCATGATGGTGGCGACAACTTGAAGTGAGCCGATGGTATCGGCGCCGGTAGTGAAGGCCACTACATCAGCCGCTGGCACGCCGCTGGCGAGGAGCTCCTCGCGGGCGGCTTTCGCGGAGCGGGCCGGGCCGGTGACCACGATGACAGGTGCCGTGCCGGCGGCATAGAGCTCAACGGCATGTTCGAGCCGGGCTGAAAGTACCGGTGCGGGGTCACCCCAATAGCGCGCCGGGTCCAAAACCACGATGGCCTGCGTGGCGCTGCGGTCATCGAGCTGACTGGACAGGACTATCTGGCAGACGGCGCCAATTGGCAGCAGCAGCGCCAAGCACACCAGCACGGTGCTGGCCGCAGCCAGCAATCCTTGCGGGGTGCGCGGGACCGCAGCGACGAAGGTACGGGCCACCGCCCCCGGGCGCGCTAGGACCGAGGGAGCGCTCACGCACCAATATTCACACGGGTATCAGTCGTCACACAGTCGCCACACCGGGCGAGACCACTTCGTCACCCGCCGCTCACCCCTAGTTCCGCCTCGAGCAGGTGTTCGGCCGCGGCTTCGTCCAGGAATCGGGAATCCAGCCAGCCATCGGGCAAAGTCGGGCGGCGGCCGCCCGCGGTGCGCCCACGTGGGCCGGCACCCACCACCTGGTTGAACTCCTGATCGCCGTTGATCTGGCCGATCAGGTCATCCAGCTCGGCGAGGCTCGAAACGGTGCCTAGGCTTTGCCGGATCTGCTGCTTGACGCTGAAGCCCTTTAGGTACCAAGCCATGTGCTTGCGCATGTCGCGACAGCCGCGCGCCTCGCCGTAGTCATCGCGGAGCAACTGGGCGTGGCGGCGCAGGGTGCGCAGCACCTCCGCAAAATGCGGATCAGCAGGAATCTTCGCACCGGTGAAGGCCGCGGCCAGCTGACCGAATAACCACGGCCGACCAAGGCAGCCACGCCCGACGACCACGCCATCGGCGCCGGTTTGGCGAACCATGGCAAGGGCATCGGCGGCGGTCCAGATATCACCATTGCCGAGCACCGGGGTGCCATAGCCCGCGAGGTGCTCCTTGAGTCGGGCGATCGCCGACCAATCAGCGGTATCCCCATACATCTGGGCCGCGGTGCGCCCGTGCAAGGCCACCCAAGCCACCCCTTCTTCAGCGGCCGCAGCCCCAGCCGCCAGATATGTCAGGTGCTCGTCGTCAATGCCTTTTCGCATCTTGACCGAAACCGGCACCGGCCCTGCTGCCTGAACCGCGGCCCGCACGATTGCGCGAAAAAGATCCTGTTTCCATGGCAGGGCGCTGCCGCCGCCTTTCCGGGTGACTTTAGGGACCGGGCAACCGAAGTTCAGATCGATGTGGTCAGCTCGGTCCTCGTCCACGATGATCCGGACGGCCTGGGCCATCACCTGCGGGTCAACCCCGTACAACTGCACCGACCGTGGGTTCTCATCGCCCGCGAAAGTGACCATGTCGAGGGTTTCGGCATTGCGCTCGATCAGGGCCCGGGAGGTGACCATTTCCGAGACATAAAGGCCAGCGCCGGCCTCCCGGCACAGGCGGCGAAATGCCCGATTGGTGATGCCGGCCATCGGAGCCAAGACCACCGGCGGGTCAATGACTGGCCCACCGGCGCATAACTTGCCGGCGAACGTCGTCGTGGTCACGTGGAGATTGTCCCATTAACCGCTAGCATCTGTGCGGCCGCATTAAAGAATCTCGTCGATCTGCCGGCCACCAAGCCACAATGGGGAAGTCATGACTGTGCCCGAAACTGCGAAGCAACAGGTGTTGACTGGCAAGCGGCGGTGGCTCGCCTTAGCCTTCCTGGCACTGGGCGTGGCCATGATCATCTTGGACGCAACCGTCGTCAACGTTGCGATCCCGTCCATGATCAAGGATCTGAACCTCACCACCAATGACGCCGAATGGGTCAACGCCGCCTACTCATTGACCTTCGCCTCGCTACTTATCCTCGCCGGCCGCCTGGCCGACCGCTTCGGCCGCAAGTTGCTCTTCATCATCGGCGTCATCGTCTTCGTCGGTGCGAGCGTGCTGGTCGCGATCTCGGATTCGTCGATTAGCCTCATCGGTGCGCGCGCACTGCAAGGCGTCGGCGCGGCAATGATTTTGCCGGCCTCCCTGTCGGTAATCAACGCGGTATTCGTCGGCAAGTCCCGCGCGATTGCCTTCGCGGTCTGGGGCGCGACCATCGGCGGCATGGCGGCCGTTGGGCCACTAGTCGGCGGGTGGCTGACAACCTACGCGTCTTGGCACTGGGCCTTCTTGATCAATGTGCCGATCGGCATCATCGTGCTCGTTGGCGTCCTACTCGTCGTGCCGGAAACCAAAGACCTGCTCGGTCGCAAAGGTGTCGATATACCCGGCACCTTGCTCTCCACCTTCGGCCTACTCGGGGTGGTTTTCGCCCTGATCGAAGGCCAGCGCTACGGCTGGGTGATTTCGACGGCGGCATTCAAAGCCGGCCCAATCACCTGGGACGAAGGCCGTCTTTCACTTGTCTTCATATCCGGGGTGCTCGGCATCATCGCGCTGATCGCATTGATCTTCATCGAATCTCGACGCGCCGCCGCCGGCAAGATCGTCATCCTCGACCTTCGGCTCTTCCGCATTAGATCCTTTGCCGCCGGTAACTCGGTCGCGGTTGTCGTCAGCCTTGGGGAGTTCGGGCTCCTCTTCACCCTGCCGCTCTTCCTGCAGGCGGTGCGCGGCTACAACGCACTTGAGACCGGCGTCATCCTGCTCGCACTTGCCGTCGGCTCCTTCGTCGCATCCGGCGCCGGCGCGCCGATCTCACAACGGGTGGGCCCGGTTCGGGTGCTGCAACTTGGCATGGCCCTGGAGGTCATCGGCATCCTCGGGCTGGGCTTTGTTATCTCCCCCGAGATCACCGGCTGGGGCATGGCACCGTGGTTGTTCCTCTACGGCATGGGGGTCGGCTTCGCCACCGCGCAGTTGACCGGGGTGGTGCTTTCCGAGATCCCGGTAGCCGACTCCGGCCAGGCCAGCGCCGTGCAATCAACCTCCCGGCAGGTCGGGGCCGCGATTGGCACCGCCGTCTTGGGCACCACCTTGCTCATCGGCTTGGGTAGCTCGGTTTCAAGTGAGCTGGAAGCCCGCGGGATACCCACCGCCCAAGCCCAAGAGGTCTCCCAAGCGGTGGCCAGTTCGGCCGGCCAGGCGATCCCCGGTCTGGCGGGCGCCCCCGGTGGGGATGTCCTAGTCGAAGGGGCCGCCGCCGGCTTCGCCCAAGCCACCAAACTGGTGTCCTGGGTGGCCGGCAACTTCGTCTTCCTGGGCCTTTTAACCAGTTTGCTTCTGCCGAAAAACACCGCACGCGTACTCTCTGAGGGATATGCGCCGCCCCGAAGTTGATCCATTGGCCCAGCAACCCGCTGTGCTACCGTTTATCGACAACCGTTTCTATTAGGAGGAATGCATGAATCGCACCGAACTCGTCAGTGCAATTGCCGCACAAACCGGCTCAACCGCAACCGCGGTTGACCAGTTCCTCGCCGGCTTGAGTTCAGTCATCACCGCGCAGCTCGTGAAGGGTGAGAAAGTCACCATCCCCGGCTTCGTGACCTTTGAGACCGCAGATCGCGCCGCCCGTACCGGCCGCAATCCGCAGACCGGTGAAACCCTGCAGATTGCCGCCAAGCGTGCCGTGAAGGTTTCGGCCGGGCAGTCGCTAAAGCGCTCCGTCGCCGGCAACTAGTAACAAGTACTTATGTTTTTCGGACGTCGCACCGCAAGGAAGGCTCACCATCACCCTCATGGGGCTTCGCATGATCTGATGATTGACCAGCGCGGGGTACCAACCCATGCGTGCCTTAATTGCGGCTGCAACGTCTTTAATATTCAAGCGACATTTGCGGACTACGACATCAGTGCTTGGTTCCTCGATGCCACTTGTTCATGCTGCGATAGTCCACTCACTGCGCCCTGCCCGGCCGACGACCCGCAGGCTAGCTAACGCACCTGCCAAACCCGCCCGATCATTATTACCAGATCAGCACCGGGCGGGTCCTTTTCCTAGCAGCTAGGAAGGCGCCGAGCCAGCCAGTCGGTGACCGCATCTAGGCCAATTCGCTCCTGCGCCATCGTGTCGCGCTCGCGGATGGTGACCGCCTGGTCCGCCAGGGTTTCGAAATCCACGGTGAGGCAAAAAGGCGTGCCCACTTCGTCCTGGCGCCGATAGCGCCGACCGATCCCGCCCGCGTCGTCAAAATCCACATTCCAGCGCTTGCGCAGCTCCGCCGCTAGATCCTTGGCCTTAGGCGACAGATCCGCATTGCGCGACAACGGCAGCACCGCCACCTTGACCGGCGCTAGCCGCGGATCAAGCCGCAGCACCGTCCGAGTATCGACGCCACCCTTGGAGTTGGGAGCTTCGTCCTCGGCGTAGGAATCCAGCAGGAAGGCCAACACCGCCCGAGATAGCCCGGCCGCTGGCTCGATCACATAGGGCACCCAGCGTTCGTTCTTCTCCTGGTCGAAATATCGAAGATCGGTACCCGAATGCTGGCCGTGCGTGGTCAGGTCGAACTCGGTGCGGTTCGCGATGCCCTCGAGTTCGGCCCATTCAGAACCGGCAAACCGGAATCGATACTCGATATCGACCGTGCGCTTGGAGTAGTGGCTGAGTTTTTCCTTCGGGTGTTCGAAGTAACGCATATTCGCTGGGTCAATTCCTAGATCGACATACCACTGCCAACGCTGCTCCAGCCAGTAGTCGTGCCATTGCTCATCGGTGCCCGGCTCGACGAAGCA
>SYJA01000087.1 GCA_005798555.1 Actinomycetota bacterium
AGGGCACGCATGACATCACGCAATTCGGCTACATAAGCACGCGCGACGGCGGGCGCCAACGGCCCGGTGCCGATCACGGTCTTAGTGACGATCTCGATCAGCGGGATCCCCGCCCGGTTGTAATCCACCAGGGAGTAGTCAGCGCCATGGATGCGACCGGTCGCACCACCGGCATGAGTCAGTTTGCCGGTGTCCTCCTCCATGTGAACCCGCTCGATTTCGACTCGCACCACCTGCGGACCGTCAGCAGTTGCCACAGTTACGTCCAGCCAACCATTAGTGCACAGGGGCTCGTCGTACTGACTGACTTGATAGTCCTTGGGCATGTCCGGGTAGAAGTAGTTCTTGCGAGCGAACCGGCACCAGGCAGCGATCTCACAATTCAATGCCAGGCCGATACGAATGGTGGACTCCACGGCCACCTTATTCAACACCGGCATCGAGCCCGGTAGTCCAAGACAGACCGGACACACTTGCGTGTTTGGCGGGGCACCAAAAGTCGTGGCACAGGAGCAGAACATCTTTGATTTGGTCCCTAATTCAACATGGACCTCGAGGCCGATAATGGGCTCATATCTGGTCATCGCCTCTTCGAATGGCACCGTTTCGTGGTTGGTGCTCATAGGTTCGGCACCTCCTCGATCAGCAGGTGGCCCCACTTATCGGCGAGGGCGGCTTCCAGTGCGGAGCCCACCAGATAAAGCCGGTCATCGGCCATCGGCGGTGCCATGATCTGCAGCCCCACCGGGAGGTGATCGCAAGGCGAGAGACCGACCGGCAATGACATCGCACAATTGCCGGCCAGATTGACCGGGATAGTGGCAATGTCGTTCAGGTACATTGCCAGCGGGTCATCCACCTTCGCACCGATCTTGAACGCCGTGGTCGGTGCCGTCGGCGAGATTAATACATCGGCTTTTTCGAAAGCGGCATTGAAATCGCGGGTGATGAGCGTTCTAACCTTCTGGGCCTGACCGTAATAAGCGTCGTAATAGCCACTCGAAAGCGCATAGGTGCCCAGCATGATTCGGCGTTTCACTTCCGCACCGAATCCGGCCTCGCGGCTAAGCGACATGACTTGCTCAACCGAATTTGATCCGTCGTCACCAACACGTAGGCCATAACGCATCCCATCGAAGCGCGCGAGGTTACTCGAGGCCTCGGAGGGAAGAATCAGGTAGTAGGCACCCAGGGCATAGTCAAAGTGCGGACACGAAACCTCAACTACCTCAGCCCCCAGCCCCTGCAGCAACTCAACGGCCTCGTTGAATCGTTGCAACACTCCGGCCTGATACCCCTCGCCGCTCAGCTCCTTGACCAGCCCAATGCGCAATCCGCGGACATCGCCACGGTTAGCCGCCGCCACCACATCGGGAACCGGTGCATCAATTGAAGTTGAATCGCGAGGATCGTGGCCGGCTATCACCGAGTGAAGCAATGCCGCATCCAGCACCGAACGGGCGCACGGACCAGCCTGATCAAGTGACGAGGCTAATGCCACCAGGCCGTAGCGCGAGACCCCGCCATAGGTGGGCTTGACGCCGACGGTTCCGGTTACGGCCGCCGGCTGGCGGATGGATCCACCGGTATCGGTGCCGATAGAAAGCGGGGTTTCAAATGCTGCCAGCGCGGCCGCCGACCCACCGCCCGAGCCACCCGGAATACGTTCGAGATCCCACGGATTGTGGGTTGGACCATAAGCCGAGTGCTCCGTTGACGAGCCCATGGCGAATTCGTCCATATTGGTCTTGCCCAAGATAACCATGTCGGCCGCCCGCAACCGGGAAACGACGGTGGAGTCATATGGCGGGCACCAGCCTTCGAGAATCCTCGACCCGCAGGTAGTAGGCACCCCCCGCATCGTCAGCACATCTTTCACCGCAATCGGCACCCCGGCGAGACTTCCGAGTTTGGCTCCGTTTTTGCACTTTGCATCGACCACCTGCGCACTTTCAAGTGCCGCTTCAGCGGTAACCTGCAAGAACGCGTGAACTCGTTCATCGACGTCAGCGATTCGTGCCAAGTGCGCCTTGGTTACCTCGACTGATGACACCTCGCCTGCGCTGATCGCGGCAGCCAGCACACTTGCGGGTTGGCGAATTAGATCCGCTGCGGCACCCGTCATGCCTCCTCCTCGTCAAGGATCCTCGGCACGCGAAAACGATCATCCTCGGTCGCAGGAGCCGCAGCGAATACCTCCGCCCGATCCAGGCCGGGCATGGCGATGTCGTCGCGGAACACATTTTCCACAGGTACCGGGTGCGAGGTCGGTGGGATGTCTTCGGCGGCAACCTCTGAGATACGGGCCACCGACTGCAAAATGACGTCCAACTGGCCCGCGTAATGATCGAGTTCGGCGCCACTTAGGTCAAGGCGAGCCAATTTTGCTAGATGCGCCACTTCGTCACGGGTAATTCCAGTCACTAGTTGATTGTAGTCAGCGCTGCGTCCAACCCCTTCGCGAGTAGCGCTTCAAAGCCAGCTAGACCAACGACAGGTACTCCGAGGGCCATCGCCTTGTCGAATTTCGAGCCGGCGTTCTCCCCAGCGACCACAAGACTTGTCTTCGCCGATACCGAACCTGACACCTTTCCGCCCCGGCCCGTCACCGCCGCGGCGGCACTATCGCGGGTGTAGCCGGCCAGTGACCCTGTTATGACCACCACCAAACCCGCCAGCTCGGCAGATCTCGACTCGCCCACCTTCTCTACCAGTTGCACTCCGCCAGCGCGCCACTTCGTGATGACCATTTGGTGCCATGGCTCGCGGAACCAGTCGTGAACGGACACCGCAATTTTCTCGCCGACTCCATCAACCTCGGCCAGTTCAGCAACCCCGGCCGCCGCTATCGCATCGATACTCCCGAAGGCGCGCGCAAGTGACTGGGCAGCCGTCGGCCCAACATGGCGGATGGACAGGGCGACTAATACCCGCCACAGCGGCCGTGCCTTTGCCGATTGCACCTGCGCCCACATGCTCTTGGCATTTTCGGTGAGCTGGGGTCGGTCCTCCCCTTTGCCTGGCTCACGCCTAAAGAACTCGCAGGTAAGTAGATCGGTTTCAGCCAGCGAAAAAAGATCACCCTCGTCTTCGACTAATCCACAGTCCAGCAACGCGTTGGCTGCCTTTTCACCAAGCCCTTCGATATCTAGTGCGCCACGTGATGCGACATGCGACAAGCGTTCGCGCAATTGCGCAGGGCAGGTGCGCGCATTCGGGCAGCGATAATCCTTGTCCCCCTCGCTTGCCGGCCCGAGTTTCGCCCCGCAGGCCGGGCACTTCGTCGGCATCGCAAAGGGCCGCTCGCTTCCGTCACGGGCCTCGACAACCGGACCGAGTACCTCGGGAATGACGTCACCGGCCTTACGCAAAAAAACCATATCGCCGATCAGTACGCCTTTGCGCTCGACTTCAAAAGCGTTGTGCAAGGTCGCCATTGACACGGTAGACCCCGCTACTTTCACCGGCTCCATGACGGCAAATGGCGTGATGCGACCGGTGCGGCCCACATTGACTTGGATATCAAGCAGCCTGGTTCGGACCACCTCGGGCGGATACTTGTAGGCGATGGCCCAGCGTGGTGCGCGCGCGGTCTCGCCCAACTGCCCTTGCAGAGCAAGATCATCAACCTTGATAACGACGCCATCGATCTCATACTCAACGTCGTGGCGATGTTCACCGAAGTAGCTGATAAACTCGCGCACTCCCTCGTAGCTGCTCTCGACCCGGGCCAAGTTGCTTACCGGCAGCCCCAGTGCCTTCAAGAATTCATAGCCCTGGCTTTGCCTCGTGATCTCAAATCCCTCAACGACACCAATACCGTGGACCGTAAGGCCGAGGCCACTTAGCCGAGTAATCGACAGGTCGAGTTCGGCTCGCAGCCGCGCGATCTTCGCTGCCCCGCGTTCACCTGTTGTGGGCGATTGCTCGGCCAAGCGCAGTTCTTCCTGCCTTCGGTCGACCCGCTGCCGCAAAGTGCCGGCTGCTGCATTTCTGGGATTGGCATATGGTGACAGGCCTTGTGCAAGCTGCTCTTCATTTATCATGGAGAAGGTTGCGATCGGCAGGAACACCTCGCCACGCACTTCAAGGAGCGACGGCATCGCACCCTTCTTCGGTGGTCTCAAGGCCGCTGGAACCCTAGGGATGAAATGCGCGTTATAGGTGACATCTTCACCTACTCGACCATCGCCGCGTGTTGCCAATGAACGCAGTTGACCATCCACATAAACAGCGTCCACGGCTAGCCCGTCAATCTTCAACTCACACAAGAACTCCGGCACCTGGTTGATTCCACGCTCAACCCGACTCAGCCATCCAGCTAGTTCGTCGCTGGTGAAAGCATTGTCGAGCGAGTACATCCGCTGAAGATGCTCAACCGGATTGAACATCTCCGAGCTACGGCCACCAACACTTAAAGTCGGCGAATCCCCGGACTGCAGTTGCGGCCAGTCCTGCTCCAATGCGAGCAACTCATGAAAATGACTATCGTACTCATCATCAGACAGCGTGGGCTTGTCGTGCTGGTAATAGGCAGTTCGGGCCGAGTTGATGGCTGCCGCTAATTCAATCCATCGAGCACTCTTGGCCCGCGGCACACCCGATTCACTAGCATCACCCGCCATGGTCGCCGCCTTCTTCCGCACCGTCAACCCGATCATCTCGCAGCACCCGACCAGCGGCTCGACAGGCGCCATATGCGGCTCGAACCCACTCCCAGTTTGCCCCAGCCAGCCCGCAGGTCGGCGTAATGACAACCCCCGCGAGCCATGCGGGATCACTCATCCCCAGTCGGTGCATCAACTCGCGCACCGGCCGGCTGGCTTCCGCGTTACTAATCGCGCCATTACCTACCGCCCGCACACTGCCTGCAAACAGGCCGATTCCAGACTCCAGTAATTGGCCCAATTGCTCATCGGGGCAATTACCCCGCAGCAGGTCAAGGCTGATGAACTCAGCACCAGCCTTGACCAGCATGTCGACCGGCACTTCGCGAGCACAGCAATGGACGCCGACCGTGGCGCCCGAGTCTTTGGCGGCGTCAAGAACTATCCGAAGGCCGGCACCGGCGCTAGCACGCTCTATTGGGTGGTAGGACGACAGCCCACTCGCCGTGCCAATCGCACCGGCAAGCACGGCGGGTAATGACGGCTCGTCAATCTGCACCATCACCGGACCACTAAACCGCCTGACCAGGTCGCCGATATGCAAGCGCACCGCCTCAGCCAGTGCCTGAGTAATATCCCGGCAGGCACCGAAGTCCGCAAGGATTCGTTCACCGGTTGCCATTTCAATACTTGCGGCAAGGGTCCAAGGGCCGCAAACTTCAGTTTTAATGGGGCCGACGTAACTTTGGGCCTGCCCTTCGAGGGCATCTAGGTCCTCACCTGACCAGGACCGAGCCCGCCGCATCGCCCGACCGGGGCCGGGTGCCACCCGCCAGCCTTGGGGGGTGGTATCCAGGCCCAAATCCAGACTAACTTCGGTAAGTAGCGCCGCGGTGCGCCCGACCAGATCCGCGCCCGGACCCCGTGCGGGCAGCTCGAAGACGTGAATGAAATCACTTAACTCCCCGGCAACGACCCGGGCCGCCTCTGCGGCGTCGGTGCCGGGCAAGGAGCCAATCCCGGTGGCTGCCAAGCGCGGCCAAGGAAATTCGTGCCCACTCATGTAACTGATCTCATGCAGCACGGGTTGTGGCAGCAATAGTTGCCGAGCCAACAACCCGGGTACCGTCGTAGAGCACGACGGCTTGGCCCAGTGCGATACCGCGAATCGGCACCAGGAGCTCAACCATCACCCGATCAGCGAGTTGATGTGCGCGGGCCGGCACCGGTACTCCGTGCGCCCGCACCTGGGCCAGCAGATCGATCGGGGATGCGCCAAGAGGCGCGGTGGTCCAGATGGGTTTGCTGCCCTCGAGGGCATAGACATCAAGTAGCTCCGGGGGTCCGACAGTTACCCGCCGGGTGTCGATTTCAACGTCAACAACATAACGCGGCGCCCCATCAGCCGCCGGTCTAGACAAAGCCAGCCCGCGACGCTGCCCAATCGTGAACGCATAGGTGCCATCGTGCTGCGCCAGCACCTCGCCCGACTCGGCATCGACGATTTCACCGGGTAAGGACCCGAGTTGTCTTTGTAAATAACCAGCCGTATCACCATCGGGAATGAAGCAGATGTCGTGACTGTCCGGCTTTTGCGCGACTAACAAGCCCCGAGCCTGCGCCTCAGCCCGGATGACATCTTTGGTGTCAGCGCCGAGGGGAAACATCGAATGAGCTAGTTGCAGCGGTTTTAGAACCCCCAGCACATAGGACTGATCCTTTTCCGGATCCACCGCCCGATGTAACTCCGGACCCGCCGGTCCGAGCACGATCCGCGCGTAATGCCCGGTAGCAACTGCATCAAAGTCCATTGCGAGGGCCCGATCGAGGACCGCCGTGAACTTAATGGACTCATTGCAGCGCAGGCACGGATTGGGCGTATGGCCGACCCGGTACTCCTCGACAAAATCGGCAATTACCGCCTCCGCAAACTCTTCAGCCATATCCCATACATAAAACGGGATACCGAGTTTGTCAGCGACACGACGTGCATCACGGGCATCGTCCAGGGTGCAGCAGCCCCGCTGCCGACCATCACCGTATGTCTTATTACGCGACAGCGCGAGGTGCACCCCGACGACATCATGACCGGCATCGACCATGCGGGCGGCCGCGACCGAGGAGTCGACCCCACCAGACATCGCGACTAAGACCTTCATGCGATCAGCGGATTTCTCATGCTGATCTCGACGAAACCGAGCGACCAGCTCTGTCGACGGCGCCCGGCAGCGCAGCGATAACGCGATCAACGTCCGCCGAGGTGGACGGGTACCCGAAGCTAAACCTCAGCGAGGCCCGCGAAGTGCGCTCATCAACGCCCATGGCCAGAAGTACGTGGCTGGCTTCGGGAATCCCTGCGGTGCAGGCCGACCCGGTTGAGCAGTCCACCCCAGCGGCGTCCAGCAACATCAGCAGTGAGTCGCCCTCGCATCCGGGAAAGGAGAAATGCGCATTAGCCGGTAGCCGGCCACCGCCTACCAAATCCGGGTCACCATTTAGTACCGCACCAGGAACGGTTGCCAATACTCCCTTGACCAGTTCATTGCGCAGCTGCCGTAGGTGCTGCGCATGCATTACCTGCTGGTCAACGGCATTTCGCACGGCCACCGCGAAGGCCGCGATGGCAGGGGCATCCAAAGTTCCGGATCGAATATCGCGCTCCTGGCCGCCACCGTGCAGGACCGGGGTGAAGCTGGTAGCCGGGTTAACGATCAGCGCACCAACCCCAAACGGGCCGCCGATCTTGTGGCTGCTTATCGTCACCGCGTCAGCGCCAAGTGCACCCAGATTCATCGGCACCTGACCCAATGTTTGCACCGCGTCAGTATGAAATGGCACCCCGAACTCTCGACAAAGTTCGGCGATGGCCGCAACCGGTTCGACGGTTCCGACCTCGTTATTCGCCCACATCACCGTACAAAGTGCGACATTGGCAGCCGACTCGAGGGACTGCGCAATGGCAGTCGTGCTCACCCGAGCATCGCGGTCGACCCCGAGCCATTCGATAATGGCTCCTTCATGCTCGCCCAGCCATGTCACCGGATCCAGCACCGCATGGTGCTCAATCGCCGAAGCCAGAACCCGCAGTGGCTCCCCATTGCCTAATACCTGCTGGCGCTGCCAATAAAGGCCCTTGATCGCCAAGTTGTCCGCCTCGGTGCCACCCGCGGTGAAGATGACCGCACTGGGACGTGTCATCAGGTCAGCCGCAATGCTCTCCCGGGATTCCTCGACAACTTTGCGGGCGGAGCGACCAGATGCATGCAGTGAGGATGGGTTGCCTAGGTGCTCAGAAGCGGCCAGCCAGGCGGCACGAGCCGACGGCAACATGGCTGTGGTCGCAGCATGGTCGAGATAGGACCGGTCACTCACAACACATCATCGTAGAGCAGCAGGCCAACGGGGCTCAGGCGCGCTTCTTGATCTCCTCGGTCAGCTGTGGTACCACCTTAAAGAGATCACCCACTACGCCGAAGTCGGCGAGTTCAAAAAGCGGTGCTTCGGAATCCTTGTTGACAACAACAATTGTCTTGGAAGTCTGCATTCCGGCTCGGTGCTGAATAGCACCGGAAATACCGTTGGCCAGATAAAGCTGGGGCGATACGGTCTTGCCGGTCTGTCCCACCTGGTATTGATGTGGGTACCACCCGGCATCGGTTGCAGCGCGCGAGGCACCAACGGCCGCGCCCAAGGTGTCGGCGAGGGCTTCGATCACCGCGAAACCTTCAGCTGCCCCAACTCCGCGGCCACCGGAAACCACGATCGCGGCCTCGGCGAGATCCGGTCGCCCATCCTTTTGGGCAACCGTACGGCCGGTGACCTTGGCCTTCATAGCCAACTCGCTGACCGGCACTGTGACGTCAACACGGGTCAGGGTCGTCGAGGCCGGCACCGGCGGGGTGGAGTTCGGTCGCACGGTGAAGATCGGCGTGCCCTTAATGACCTTGGAGTGCACGACGGTGCTCCCACCGAACACGCTTTGGGTGGCTATGCGGTCCGCTGAGATGCCTATTGCATCGGTGATCACCCCCGAGTTGATCTTGATGGCCAGCCGACCCGCCGTTTCCTTGCCATCTGCACTCGATGCGATCAGCACTGCACTGGGTGAGTGCTCCGAAACCAAATTGGCCAACACCTCTGCGCGTGGCGCAACCGGGTGATCGATGTACTGCGCACCGTCAGCCACATAAACCTTGCCAGCGCCGAATTCACCGAGCGTCGCAGCCGCTGCGTCGCAATAACCCGGGCCGATCCAGACCGCCGACGGCTCACCCAAAGTTCGCGCAAGTGTCAACAACTCGCTGGTGACTTTCTTCACCACGCCATCGGCATGTTCTGCGACAACCAAAACCTCAGACATGTGAATCCTCTCTGGAAGCCGACTCTAGATAAACTTTTGGACAGCAAGGAACTCGGCAAGCTTGACGCCACCATCACCATCATCGGTGACAATTGTGCCTGTGGCCTTCGGCGGCCGAGCCGCAAAATCTTCGACAACCGTCCAAGCTGCGGCCAAACCGAGTCGTGACCCATCCAGGCCTGCATCAGCGGTAGACAGAGTTTCAACGGGCTTTTTCTTCGCAGCCATAATGCCCTTAAATGACGGGTAACGCGGCTCGTTGATTTTCTCGACCACACTTACCACCGCCGGCAGACTTGCCACCACCGTCTCGAAGCCGTAGTCGGTGACGCGTTGAATCGTGACCGAGGTGCCGTCAACGTCAACCTTTTGTGCGAAAGTCAATTGGGCAACCCCCAGCCGCTCAGCAACCATCGCCGGAACGACGCTCATGCGCGCATCGGTTGATTCTGATCCAAAGAAAATCAGGTCGAAATCCCGGCCGTCAAGTACCGTCGCCAAGGCGTACGAAGTGGCTAGCGCATCAGATCCGTGCAGGGTGTCGTCAACCAGGTGGACGGCGGCATCAGCACCCATGCTTAAGGCTTTACGCACCGTCTCGCCAGCCCGCTCCGGGCCCATCGTGACGATCGTTATCTCACCGCCATGTGCTTCTTGCAGCTTTAGGGCCTCTTCTACGGCATACTCGTCGAGTTCGTTCATGACGCCATCGGCGGCTTCGCGATCTAAAGTCGAGTCATCACCTCGGAGTTTCTTCTCGGCCCAGGTATCGGGTACCTGCTTCACACAAACTGCGATTTTCACGCCATCCCCTTTATCGAATCGATCCCCTTGTCCACCCTCAATTTAGCAGCGCCGGCCGATTACGGCACCGTGGGCTAGGTTTCTCGCGGCTGCACCGGACTACGGTGCGACCAATGTCACACCGATGCTTGCTAAGTCGGCCACCCCGGCCCCGGCTAAGTTCACGACGCTGGTAAACCCGGTAGCCGCAAACCCCGACTAACCTATGCCCGTGAGCGAAACCACCGAGCAGCAATCAGTCATCAAAGTGCGCGAAGCCCTCGCCCTTCTCGGTGCCCGGGGCGAGGTCCGAGCCCTGGCAGACAGTGCCCGCACCGCCCAAGAGGCCGCCGACGCGCTCGGAATCGAAATCGGGCAGATCGCCAGTTCACTGATTTTCCTGGCCGATGGCCAGCCGGTTCTTGTTATCGCCTCTGGTGGTCACCGGGTCGACATCATGACCCTTGCCACCATCCTCGGAGTCAGTGAGATAAAAAAGGCCAATGCTGATGAGGTTCGAAAAGCTACGGGCTTTGCAATCGGTGGTGTCGCGCCAGTTGGGCACCCGCACCCGCTACGTACCATCGTCGACATTGCACTATCTCGCTTCGACGAGGTGTGGGCTGCCGGCGGGCATCCCCATTACGTATTCCCGACCAGCTACGACGAACTACTTCGGATCACAGCTGGTGCAGCTGCTGAAGTGGGCGGCTAACCGGTCGCTAAGCCCGCTCGCCCTTGACGACTAGTACGACACCACCCAAAACCACCGTTAGCCCGATGAGAATTGATCTGCTAAATGGCTCCGCTAATACCAGCCAACCGAGTAGCACCGCAACAACCGGGTTCACATAGGGAAATGTTGAGACCAAAGAGATGGGCGCCCGAGCAATCAGAAAGGTGAAGGCCGAATAACCGATTATCGAGGCAATCACCAACCAGATCCAACCAATGACACTCACGCTTAAATAGCTGCCAAATTCGATCCGTTCGCCAATCAAGATGCCGACGGCCACCAACGCCACGCCTGCCATCAGCATCTGCAACGTCGCGGTCACGAGAGAGTTGGCTGGTACCGCGAATGACTTCGCCCGGCAGGAGAAGAAGGCCCACGAAATGCAGCCCACGAGTATTGCCAAACACCAGAAAAGAACGGCACCGGGTGCAGCGCCACTTACCGAGACGATACCGCCGGGCAACAACATCAGCACAATCCCGGCGATGCCAATAATTACCCCGGCCCCGGTGAGCCGGCTTGGACGGTCCCCATTAAGTAGCCGTAACAACACAATCCAGAGCGGAATGGAGGCGCCGATGAGGGCGGCGATCCCGCCAGGGACATATCGCTGGCCAAGGGCTAGAGCCGCAGCCCAGATGCTGATAATGCCAAGGCCCATGATGGCGGTTGAATAAAGCTCCCGACGGGTGATCCGAAACGGTGCTAGACCACGAAAAACCAGCACCCCGATACCAAGGCATAGCGACGCAACAAAATATCGCGACCCGGTTGCGATCAGTGGCGGCATCGACTTAACCACCTCGGAGAGGCCAAGGTAGGTGGAACCCCAAACAATCCAAAGCGTGACCAACGGTGCCCACACACCCAGCGCCGATGGCTGTTTCACGCTGGCAGCCTATTGCCGAGAGCACCGCGGATTGCTGGCCATTCGCCGGCAGGTAACTTTGGTGGATGTCTTTAACAGGTCATCTGAACGGTGGTGGTGAGATCACCCTGTGCCCAATTGACGAGGCATACCCAAAGCAGTTGATCCACAGCCCATACGAGAACTGGGGCGATAAGGCGGCAGCCGCCAATCAAATGATCATCGAGAGGTGGTGCATAAGACTCCTCGCGCAAGGTGCGCCCGTGGCAGATGTCGGCTACCTATCGGCGCATGTGGTTTGGTATGGCCCCACTCTCGGGTCCAGGGCCATGAACATCGGCATCGGCATCGTTGCCGAATACCGCGGGCAAGGCATCGGATCCTTGAGCCATCAACTGCTGGCCGAACACCTGCATTCGCAGGGGTATCTGCGCGTCGAAGCGTCCACCGATATTGCGAACCTTCCCGAACAGCGTGCTCTAGCAGCCGCAGGTTTCGAATTCGAAGGCATCGCGCGGCTGGCACAGGGCCGCGCAGCTGGGGTGCATGACCTGCAGGTGTGGTCACATCTGCCCGGGCCATAAACGGCCTACACTCTGGGCATGAGCGTGCGGGTGTACACCGGACGCCACTCTGATCGTGGCAGCTCCCGATCGGGCTGGCTGCCCTATGTGCCTTGGGCCCTAGCCGGCCTGACCATCACCGGGCAGATCATCTGGGTCCTGGTAGGTGACCAACCGCGAATCGCGCTCACCATCGGCACCGTCGTCACCTTCTTCTTGGCGAGCGCAACACATGCCTACCTATCGCGCGGACTTAGTTGGACCGCGGGCTACCTTGCGATCTCACTTGGCTTCGGTCTTGCGATCGAAGCCATCGGCACCGCGACCCGATTCCCATTCGGCGATTACACCTATACCAGTGTTCTTGGCCCCGCTGTCCTTGGCGTTCCGATCCTCATCCCACTGGCCTGGGCGATGATGGCTTATCCGTGCTTACTGGCGGCGCAGCGCCTGGTAGGCAGTGGGCTCGCCACCGCATTGGTGGGCGGTTGGCTATTCGCCTCGTGGGATCTGTTCCTGGATCCACAGATGGTCAGCGCGGGGGCCTGGCAGTGGAATTCGGTGGGCTGGGTACTACCTGGTATCCCGGGCATCCCATTGCAGAATTTCCTCGGCTGGCTGCTTATGGCATTCGTCTTGATGTGGCTCCTTGACCGGCTACCGCGCAAGGTCGTCAAGGACGGTGTCCCCACCTTGCTGCTCACCTGGGTCTACCTATCCAATGTGCTCGCTGCCGCAGTTTTCTTCGGCCGTCCCACGGTCGCGCTCTGGGGTGCGGTCTGCATGGGTATCGTGCTGATTCCTTGGTGGTGGCGCAGTTGGAGCCAACCCCAGTGGTGATTAGACGCGGAGCACTAATTCGACGCGCAGCGGCAATTGGCGCATTTGGTGCGATTGCCATCGCGGTGCACACGGCGATCAACCTGCGGCACCTGCGCGCACCGGCAGTAGCCGGCCCGAACATATCCGAGCGCGTCAGCATCCTGCTCCCGGCGCGAAATGAAGCCGAACATATTTCCATTACCGTGCAAAGTATTCTTGCGCAAGAGGGATTAGACGACTTTGAGTTGATAGTTCTCGATGACGGTTCGACCGACGGCACCGCGGCGATAGTTCGAGCAATACCCGACCCGCACTTGAGGCTGGTTGTGGGCGCGGATGATCCGCCGCCAGCAAGGTGGCTGGGCAAACCCTGGGCCTGTGCTCGACTTGCAGACCTCGCTACCGGATCCGTCCTAGTTTTCGTCGACGCTGACGTTTACTTCGAGCCACAGGCCATTCGAGGCGCCGTCGGACTCTTGCGCGACCAAGGATTCGCTCTCGTTTCCCCTTATCCCAGGCAGGTTGCCAAATCCTGGCTAGAACGCCTCGTGCAGCCACTGATCGTTTGGTCTTGGTGCGCGACGGTGCCGCTGCGCTGGGCTGAGGCGTCGAGTCGACCATCTTTGGCTGCGGCGAATGGTCAATTCATCGTCATTGATGCGCAGGCCTACCGGGCGGTCGGCGGCCATGAGGCGGTAGCTAACGAGGTAATTGAAGATGTGGCACTCATGCGCGCGGTGAAAGTCATGGGCCAGCAGGCGGTTACCGCGGACGGTTCAAAAGTCGCCCACTGCCGGATGTACGCGACATCAGAGGAGGTTGTTAATGGCTATTCAAAGTCACTCTGGTCGGCATTTAACGGCCCGGCTGGATCCATTGCCGTCAACGGGCTGCTCCTCACCGCATATGTCGCACCCGCAGCAGCAATGCTCTTCGGGCGCGGACAGACTCGTGCCATCGGTGCCATCGGCTATGCGGCCGGTGTCACCAGCCGAGTGCTGGTCGCAAAGCGCACCGGTGAGCGCAGCTGGCCCGATGCCTTGGCCCAACCCATCTCGATCACCGCATTTACCGCTCTCAATGTACTTTCCTGGTCGCGCCACCGCCGCGGTGCTAACTCCTGGAAAGGTCGACCTGTAACCGCGGTTACCTAAAATAGCCGTGGCTCCTAGGCTGGGGCCGTGACCGACAAGTCAACAGTTACTGCCAAGTCAAAAGCAATTGGCAAATCAAAAGTCCTTGTGATTGGCGCCGGGGTTGGCGGGTTGGCTACCGCGGCGCGCTTAGCCGCAAAAGGCAGGTCGGTGACGGTTCTTGAGCAGGCAGATCATTTCGGCGGCAAGTTGGCCTCCTACCGAAGGGCTGGCTTTGTTTTCGATACCGGTCCCTCACTTTTCACCCTGCCGGCTGTTTACCGAGACCTCTTCCTGAAAACCGGCGGGCCACTTGAGGAAGCCATTGACCTCCAACCCCTCGACCCGGCTTTTCGCTACCAATTCGGTGACGGTGCCACCGTCGTGCTGCCCGGGGTCGGAGCTGGCCAGTGCGCTGACGCCCTCGCCGACGGACTCGGGGGCAAGGCCGCGCAGGAGTGGCGCAACCTGATCAAGCGCGGCGGCGCAATGTGGCAGGTCACCCGGGAGCCATTCTTGCAATCCCCGTTGGCCGGGTGGCGCAACATCATGGCACTTGCGCGAAATCCCGGTGATGTGCACACCGTCGCACCTTTTACGACTTTGCGCGCCCTAGGTGAGAAAACCTTCAGCGACAAGCGCCTGGTGACTTTGCTCGACAGGTACGCGACTTATACCGGGTCTGATCCGCGCAAGGCACCGGCCGTCTTGGCCACCGTGCCATATATCGAACAGACTTTCGGCGCCTGGCATATCGGCGGCGGAATCAGTTCCTTGGCCGATGCGCTGGTGCAGCGCTGCCGAGACCTCGGAGTGGAGCTTCTTACCAGCACGGACGTAACGTCTATAAATACCGCCGGAAATCAGGTGACCGGTGTTCAAACCCGCGGCGGCGAAACTTTCAAGGCAGATATCGTGGTTGCGAATGCTGACGCCGGACAGGTATACGGCAGCCTGATTAACTCCAATAGCGTTCAAGAGGCCCTCAAGAACATCCGGAAGTCAACTCCATCACTGGCCGGCTTCGTCCTACTTCTTGCGGTAAAAGGCCGAACCAAAGGCCTGCAACATCACAATGTCTGGTTTACCGAGAATTACGATGCGGAATTCGACGCAATATTTGGTCGCAAGACCGCCCCGGTCAGCGATCCGACAATCTATGTCTGCTCGCCAAGTGATCCACTCATGCGCCCCGATGCAGACCACGAGTCATGGTTTGTTCTTGTCAACGCACCGCGTCATGGTGATGGCACGAATGGCACGATGAATTGGGATGAGCCCGGCCTAGCCGAGCAGTACGCAGGTCACGTCTTGGGCGTACTCGCCAGACGCGGGATGGATATCAGGCCCAACATTTGCTGGCGCGAGATTCGAACCCCCGCGGATCTGGAGCGCGATGTCCGGGCACCCGGGGGCGCGATTTACGGCACTTCCAGCAATGGCGCACGCGCGGCCTTCGCTCGGCCAGCAAATGAGTCGCCGGTCGGTGGGCTCTATCTAGTCGGCGGGTCATCGCACCCGGGCGGCGGCTTACCACTTGTCGGCATGAGTGCGGAGATCGTTGCAAAACTCATTAGCGCAAGTGGGAGTTATTAAGTCCTAGGGCTTGATAAACCTCTCGGGTCGAGGTTGAGCGATTAAGGGTGTAGAAATGAAGGCCCGGCGCCCCCAGCGCCAAGAGTTGCTCACCCAAGGTGGTTGCGACTTCGACACCTAACTCGTGGACGGCTTTTTGGTCATCTTCGATCCCTGCAAACCGCTGGGCGAGCTCGGCCGGGAATACGGCACCGGAAAGTGCTGCGAACCGCTCGATCTGCGCGACATTAGTGACGGGCATCAACCCGGGCACAATGGGCATGGTGCACCCGTGAACGGCAGCACGACTAACTAGCCGTTCGTAATCGGACGCCCGGAAGAAGAACTGCGTGATGGCAAACTCGGCCCCCACATCCTGCTTGGCCGCCAGGACGCGCGCATCATCCTCGAAGTCAAGGGATTCGGGATGGCCTTCGGGGAATGCGGCGACCCCGACACTAAATGCACCGAGGGATCGCACGAGTGAAACAAGTTCATCGGCATGTTGCAGGCCACCGGGGTACTGCTCCCACTTGGCGCCGGGCCCAAAGCTCGGATCACCCCGCAGCGCCATGATGGTATTGACTCCGGCATCGAAGTATTGAGCGATTACTCGCCGGAGGTCCGAAACGCTCGCATCGACGCAGGTCAGATGCGCAACGGGAAGCAAGGTGGTTTCCTCCGCAATCTGCTTGGTGATTCGCACCGTGCGATCTTGCGTGGATCCGCCTGCGCCGTACGTCACCGAAACAAAAGTGGGCTTTAGGGCCTCGAGTTCACGGACCGTCTGCCAAAGGGCCTGCTCCCCCGCATCGGTCTTGGGCGGGAACAACTCGAAGGAGAAACTGCTTCGGCCGCCCGCCAGTACCGCACCCAGGCTCGGTGCGACTTCGCGGATAGGCACACCCAAACCCTAGCCCAGCAGCCCTGCAGAGCGGCCCAGCAACCAACCGGTCAGCCGATCTGGTCACTAGCCTCTAGACTCAGACGATGCCAGCGCCGTCTGCAGCACCCATGAAGTTATCGCCATTTGATGCGGCGGAACTAAGGAAGCGCGTGCAGTGTGCGATAGACACGGTCCTAGCGCAGGAATCTGAGCGGCTGACGAAGATTGATCCCGATCTACTCCCACTTATTGAAGCATTGACGGTCTTACTTGGCGGCGGCAAGCGACTGCGACCGGCCTTTTGCTACTGGGGCTGGCGCGGTGCGCTAGCCAGCGGTCGGCCACCGGCCGAACTTGACGAACCTGCGATGCGGGCGGCCTCCGCCCTGGAATTCTTACAGGGGTGTGCCCTGGTTCACGATGACGTCATGGATGGGTCCGACACCCGACGCGGGCAACCGGCCGCCCACCGGCGCTTCGCGAACCTGCACCGCAATCATTCTTGGCTTGGCTCCCCCGAGCATTTTGGCATCGGCACGGCAATCTTGCTGGGTGATATGTGCCTGTCGTGGTCAGATCAAATGCTGCTAACCAGCGGCATGCCCGATACTGCGCTCCACCGGGTCAAGCCCATCTACGACGAGATGCGCACCGAGCTGATGGCTGGTCAGTACCTCGATCTCCTCGAACAAGCCCGCGGTGGTGGCTCCATTGAGCGAGCCCTGCGTGTGGTGCGCTACAAATCCGCAAAGTACACGATCGAGAAGCCACTGCACCTGGGCGCCGCACTTGCTGGTGGCTCCCCCGAGGTGTTCGCAACCTACACGGCATTCGGCCTGCCCCTTGGCGAGGCGTTTCAACTACGCGATGACGTACTCGGGGTGTTCGGCGACCCGAAGGAAACCGGCAAACCAGCAGGTGACGACCTTCGCGAGGGCAAGCGCACGGTGCTAATCGCGATTGCATCGGAGCGGGCCACGAGTGCTCAGATGTCAGCGATCCGCACCCACCTTGGTGATCCGGCACTTGATCTAGCCGGGGTTGAGGAGCTCCGCGAGATTATTGCGGCCACCGGTGCCCGCGAGCATGCAGAACACCTCATCGCCAGTCTGCTTGAGACCTCTCTCATTGCCATTGAGACTGACATCATCAACCCCGAGGCGCGTTCAATCTTCACTGAACTTGCCCACGCCGCAACTAAGAGATCGGGCTGATCAATTCGCATGTCAAGGCAAGTTGGATGAACCTGTCAAAGGGCCGATCACTTACCCGCTGGTTGCCGCGCACGACCCCGCGAATCGTCAGCGGGCCCACCGATCACGTTGTCATTGTTGGCGCGGGGCTCGCCGGCCTCTCCGCGGCGATGCGTCTAGCCGGAGCCGGGCGCCAGGTCACGGTTCTAGAACGCGAGCTAGTGCCGGGTGGTCGCGCTGGGCGCATAGACATTGAGACAGTGGACGGCACTTACAAGTTCGACACCGGTCCAACCGTCTTGACGATGCCCGACCTGATCGCCGACTGCTTCGATGCATTAGGTGAGGACATGCAAGATTGGCTTGAGCTTAAGCCGGTGGCCCCGCTCTACCGCGCCTTCTACCCCGATGGCTCGATTCTTAATGTGCACGCCGATGTTGCGCAGATGGCCCAAGAGATTACCGAAGTAATTGGCGCAGATGAGGCTGCGGGATATTTGAGGTATGTTGATTTTGTCTCGAAGCTCTACAAGTACGAGATGAAGGATTTTATCGACCGCAATATCGACAACCCATTCGATTTAGTCACCCCCGATCTCGCAAAGCTGGTGGCCATCGGCGGGTTTCGCAAACTGGCTCCAAAGGTGCGTGAATATCTAAAAGATCCCCGCACCGAGCGCATCTACTCCTTCCAGGCGATGTATGCAGGGCTGTCCCCGTACGACGCACTTGCGATCTATGCCGTAATCGCCTACATGGATTCAATCGCGGGGGTGTACTTCCCGACAGGTGGCATGCACGCACTCCCCGTCGCGATGGCAGCGGCCGCTGAAAAACATGGTGTCAGTATCAAGTACGCGACCACTGTCACTTCGGTCGAAACTAATGGTGACCGCGCTACCGCGGTGATCACCTCCTCCGGTGACCGGATCGAAGCCGATGTAGTCGTGCTAAACCCTGACCTTCCGGTGGCCTACCGAGATCTTCTCGGCAAAACCCCCTGGTCGGTCGGTCGGCTGGACTACTCCCCATCCTGCTTCCTGATGCTTGCCGGATCTACCGCTAACTACACCAAGATCGCTCACCACAATATTCACTTTGGGCGAAGCTGGCGCGGCGTATTCGATGAGCTGATCGACAAAAAGCAGCTCATGAGTGACCCGAGTGTCCTTGTCACCAACCCCTCTCGCTCGGACCCAACTTTGGCACCTGCTGGAAAACAGATTTACTACGTTCTCTTTCCCACCCCGAATCTCGATGCAGATATTGATTGGCGAAACACCAGCCCAAGGTATCGCGATGAGGTGGTGCGGGTACTTGAAGAACGAGGATATATCGGCTTTGGCGATGCAATTAAAGTTGAGAACATCACCACCCCACTGGATTGGCAAGATCGCGGCATGGAGCGCGGCGCACCATTTGCGGCCGCCCACTCATTCCTGCAAACCGGACCATTTAGGCCAGGTAACCTCTGGGGTGAAAATGTGGTCTTCACCGGTTCGGGCACCCAGCCGGGCGTAGGTGTACCTATGGTCCTGGTCTCCGGCCGGCTTGCTGCTGAGCGTATTGTCGGCAAGGACCCGAACTATCACTCGCGTGCCCGCAGGAGTGGAAATTGAGTTCAAGGGATCTTGATGCTGCAGGCATCATCGACCCGGACTTAAGAGCCTCGTATGAACTTTGCCGGCAATTAAACGCCGCGCACGGCAAGACTTACTATTTGGCGACTTTATTACTGCCGCCCGGCAAACGCCCATATGTGCACGCGCTGTACGGGTTCGCAAGATATGCCGATGAGATAGTTGATGACCTCGCTTCCGCCCTGACCGAACAGCAAAAGGCAGACTGGCTGCTGACCTGGGGTCAAACATTTCTCGATGACCTAGACAAGGGCTACTCAACTGATGCAGTGTGCCGAGCCGTCATCGACACCGTCCAGCGCTGGGACATCCCGAAAAGTCACTTTGCGGCCTTCCTGCACTCGATGCAGATGGACTTGACAGTTACGCACTATCAAACATTTGCCGATCTCTATGAATACGTGTACGGGTCGGCAGCCGTGATTGGACTGCAGATGGTGCCGATCCTCGAACCCACTTCACTCGAAGCGGCCGAAAAAGCCAAAGACCTGGGGGTCGCCTTTCAGCTCGCTAACTTTGTTCGCGATGTCGGCGAAGATCTTGACCGGGGTCGGGTGTATTTGCCACTTGACGAACTTGAGAAGTTTGGGGTTTATCCTGCCGATTTGCAGGCACGGGTCGCCACCCCCGAGATCAAGAGTGCCCTGCGTTATCAAATTGCCCGGGTTAAGGAACTAGAAGAGCGGTCAAGGCCCGGGATCTCGATGCTCCATCCATCATCCCAGGACTGCATTGAAGCCGCCCGGGTCCTTTATTGTGGGATTGTCGATGAGGTCGAAAAAATCGACTACGAGGTGTTCACCAAGCGTGCATCCGTCCCGATGACGCGCCGGCTCAGCGTCGCGGGGCCAGCTTGGCTGCGCGCGCGACGCGCACGTCGACGATTTGGATCCGGGCACGTGCGCGGCCTACATCAAAATGCAAGTTAGCGGCGCCAGATAGGTGGTCCGGCTTTCGGTGTGCGCTGCACACCATGGCGCCCTAGCCAAACCCAGCAGCCCAACGACAGCAACACGAGTGAGAATCCGAAAAGCAGATCCTCGACCGGCGCGAAGGCGAGTCGGCCATCACCGATGAATGGAGGTGCACCAACTTCTGGTGAAGAACCACCGATAATAGCCGAGCCGTCATAGCGCACGATCGCGAACCCCGTGAACATGCCGTTGGTTATCAGTTGAAAGAAAACGATGATCGCGTACGAGACCCAGAACACCTTGCGGGTCACTAATTTGGTGCGCAGAAGGCACATATCGATTAAGACTGCGAGGATCACGGCTAGGCACCCAAGTTGCGTGTAAGTCATGACGCGCCGTCCGCATCGCCGACCGCCCACCCTTTGACCGATCGCACGGCCTCCAAGGTCAAAATCGAAGCGATCGGAATGACGATGAAGAACAGCACCTCATCGACGGGGACCGCGCCTGGCAAGTACCATCCTGATATGCGATCTTCATCAAACCACCAGTGGCCATTTGCGATTGCGTAAGCATCCCAGCAAAAGAACATGATGACCGCCGGGACGATGCTCAAGGCCAATCGTTTAGCCCGGCGAAATACCCGGGTGCGGCAAGTTACCTCAAGCCAGGCACTGCCCGCCAAGACGAAAATCAAGATCGCCACATATGACAAATTCGCCGGCACGGTCATATACTCTCCTAACACAACTAAACATGCACGGGAGCTCCTGCCTAGTGGAGCTGAGAGGGCGACAGCACGGCGTCGCCGACCGTTCGAACCTGTCCGGGTAATGCCGGCGTAGGGAGGATCCCAATGTCAATGTTCATGAACGTGGCCTTCAGTGCGTGGAATAATGAGGTAACGGTGCTTGAGTTGCTGGCCGTGATTACCGCATTTATCGGAATCGGTCTGGCCATCCGCGGGACGCGGTGGGCGTGGCCATTCTATTTCCTCTCCAGTGCCCTTTATGGCTGGCTGCTCTGGGAGTACGCCCTCTACGGCACCGCGGCCCTGCAATTGGTTTTTATTGCCGCTGCAATCTGGGGTTGGTTCGGGTGGGGGGCAAAATCCATCACCCCCACCACCGTCAGTAATCGCACCCGCCTGATCCTTGTGGCTGGCAGTCTCGTGGCCTGGCTCGCCTTGGTGCCCGTCCTCGCAGCACTCGGGGATCCGGCGCCTTGGCCCGACACTTTCGTCTTTGTCGGTGGTGTCGTCGCCCAGGTATTGATGGTCCGTGAGTACGCGGAGTCGTGGGTACTTTGGATTGTCGTAAATGTTGTGGGAGCCGCTCTTTACGCGACACAAAACCTCTGGTTCACCTCGTTGTTCTACGGGGCGCTACTTGTGCTGGCGGTCATTGGCCTGCGCAGTTGGCTCGCCAAGCGGGCACCGCTCCCGGGTTCGACTCACCTATGAGCGAGGCAACTGGAACATCACGGAAAATTGGGCTATTGGGCGGGGAATGCACCGGCAAAACCACTCTCGCCAAAGCCTTATGCGACCACCTTGATGCGGTCGTCGTACCCGAGTATCTACGCGACTTCGTCAGCATCACTGGGCGGGTGCCAATTGCCTTGGAGCAATCCGACATCATGACCACGCAAATTGCCGCCGAGAATTCAGCCCTAGCCGCTAGCCCACATGCGCTGCTCCTTTGCGACCCCGCTGCCCTAATGACCGCCATCTACAGCCTCGCCTACTTCGGCGATCGCTCGTTACTTGATTCCGCCACCTTGCACGCCGCGACATACCGAACTCTCATTTGGTGTGGCACCGACATCCCCTGGGAGCCTGATGGCAACCAGCGGGACGGACCGGAATACCGAGACCGGGTCGATGGCCTGATCGCCGAGGTGGTTGGCAGTGATCTCGTGCCTGCCGGTATCAAAGTACATCGAATTGACGGCACAGTTGACGATCGACTGCGGGCAGTCGTGGAGTTGCTGGAGCAATAGGGCGCCCTCGAACAGGGAAAGCAAGCGTGGCAACAGCACCGGCACGTGGGACGTACCTAGAATCACAAGGGTGGAGCAGTCTGTACCGGACCCGTTAGTCGGGCAGACGATTGATGGACGCTATTTGGTCCGCGCGCGCCTCGCCCGGGGCGGGATGGCCACCGTTTACGAGGCCGTTGATTTGCGTTTGGACCGCGTGGTCGCACTCAAGGTCATGCACCGCCACCTTGCCGAAGACCCGGATTTCGTGGCCCGGTTTGAGCGTGAGGCGAAATCGGCAGCGCGCCTTTCGCACCCACATGTTGTCGCCGTCTACGACCAAGGGCACAGTGACAACCTGATCTACCTGGCCATGGAGATGGTGCCCGGGCGCACTTTGCGCGATGTGATGCGCGACTTCGGGCCACTAACCCCCGAGCAGGCCCTGGTAATCCTTGACCCGGTCCTCGAGGGCCTGGCTGCCGCACACGCCGCCGGCTTCGTGCATCGCGATATTAAGCCGGAGAATGTGCTGCTAGCCGACGATGGTCGGGTGAAAGTTGCCGACTTCGGGTTGGCGCGGGCGGTTTCAACCTCAAATACCAGCGCCACCCAAGGACTGATCATGGGCACGGTCGCATACCTGTCACCCGAACAAGTCGAACGCGGTGACGCCGACGAACGCTCAGATCTTTATGCAGCAGGGATCCTGCTTTTCGAAATGGTGACCGGGCAGGTCCCGCATGCGGGCGACAGTCCGCTTTCCGTCGCCTATGCCCATGTCAACAACGACGTTCCGGCGCCGTCCAAGATTCGGCCGACGGTGCCACCTGAGATCGACGCCCTAGTCGTTCGCGCAACGCGTCGCGAGGCGAACTTGCGTTACCAGCGAGCCGCCGAGTTCCTGGCCGATGTAAGAAGGATCCGCGTTAATCTGCCACCACCTAGGCCGTTCGTAGAGGCACATGACACCTTGGTGGTTGACGCTTCGGTCGCAGCGCGTCTCGCCGCCGGTAAACCGGTGGCACCCTCGCCGGCAGTCTCACCAGCAATCGCTGAGACCAGACACCGGCGCAAGGGACCTTGGGTCGCCTTAGTGATCGTGCTCGTCGTGCTGGGGGCCGGCATCGGCGGTTGGCTACTAGCCACCGGCAAATCGGTGCCGACTCCCGACATCGTTGGTCAATCCACCACGGCTGCCACCGAGATTCTTCGTGCGGCCGGGCTCTCGCTAGTTGTTGCCGAAGAGCAATTCAGTGAAGAGACACCGGCCGATCAAGTCATCAGTAGCGATCCGGCACCTGGTGCTGGGGTTCGCGAGGGGGGCGCCGTCGGCGCCGTCGTCTCCAAGGGCCCGGAGCGTTATGTCATACCAAATGTGCAAGGGCTCACGGCCGCCGAGGCAACCGCAGCGCTCACTGGGGCGAATTTGGTGATTGGCTCCACCACCACGGTATTTGACGACCGGGTACCCGCCAATGCGGTCTTTGGGACAAGTCCAGAGATCGGGACCGAGGTCAAACCGGGCACCAGCGTGGATATTTCGGTCTCCAAGGGACCAAAGCCGGTGCCTATTCCTGCTGTGGTGGGCAAGAAAGCCCCGGTAGCGGCCAGCGCACTGGCCGATCTTGGCCTCATCGTGATAACGAAGGAGAAATTCTCGGAGCAGGTGGCCGACGGGTTGGTCATCGCGATACGGCCAGGCGAAGGCACGGTGGTCTACTCCGGTACCGAGGTTGACCTGGTCACCTCCAAAGGACCGCCGCCGGTTGAAGTGCCAAGCCTCGTTGACATGCCAAAGAACAAAGCAATTAGCACCCTTAAGGGCCTTGGCCTAAAACCGAAAGTCCTCGAGGCGGCAGCGACCCCACTTGATCGGGTCTATTCGCAGGACCCGCCGGCCGGCACCATGATCCCCAAGGGCAGCCAGGTCATTATTCGTATTATCTAGACCCACCAGGTTAACGATTTTGATGAATGGAACTCCATGCGCGAACTTCCAGATGAGACCCGGCGAGCACTTGATATTCCAGCAGATATCTTGGCGTTGGATCCGGACCAGATGCGCCGCCTTGGCTACGGGGTTGTTGATCGAGTAATTGAGCACCTGACCACCCTGGGTGAACAACGGGCACTGACCACCGGTGACCTCATCGCCTTGACCACCCAATTAGGTGGTCCAATCCCCCGCCATGGCTCCTCGATCTCGGAAAACCTCACCAACCTCGCAGACATCGCTTTGGCCAATCAGCAACATGGTGAGCATCCGCGTTATTTCGCCCGCGTACCCGGCCCCTCCTCCTACCCAGCCATTCTCGGCGAATGGCTCGCCACCGGCATGCAGTCGGTGGCTTCCTCATGGGGTGGGGGCTCTGGCCCAAGCACCCTGGAAACCATCGTCTGCTCCTGGCTGCGCGATGGGCTGGGCTTGGCCCCAGCATGTGAAGGGGTGCTGCTTTCTGGCGGCTCAATGGCAAATATCACCGCGGTGATCACGGCACGCAATCTCAAGGGCCCGGGCATCATCTATCTTTCAGATCAAACCCATTCCTCGATCACGCGCGGCCTGCTTGCGATCGGGCAGCCTCCTGAGCATATTCGCATTCTCGCGACCGACAGCAGCTTTAAACTCAACCCAATCGATCTGCGTGCCGCCATCGAGATCGATATCGAAAATGGCTTACCCCCGATGCTGGTAGTTGCGACCGCGGGGACAACCAATACCGGCGCCGTCGACGACCTGCCAGCAATTGGCGCCATCTGCGAGTCGTACAAGATGTGGCTACATGTCGATGGCGCATACGGCGGCCCAGCCGCGCTCTGTGAACGCGGCCGATTAGCGCTACCTGGCCTAGACCGAGCCGACTCGTTCGTTACCGATCCACATAAGTGGCTATTTCAGCCCTATGACATCGCCTGCCTGTTCGTCAAGACTCCCGGCGCCCTTGAACAGACCTTCGCGATGAACCCCGAGTACCTGAAGGACGTCGCTGGTGGCGCCGTCGAACTGCAAAACCGGAGTCTGGAGCTGACCCGCCGCAGTCGCGCCGTAAAACTCTGGCTCACCTTCCGGTCCTATGGGCTGGCGACCCTGGCAGCTGCGATACACCGTGGCATTGGCTTGGCGGAATACGCCCAATTTCTCGTGGAGCAGGACGAGCGACTCGAGATCATCACTCCGGCAGCCCTTGGAATCGTGACCTTCGCTGGAATGAATGCCGATGCCGCGAACCATGTGCGAGCAGCAGCTGACCTCACCGAGGATGGTTACGCCGCGGTCTCGAGCACGGTACTGAAGGGTCGAACCGTCCTACGGCTTTGCACCATCAATCCGAGCACCACCACCGATGACATCGCCGGCACCGTTGCCCGCCTTGCCCAGCTTCTCAGCCGAGGCTAGCGCCCTCGTGTTCGAGTAATGCCCGCTTAATCGCCAGGCCGTAGCCATAGCCGCCTATGCCATTCGCGGCGACAACTCGATGGCATGGCACAAATGGTGCCACCAGATTTGCCGAGCAGGCAGTACCCACGGCCCGGTAGGCACTTGGCCTACCCGCCCGCGCTGCTAAACCACCGTAACTAGCAACTGTGCCAGGCGCGATGGTGCGCATGGCCGCCCACACCACCTGCTGGAATGGCCCGCCATCTTGGGCAACCTCAACTTCGCCAAGGGCTGAGAGCTCACCGGCGCAATAACGTTTCAGTACGTCTTCGACGTCTGCGAGTTCGGCCTTCTTGAAGGTTGATACCGGCGACAGTCTGGACTTGATGTCCGCGATGCCACGAAATGACGAAGCCACCACCACCCCATTGTCAGCCACCACAGTGATAGTGCCGCCGGGTATTTTCACGCTGGCAAAAGGTAATGGCGGCATTCAAATAGCTTCCTGAGCGCGTTATCGAGTGATCAACATGTCGGCAACTAGAAACGCCAGCTCCAGGCTTTGCACCCGATTCAATCTCGGATCGCAGGCGGTCTCGTAGCGGTCGCCAAGATTGTCCTCCAGCACACCGCCGGTGCCGCCGACACATTCGGTGACATCATCGCCGGTTAGTTCGATGTGGATCCCGCCGGGGAAGGTGCCCAGATCACGGTGGACTTCGAAAAAGCCCTTGACCTCGCCAATGACATCGTCGAAAACCCTGGTCTTGTGCCCGGTCGTGGCTTCTCGGGTATTGCCGTGCATTGGATCGCAGACCCACACCACCGGCACCCCGCTGGCGTCGACTTTCTGGACGATACCGGGCAGCACCTCGCGCACCTGACCGGCCCCCATTCGCGTGATTAAGGTCAGTCGGCCGGGGATGCGCTCAGGGTTTAGCCGTTCGGCTATTTCCACGATGTCATCGGCGGCGGCCGTCGGGCCAACCTTGACGCCGACCGGGTTGTGGATTACCGAGGCAAACTGCACGTGGGCGGCATCAAGTTGCCGGGTGCGCTCCCCGATCCACAAAAAATGCCCGGAGACGTCGTAGGGCAACCCAGTGCGCGAATCAATGCGAGTCATCGCACGCTCATAGTCAATGGAAAGTGCCTCATGTGCTGCGAAAAACTCAACCCGTTTGAACTCGTCAGGATTTGCGCCGCAGGCGTGCATGAAGGACAGTGCCCGATCAATTTCAGCCGCAAGTGAGTCGTAGCGCTGGCCGGCGGTTGAGTCACGCACGAAATCCTGATTCCAGGCGTGTACCTGACGCAGATCCGCATACCCACCCTGAGTGAATGCACGCACCAGATTCAGTGCCGCACTAGATGCGTTGTAGGCGCGGACCAATCGCCGCGCATCTGGGCGACGGGCTTGCTCGGTGAACTCCATCGAGTTCACCGCATCGCCGAAGTACGAGGTCAACTCAATGCCATCGCGCACCTCGGTCAACTTGGTGCGCGGCTTGAAGTACTGCCCCGCCAACCGACCAACTTTGACAACGGGTAGCGAGGCCGCATAAGTCAAGACCACTGACATCTGGAGCACCGTTTGCAGGCGCGAACGAATTGAGTCCGCGGTATTGGCCTCGAAGGTTTCGGCGCAGTCGCCACCCATCAGGACGAATGCTTCGCCATGGCACGCAGCCGCCAGCCGCTCCAGCAAGACATCGCATTCACCGGCGAACACCAGCGGGGGCAGTGCGCGTAACTCAGCCAACGCCCGGGCTAGTTCCCCGGCATCTGGCCACGGCGGCTGCTGGTGGGCCGGTAGATCCGGCCAGTTAGCCAACGGCCCCGGGCGTACTTGACCAGGGTCGGCTGCTGCGGACATGGGTCAAGGGTAGAGCAGGTTCAGCCGAAGAAGGTGGCTGCCTCTTCATATCGGGCCACCGGCACTGTTTTCAATACCCCGGTCGCCACCTTCAATGGCACCCGAACTACGTCGGTGCCCCGCAGGGCCACCATCTTGCCCCAGTCCATGTCCTTGACGGCCGCGATCGCATTGAGCCCGAAACGGGTTGCTAACACCCGATCAAATGCGGTCGGGGTGCCGCCGCGCTGCACATGGCCGAGCACCGTGGTTCGTGCTTCCTTGCCGGTGCGGCTTTCGATCTGGCCGCCCAGCCACTCGCCGATTCCCGACAGTTTCACGTGGCCGAAGGCATCAAGGGTGGCGTCCTTTGTGATGAGGCCACCGTCTTTCGGCAGGGCGCCTTCGGACACCACCAGAATCGGTGAATAGTGCGAGCGGAACCTAGATTGCACCCAATCCACCACTTCATTGAGGTCAAATGGTACCTCCGGGATCAAGATGGCGTTCGCCCCGCCGGCCATCCCCGAGTGCAAAGCGATCCAGCCCGCGTGTCGGCCCATTACCTCGCAGATAAGTACCCGATGGTGTGACTCGGCGGTCGTGTGCAACCGGTCAATCGCTTCGGTCGCGATCGTGACCGCGGTATCGAAGCCGAAGGTGTAATCGGTCCCGCTTAGGTCATTGTCAATTGTCTTTGGCACGCCGATCACCGAAATACCATGCTCATGCAGGACGGTTGCCACGCCGAGGGTGTCTTCGCCGCCGATGGCGATCAACGCATCCACCCCGAGGTCACTAAGGTTTTTCTCAATCGCCTCGATACCGCCATCGACTTTTACTGGGTTGGTGCGCGATGACCCAAGAATGGTGCCGCCACGGGGCAGGTGCCGCGGACCGCAGGTATATCAAGCTGCATCGTGACACCGTCGAGGGGGCCTTTCCAGCCATCGCGAAAACCGACAAAGGAAAAGCCGTATTCGGTTACCCCGCGCCGCACGATGCCACGAATGACCGCATTTAAGCCCGGGCAATCACCCCCGCCGGTCAATACTCCAACACGCATGAGACCCGCCCCTCCCCTTGCCGGCTTGCTCGAAATGTAAACGCTATCAAGGTCGGGCAGCCGTTGCAGCAGCCGGCGGCCTAAAGTTCGACCCATGGAGCCACCGGACTCACGCGCCACTTCGGCGATTTTGGCCATTGATGCCGGCACCACCGGTGTTACCGCGCTCGTGGTGTCAACCGCCGGCCAAATTGTGGCCCAGGGGTATTCGGAATTCCCGCAGTACTTTCCGGCCGATGACCAGGTAGAACACGACCTTGGTGAAATCTGGTCGGCCACCTTGACCGCAAGCCGAGAGGCCCTAGCGAAAACCGACCTGACCGTCGGAGCGATTGGTGTTACCAATCAGCGCGAGACCATCTGCTTTTGGGACCGCGAGACCTTAGGTGCGGCGCGCCGGGCCATTGTTTGGCAGGACCGTCGCACCGCTGATATGTGCGGGCAGCTCCGCGCGGCCGGACACGAGACCAAAGTCACCGCTTTGTCCGGGCTGCGCCTTGACCCGTATTTCTCGGCCACCAAAATCGCCTGGGTGCGCGAAACTGACGAGCAAACTTGGAGCCAGGTCCTAAGTGGTCGGGTGGCGATCGGAACTATTGATTCCTATCTAATTGCCCGAATGACTCGCGGACTTCACCACGTGACCGATGCGACCAACGCTTCGCGCACCATGTTGTATGACCTCAAAACCGGAACTTGGGACCGGTGGCTCTGTGATCTCTTCGGGGTGCCAATGGACGCCCTCCCCGAGATCGTGTCCTCATATGGGGTGATCGGCAATAGCGACGCTGCAAGCTTTCTCGGCATAAACGCTCCGATCGCTGGGATTGCCGGTGACCAACAGGCCGCCCTTGTCGGACAAGCCGGTTTCACCCCAGGAGCGGCCAAATGTACCTATGGAACCGGCTCGTTCTTACTCGTTAACACCGGCGCCAAGCCTGCTGCGTCAACGCGGGGCCTACTTACGACAGTTGCCTTGCAACATTTAGATGGTCGACGCGACTTCGCACTCGAAGGCTCGGTATTCGTCACCGGGGCGGCCGTCCAGTGGCTTCGCGACGGACTAGGGATCATCGCCAGCGCAGCCGAGGTTGAAGCCCTCGCACGAAGTGTGCCCGATGCTGGTGGCGTTGTCTTTGTGCCAGCACTGACCGGCCTGGGCGCACCAGACTGGGATCCCTATGCGCGCGGGCTGATCATTGGCATCACCCGCGCTACCACAAAAGCCCATATTGCCAGGGCCACCTTGGATGCGATCGCCTACGAAGTTGTTGACCTAGTCGAGCTCATGCGAACCGAAGGTGGGGTGGATCTAAGCGTGTTGGCGGTCGACGGTGGGGCTGCCGCCAATGATTTGCTTTGCCAAATACAGGCCGACACCCTCGGCATCCCCGTCGACCGATCCGCCGAATTACAAACCACCGGCCTCGGTGCTGCGTTCCTGGCCGGCCTCGGCACCGGCGTGTGGGCGGCTACCGAGGAATTAATAGTGACCCGACGAAGCTCTGGGATTTTTAGCCCGGGTGCAGCAGACCCAACAGGCCATGCGCGTTGGCGCGCTGCCGTTAGGCGCAGTACCGCCTGGGCCAGCGACTAGGTTTCCGAATCAACCAAGGACTGCGCATCTGCTCGATCACCCTTGGCAATTAGCTCCTTTGCCCGGGTGGCGTACATATCGACATACTCCTGACCGGACAACGCCATCAATTCGTACATGACCTCATCGGTTACCGAGCGCAGGATGAAGCGGTCATCCTCAAGTCCCTCGTAACGTTCGAAGCTCAGCGATTTACCAACGCGGATACCTACCCGGCGCAGCCTCGGCTTGACAACTCCGGGCGGTTGGATCTCATAGGTGTTGATCATGGCGACCGGGATAATCGGGACTCTTGCTTCCAGCGCCATTCGAGCCGCACCGGTTCGACCGCGATACAAGGTGCCATTTGGCGACCGGGTACCTTCTGGGTAGATACCGAGCAACGCCTGCTCGCCAAGGAGCCTGGTCGCAGTGTGGATCACGGCTTCGGCACTGCGCCCCCCGGATCGGTCAACAGGTACTTGGCCTACCCCGTTGAAGAAGAGCTTGGTGAAGAAGCCCTTGACCCCCCGGCCGGTGAAGTAATCACTCTTCGCGAGGTAGGTCAACCGGCGATTGAGAACAACGGCCAAGAAAAACGAGTCGGAGAACGAAAGGTGGTTACTGGCGAGCAGTGCCGCGCCCGAATCGGGCACATTCTCCCGGCCTTCCACCCAAGGCCGAAAAAGCACGCGCAGCCACGGGCCAATCACCCAGTACTTAAGTACCCAGTAGAGCACCTGATCTCCTTGACCACGTGAATTCGTAAACGCCTTGGTGGCACACTAGTGGCTATGCCCCTAATGCCTGATGCACAGCCGTTCGCATTCGACGGACCGCCGTCCAACTCGATAGCAATTTGTGTCCTCCATGGCTTTACCGGGTCCCCCAAATCGGTCACCCCGTGGGGGCAGGCCCTGGCCGCCGCCGGCTGGACGGTTCGGGTGCCGCGGCTCCCCGGGCATGGCACCCGTTGGCAGGACATGAACATCACCACTTGGGAGGACTGGTACGCCGAAGCCGATCGCACCATTCGCGAGCTCATGGCGACACATGACAAAGTCTTCGTCATGGGCCTGTCAATGGGTGGGTCGCTCAGCCTGCGAATTGCCGAGCAGCATGGACCCGCCATCGCCGGTGTCGTGCTGGTAAACCCCGCGGTGCACTCAGAGCGCCCCGACCGCCACCTACTACCGCTTATCTCGCGTTTCATCCCATCCTTCCCCGGGTTGTCCAATGACATCGCCAAACCAGATACCGACGAAGGCGCCTACGACCGCCTACCGCTCAAGGCGGCATATTCACTCACTAAGTTGTGGACCGCGGTTAAAGCCGACATTGCCAAGGTAACGCAACCGTTGCTGATTTTTCACAGTGAGCACGACCACACGGTCGAACCGTCTAACACCGCCTGGATTTTGGCGAACGCCCGATCCGCCGACAAAACCGATGTGCTGCTAACTCGGTCCTTCCACGTCGCAACTCTTGACTATGATGCAGACGTCATCGAAACCGGCAGCATCGATTTCGTTCGACGAATCACCGCGAGCTAATGACGCCACCACGGCCTGAACCGGCAGGCGACCAATCCGACTCGACGCAAGATAGTGCCTGGGCGGCCATCGTCGCCGACCTGTCCGGTGACATGCGCATGGAAATCGGGGATCTGAACAACCAAATAGGCACTGAGGACGAGCCGGACCCATTCATTGAGGAATTACTTTCCGAGGGCCGCTTTGAGCCACCGAAACCGCCACCTATCCCGATGCCGGACACCATCGGCAGATTCGCTTGGGCTGGTGCGATTGGCGGACCGATACTGCTGGTGGTCTTTTATCTCCTCGGGCTCGGTGGCTTCTTGACCACGGTGGCACTCCTTGCCGCGATCGCCGGGTTTATCACGTTAGTCGCCCGCAAGCGCGAACGAGTGCCGGGCGCCGATGAGCGCGACGATGGTGCAGTGGTCTAGTCGAGCCGCTATAGTTCCGCGCTGCGTAATGAGTTGTCGCCCGTGCGCCGCCGCCGCCAAAGCGGATCTGGTCTGGTCCCTCAGCACACCGACTCGAACCGTTGTTGATCTATCGGCGCCGGGTTCAGATGTCGGCGATATCTCAATCTCATCAGGCACCTTGGAGCGTAAGCCCGCCGGCACCGCAATCGGCTTCTACACAACCAGCCAGATAACAGTGCGAGCGGGCTTGCCCGGCGGCCAGGAAAATCGCGATGTCAGTTTGACCCTCAGCGCACCGGGTGGCGTCATCTACGCCAAGTCCTTGATCACGGCTACTCCCAAGGTGCCACCAAGTGCCGCACAGGTGCTCGCCATCAGCGGTGGCACCGGAAAGTACGCTGGCGTATCCGGTGAGCTAATTCAGGCCGGCATTATTGCCGAGCATTGCCCGGCGGACCTGCGGCGTCGGTCGTTGGCGCTTACCGGTTAGTTTTTCGGCAAGAGTTTGCCTCGTGCTGTCGAGGAGTAAGTCTCCGGCTTCACACACCCCACCGCCGATCACAAATGCTGTTGGATCCAAGATCGCCGCCAAATCCGCCAGTCCCCGACCCAGCCAGGTACCCACGCGGGTGAATGCCTCAATTGCTACCGGATCTCCCAGTTAGGCGGCCTTGGTTAGGTGCACCCCTTGGACGCCTTCTGGCATGCCACCACCAAGTGAGAGCAACAGGCCGGCCTCTCCTCGACGACTTGCCGCCAACGCCCGCGCATCGCGAACCAGTGCGTTACCACTTGCGTATTGCTCTGCGCACCCATTGCGGCCACACGCACATGGCAAACCATCGGGGACCGAGTTCATATGACCGATTTCACCGGCGGCACCGTGGGCGCCACGAAGTAGTTTTCCGTCAATGATGATCCCGCCACCGATGCCGGTGCCAACGGTCACCACCGTTAAGTCATCGACATCAGCGCCGGCACATTTGACCAACCTAGATTCGGGGCGAAGAAAACCGTGGACCTCGCCGAATCAACCGGGCCCGCAACCACCAGGCCCACACCGACAACGGCCCCCGGATACGGCGCACTCAATTCCGAAACTACTTCAGCAACCACGGCGAGGGCTCTGCCGGCATCATTTCGACGCGACTCCCGCCGCGCCGTGGTGACAATCGCACCAGACTCGTCGACTAGGCCGGCGCGAATCTAGGTGCCGCCGACGTCTACGCCGATACTCAATGTCATGTATTCCGCCTAGGGGCGCTCGCGCCTGACGCGTACCCAAGTCACGTCTTCGTCGTTACCAACAAAAGTTACATGCTCTGTTACATCGGCAGCGGTATCCAAATCCCATTCGGTGACGCTGCCGGTTGCCGCCTCGTTCATAACCGTGTCAAGGCCAAAGGCCCGCATTGCGCCCAAGCTGCGGCAGACAAGGCATTCTGGATGCTCACTTGGGTCCACGTGCTCACTGTGCGGACCGACCACCGTCTGCGCAGCCCAGGTGAGTAGTTGCTGGAGTCCGCCCATTATCGCGGTGGGGTCAAATGACCGCTGTTCATCGCTCATGGTTGCGGCCAGATCGACTCATCGGGCTCGAAAGCGATCACGAGCTGTTGTGCTCGAACTTCTGCCTCTTTCATAATGCACCGACATAGGACCGGCGGCAACGGCAGCACTCGCCTGGTAGAGCCCACGACGATAATCGCGTTGTCGCCGAATCGGCCCACCTTGATGACCTGGTCTGCCAGATCAGCCAGCGGAAGTCGCCACTCGTAACCCGAAACAGTCGGCAGCACCCCACTGGGAACTTTCTTGTTGAAAGCACGATCTGCCTGCTGGTGCCGAACCGATACCGGCAATTTACGCAGGCCGGACTTGCCGATTGGCTCAGCTGGTTTAAAGGGCACCGTGATTACCGGTGTATCCACTAGCTCATCCCGCAAGGCGCGCACGCGCTTACGCTGCTTCTGCGCCCACTTGCGTGGCCAATTATCACTGCTCACCGGGTACCGATTTATAAATACTGCATCGACGTGATGCCCGAGCAGAGTCAAAGTAGCAAGATGTCGACGGGTTTCAGCCAGCACGACTTTCTCCGGTGTCGCAACAAGTCGAACCACGCTGCCCACGCCCGAAAGCGCATTCTTAACTCGACCTAAGTCGGCTGCCAGCTCCTGAACCGCGGTCAGCACGGTGGCCTTTGTCGAAACCGGGCCGCGCGCTGCGCGGGCCACCGCAAACCCGGGTGTCAAGATCACGGCAAGCAGGTGCTCTAGGGCCTCCGGCAGCGCCAAAAGGCGAGCGGTCTCGGCGGTCGGCCCACCATCCACTACAACAACATCAATTCCGGGGTCGGCAAGCAAATCGGCAACTGCAAGCAATGACAGCAACTCATCAACCCCTGGCAGTACCGTCAACTCAGCCGCATGTATTGGGTCAACACCGGCTTCGGCCAGCAATTCAACCGCGATTGCCCGAAGCGCCTGCCAGGAGTCGGTGCGCTGGGTATGTGCGTCAAGAATTGTCACCGACAACCCTTTGCTAACCACCGTCGGAGTCCTCGGGCTTATTGGTATTGCGAGCACATCACCGCATGAGTGCGCTGGATCGGTTGAGACTAATCGCACCCGGCGACCGGCATCGGCTAACTGGACGGCGGTCGCAGCCGCAAGGGTTGATTTACCGACGCCGCCCTTGCCGCTAAACAGAATCAGACGAACTTGACTCGACACGTTTCTTTAGTCCTTTGAGGGCGGTGTCGATGATGACGCGCTCGGCTTTCCGCTTAATCATGCCGATCATCGGGATTTTAACATCAACAGCGAGTTGGTAATAAACGGTTGTCGTACCGTCACCATTATCGGTTAGCGTGTAACTGCCATCCATCGCGGTGAGCATCTCTGCCTTGGTTAAAGTCCACGACACTGAATTGTTGTCATCCCAGTCGTATTCAAGTTCGTAGGTGTCCTTGATCGGACCTGAGGCCAAACTGAACCGGGCGTCGGCCGGCCGGGAGTCTTCCTCGTAAACCGACAGCACCTCGACGGATGAAATACCGTCGCTCCACTGCGGATAGGAAGCCAGATCTGCGATAACCGACATGATCGGTGCTGGCGCAGCCTCGATGACAATGCTGGACTCGGTCTTGTCGCCCATGCTGACTCCCCTGCTGCAGTTATCCGCATTACTGCCCTTGACCGGCCCGATGCCCTTGCTTATTGGCCAAAGGCTACTACCTTGCCGGACCCGGCTAGAGGTCGATGACGAACGGGAGTTCGCGCCCGTGAAAATGCCCCACATTCATGCATTCGGTCTTGCCAATTCGGGCCCGTGCCCGCAAGGGCTGGTGCACGTGGCCAAATAGGTGCAAGGCCGGCTCGAATTCCTTTAGGTAATCCAAGATGGCTAAACTTCCGATTTCGAATCGGCGCGCGACAAGGTCATAGGTCAATTGCGGCACCGCTGGCGGAATATGGGTAAACAGGACGTCTACCGGCCCTAAGGCTTGGATTTTCTCAGCGTATTGCTCCTCGGAGAGTTCATATGGCGTGCGCATCGGGCTCGCCAGGCCGCCACCGACGAATCCCATCCGGATCCCATTGACCGTGAGCGTCGCACCGTCGACAACTTGGTGACCCGCCTTCAGGAACTCCGGCCAGAGCGCAGGTACGTCGACATTGCCATATGTCAGCAGAGCCGGAGTCGGCATCGCTTCGAACAGCTCTTGGTACTGCTGACGGATCATCAACTCCAGTGAGCTCCAACGATCAGCATGATCGAAAACCCCGCGCCCGCGCCACGCCGCGGCACTAAGTTCACGTGCTTCATCGAAACGGTTAGCGGTGCGCGCCTCGATATACGCCCGCGTGTGGTCAGGCCCAAAAAGATCCGTGTATATCCCCCTGGTTGGATCGTCATAGTCTAGGAACAAAATCAGGTCGCCCAGGCAGACGAATAGGTCAGATCCCTGCCCCGCGCGCGCCAACGCCTCGCTAGCACCATGTACATCGGAAACCACGTGCGCCCTCACCGAGGATCACCTGGTCGCCTGTCCCCCTCAAGTTCATCCTTCAGCGCCCAAGCGGTGCGCTTCCAGGCCATCGCGTGCCGATTGCGAAGCGCGTCAATTTGGCGCCGGCCATGGGGGCTGGCGGGAATCGTCCGCGCCCGCGCCGGTGACCCGGGCAGTGCTGGGTCCGCGCGCAGGTAATAGTGCAGGAGCACCCCATCGCCGACTTGTTCCAGCCAGATCTCACTTGAGCCCACCATGGCACCCGATACCGACCACCTGATCCCATCTAGGCCCCGGTCCATGAACACTGTCAAGGTCAGCTCCGGCCACCAATACTGCCAGCGGGTTTGATCGGCAACCACTAGGGCAAGTTGCGCCCGGTCAACCACCAGATAGGTCTCGTCGACGAGATCCACACTGGCCATGCCCCTGAGAATGCCATGGAAGGGCCACTTGCGCCGATCCTGGGGTGGCGGCCGGGGTGACCGGCTTCACGATTTCCCGCGCCTGCCGGCCGAAGTTCGGCTAGCGTTGGGTGGTGTTCACGCACCTGCAAAGCCTCGTGGCTCAAGTGAAGGAGTAGCCGTGCTAAAGGAGTTCTCCGTCCCGGTTATCGTCCCGGCCCCCACCTCGGGGAGCTTGGTTGACCACATCACCGAAAATGCCGACCAGGTTCCAGATAAAGTCGTGTTCTCGGTTCCCCGGGGGGCCGCTTGGGTCGGCATCACGGCCAAGCAATTCAATGACGATGTCAAGGCGATTGCCAAAGGCATCATCGCGAACGGGGTCGAACCGGGCCAGCGCATTGGCATCATGTCGCGCACCCGATTCGAATGGGCATTGGTCGACTACGCCATCTGGTACGCCGGAGCAACAAGTGTGCCGATCTACGAGACCTCATCGGCGGAGCAGGTGCAGTGGATCCTGAGTGATTCCGGTGCTGTTGCCGTGATCCTCGAGACGCACAAGCACAAGGCGGTGTTCGACCAGGTTGCAGTTGAAATCCCCGACGTCAAGCGCATGTGGGTGCTAGACGACGGCATTCTTGACGAACTCAAATCAGCTGGCCTAGGTATCAGCGACGACGAACTTGAATCCCGGCGCGCGACTTTGAACCCAGCCTCCGTCGCGACCATCATCTACACCTCCGGTACCACGGGGCGCCCGAAGGGCTGCGTGCTCACGCACAGCAACTTGATGTTCGAGGTCGACAACGTGGTGCAGGGCCTCGAGGACGTGTTCTTGGTTGAGGGGTCTTCCACGTTGCTGTTCCTACCGGTTGCCCACGTATTCGGTCGCTTGATCCAGTTGGGGTGTGTTCGAGCCCGCGTACGACTCGGCCACACCGCAGATATCAAGGAACTACTACCAAACCTTCAGTCCTTCCAGCCGACCTTCTTGCTCGCGGTGCCCCGAGTTTTCGAGAAGATCTACAACTCCTCTCAGCAAAAGGCGAATGCCGCCGGCAAGGGGCATATCTTCGAAACCGCAAGCCAGGTAGCCATCGACTACAGCAAAGCACTTGATGATGGTGGCCCGAGCATCGGTTTGAAAATCAAGCACGCGATCTTCGACCGCTTAGTCTACAAGAAGTTGCGCGCTGCCATGGGTGGAAAGCTGAAGTGGGCGGTTTCCGGCGGCGCACCACTGGGCTCCCGACTCGGGCACTTCTTCCGCGGTATCGATGTCACCATCTTGGAGGGCTACGGCCTCACCGAAACCAGCGCAGCCTCCACGGTCAGCCGACCGAATGCCCTGCGCATCGGCAGTGTCGGCCAGCCGCTGCCGGGGGCCAGTGTCAAGGTGGCAGATGACGGTGAACTTTTGCTCGCGGGTGCCCAGATCTTCGCCGGCTACTGGAATAACCCAGCCGCCACCGCCGAGGCCATCGAACCCGATGGCTGGTTTCACTCCGGCGACATCGGGGAAATCGATGACAGGGGCTTTGTCCGAATCACCGGACGCAAAAAGGAGCTCATCGTCACCGCCGGTGGAAAGAATGTGGCTCCCGCGGTGCTCGAGGATCGAATTCGTGCCAACTGGTTGGTGTCACAGTGCATGGTCGTTGGCGATGCCCAGCCATTCATCGCAGCCCTTGTCACCATTGACCCCGAGGCCTTTCCGGCTTGGGCCAAGCAAGCTGGTAAACCAGAATCTGCGACCGTTGCCGACCTTGTTGCCGATGCGGATCTCATCGCCGCGGTGCAAACGGCAATAGATGAAGGAAACAAGGCGGTGTCAGCTGCTGAGGCCATCAAGAAGTTCGTCATTTTACCTCATGACTGGACCGAGGAAGGTGGGCAAATGACCCCTTCCATGAAGTTGAAACGCAGTATCGTGATGAAGGAATGCGAAGCCGATATCGCGGCCCTGTATTCGTAAAATTCTGCGTCCGATGAAAATCTGGGTTTAGCCGACTACCCGGCCAATCCCGGTGAAGTGCCGCTCGTACCAGGGCGCGAGCACATTGGTGATGACGACGCCGTCTCTCGGGTTTGCCGCGTGCACCATTTTGCCACCGCCAATATAAAGGCCAACGTGGTGCACACTGCCGCCGAAGTAGAAGACCAGGTCACCTGGCTGGGCCTCGCTGAGCGGTATCTTCCTCGCTTTTTGGTATTGCGAATAGCTGTAGTGCGGCAGGGCGACTCCGCCTTGGCGCCAAGCGCTCATCGTGAGGCCGGAGCAGTCAAATGTCGTGGGGCCAGATGCGGCGGCAACATATCGGTCGCCGACTTGTGATAGGCCGTACCGAACCGCAGCCACCGCCCGGTTACTAACGGAGTAGCCACCACCACTAAAGCTGCTGCTATTTAGTTCCTGCGCTGCCGCTGCCGCGGCTGCCAGCGAGGCCTGTCGCTCACTGGCCGCCATTGCGGCCAGGCGTTGCCGCTCTGCTGCCTCCAAGGAATTCAAGATCGCCTGCGCATCTGCCAGCCGGTCATCGGCTTCCTTCTTCGCGTCGGCCATTTCGGCGCGAACCTGCCGGGCGGCCTCCTCTTTTTGTTGCAGGGCCGCCTCGCTTTGGGCCAACCGCAACCGAGCGGTCTGGGAGGCCCGCAGAGCATCGGCCTGCCCCTTGGCTACCTGATCCAGGGCGGAGGCTTGGGCTAAAAACTGTGCCGGATTTTCTGCGAGCAGCACCTGCAGGGAGGCGTCGACCCCGCCGCCGGTATAGGTAGCCCGGGCGAGATCATCCACCGCACCGGAAATCGCATTTAGCTCCCGACGCTCGACCGCAATCTTGTCCTTGAGGGCCGCCAGCGCATCTTCAATGTCACTTAGCCGGGCTCGGGCGCCATTGAAGCGCTCGTTGGCCGACGTTGCTTTGGCCTCTAGCTCAAAAACCTGTTGACGCACCTCGCCCAGATCGCGGGCCGCCGCCGGCGCGGCTAAGGCGATGACGCCGATTAAGGCTGCGCCGACAGCAGCCAGTGCAACTCTCCCAGTAGAACCCGTCAACCCAGCGCGGCGCCCAGCAGCCGTTCGAGGAGGCATCGTAAACCGCACTGACCAGGGCTCCCTCCGGCTTTGTTTGCTCAGGCGATTAACGCCGCTATCACCTTTCCGTCTCTGGATACGGTAACAGACGTCGGCCGGGCGCCCAACCGGGATAAGCCGCATTTGCCCCCCATAGCTCCCCTTAGGTCCCCGCCCGAATTAAGTGCCCCATTTCTGGTCGAAATCCTCATATCGGACACAATTTCCCGTTACTTCAGTGACCAGCCGCAGCGGTGGGATCAGGCCCGAATCGGTCAATACGCCCAGAGCCACCCGGTGGTCATCGGCGATCTGCACCGTCGCCGCCGGTGGACCCAGCAACACGGTGACAACACAATCCCCGCAGGCCAGGCCCGCGAGTTTGCAGGTACCGCAATCAATGATCATGCCCCAAAGGTAATCAGGGGGTCTGACACCCAGCCCAGATCACGGACCGCCATCGCCAGGCCCTTCGGTGCTGGGGCCACCAAACTCAGGACGCGGCACGATCTCGATCCGGTCGGTCGCGGCGCACCACCGACATTGAACCTGCTCGATTTCCTCGGTCAGCACGGTGGTTTCCTCCACCACCGGCGCACCGGAGATGTCAACATGCCAAAACTCACTTACCCTGGCCTTACGCACCACGTCAAAGCGGGTCAGGTTACCGCAATGGGCACAGCGAAAGCGTGACTTTGGATCCGGGAGGGTGCGTGGGGTGTCGGCCACGGCAGCACCTTACCGGGATTTGTCGGAGGGTTGCCTTAGCGTGCATCACATGCCGGCCGTTGCCCCTGTCAACCAGCAGTTGAGTCTTACCGACCTAGGTACCCGACTAAGTGCCGCGACTTTCGTCGTGGTTGACCTCGAGACCACCGGTGGGCCACCGGCCGAGGCCGGTATCACCGAATTCGGAGCGGTGAAGGTAACCGGGGGGCAGGTTATCGGCGAGTTCGCGACTTTGGTCAATCCCGGTAGCCCAATACCACCATTTATCGCGGCCCTCACCGGCATCACGGACTCTCTTGTTGCCACGGCGCCACGACTTACTTCGGTACTTCCTAGCTTTTTGGAATTCGCCCGCGGCAGCGTGCTCGTCGCCCACAACGCCCCCTACGACATCGGATTCCTGAAGGGCGCCTGCCTGAAACTCGATCACGAATGGCCGGGCAACCACGTTATCGACACGGCCCGGCTGGCCCGGCTCACGCTACACCGCGATGAAGTCGCAAATTGCAAGCTTGCGACCCTCGCCGCCTACTTTCGCACCGACGTCACACCCACGCACCGAGCTTTTGCTGACGCCCGCGCCACCGCTGACGTCTTGCACCGACTCCTCGAGCGCGTCGGCGACTTCGGCGTCGAAACCCTTGAGGATCTTGCCGCATTTACCTCCCGCGTGACCTCGGCCCAGCGCACGAACAGGCATCTCGCAACGGGTCTACCTGATGCACCTGGGGTCTATATCTTTCGAGATCCCCAAGGCGAGGCGCTTTATGTCGGCACCTCCAAGAACATCCGCAAACGGGTGCGCACCTACTTCACCGCCTCGGAGACTCGGCGCCGAATGGACCAGATGATCACCATCGCGAGTTCAGTTGATCCGATCGTGTGCGCCACCACACTTGAAGCCCGGGTTCGTGAACTTCGACTGATCGCAACCAAGCAGCCCAGATATAACCAGCAATCAAAGCGACCAGAGCGTCAAACCTGGCTGAAATTAACCGCCGAAACTGCGCCACGCTTAGCCATTGTCCGCGAAGTTCGCGACGACACCGCCGCCGGCGCCTGCTACCTGGGTCCATTTCGATCCAGTGCTGCCGCCCAAGAAGCCGCAGCCGCATTGCAATTCGCGTTACCACTTCGGGTTTGCTCCACGAAACTGGCGCGCAAACCTCGTAGCACCACGGCGGGCTGCGCCCTCGCTGAACTCGGTAAATGCCTGGCCCCGTGCACATCAGCGATAGACCACCTCGAATATGACGCCCTAGTTGAACGCGTCCGCTCGGCAATGTCCGGCGCAGTCGAACCCGTCGCATCAGCAGTACATGAGCGTATGCGTGAACTCGCTGATCAAAGCCGTTTCGAAGATGCCGCACTCTGGCGCGACCGCCTCGCCCACTTCGTGCATGCCAGCATGCGCACACATCAGCTGATGATGCTGGCACATATTGAACAAGTGGTCGCCGCCAAGATGACTTCGGCGGGCGGCTGGGAGGTGCACTGTATTCGCTACGGCGCACTTGCCGGCGCGGCCACGATCATGGCTGGTGTTGACCCGCTCCCAGTTGTGGCGGCCATGATTGCTGCCGCGGACGTCATCCCGGCACCCAGAGCGGGGGCCCTAGCCGGACTGACCGAAGAAGCCGAGGCGATCTTGGCCTGGCTGGGCGGTGACTTCGTTCGATTGGTGCGCACCAGTGCACCACTTGCCCTGCCAATTGGCTGCGGGGGTGCACTCCTTGCCAAGCTCGGTCAGGTCCGCGAGGAGATTCGCGCCCAAGAGCCCGTTGACTACCAATGGCTATCGGCGGCTGCCCGGCGTAAACCCGTCACCCGCATCGCTTAGCCAAGACCTACGGTTTAAGGGACCGCGTCCGAGCGATCCACCGGTCCAACAACACTAATCCCGCCCCCGAGTCGATCACCTCGCGGGCCCTTGGCAGCCCTTGCCGCAACCGCTCCATCAAAGCCACCTGAGCATCGCCCACACCGGTTGCCGCGTCGTATGCAGCAAGTGCTGCCGACCCGTTCAGCGCAACGCCGTCACGAATAGCGGCTACCCGATCGGCATCTGAATCGGTTATCAGAACTCCACTCAGAACCTTCCGCAGGAGTTCTGCATTGCGCACCCGATCACCACCGGTTATCAACTCCGCAGAAACAAGTTCAATCCCAAGTTCACATGGATCAATGACCACCTCGCGGATCCCGGTTGCCGTGACATCCCAGGCATGGGTTATGGCACTCGTAGAAATCTCATCGAGGCCATCAGCGCCGTGCACCACGATGGCCTTAACGCCTCGGCGCTCCAGCACATCCGCCATTATTGGGGCGCGGGACTTATCCGCACAGCCGATGAGTGCGCTTTGAGCCAGGGCTGGGTTCGTCAGCGGTCCCAATAGGTTGAAGACAGTGGGCACCCCAAGTTCACGCCGCGCCGTTACGGCGTAGCGCATTGCTGGGTGGTGAATGGGCGCGAAGCAAAACGCAATGCCGATCTCCTTGGCACAGACCTCAACTAGTTCGGGCGGTAAGTCGATCACCACCCCGAGTTCTTCCAGCACATCAGCGGTACCGGTTGAAGATGACGCCGCACGGTTACCGTGTTTGACCACCGGAGCACCGGCCGCCGCGGCGACTATTGCGGCCATGGTCGAGATATTCACTGAATGTGAGTTATCGCCCCCCGTGCCCACCACGTCAAGTACCGAGGTCTTCACGTTTACCCGGTTGGCATGTGCCAACATCACTTCGACCAGCGCTCGAACTTCGACCGGTGTTTCACCCTTGGCCCTAAGCGCGGTCACGAAACCGGCCACCTGCACATCTGTGGCTTCACCGTCAAGAATTTGGGTCATCGCCCAAGTAGCGCTATCGGCCGACAAATCACTACCCGCTAGCAAGGAGCGCAGGATCTGCGGCCAGGTCAGCGGTGCCATCTAGATCATCGTGATTTCAATTATTTGCGAGGCCAACAGGTCACGCGGTGACGACGATGGACGACTTGGTCAATCTGGACCGAAGTAGGCCGGCCACCGCGTCGGCGATCGATACGGCATTGATTGGATGCGAGGACACCGCATCGGCCCGCGACCACGTAGCCAGCCAGGCATCTTGCGGCCGGGCTATCAGCACCAAAATTGGCGGGCAGTTGAATATCTCATCCTTGAGCTGCCGGGTCAGGCCCATGCCGCCCGCCGGGGTGGCTTCGCCGTCCAAAATAAGCAAGTCAAAGCCCCCTTTGTCAACCAACCCAATCAACGCCGGCGCCGTCGCACATTCGACATATGACAGTTCGGGTAGGTCGGCGGCGGGACGCCGGCCCAAGGCTAAAAGCACATCCTGGCGCACCTTGCGGTCGTTGCTGTAGACCAAAACCTTTACCGGCCCGGGCACCTCTTGCGCCACCTGATCACTCACGGCACGATCTTAGACCGGGCCTTGTTCGACCCCATCAGCCTCCCCGCGGCCCGGTCCGATTACCTAGGTCGCGGGTCCCCTCGTCCCCGGGGGCGACCGTGAGCAGATTCACTCGGGGTGGGAAGCACAAGTCCCTGACTACCTGAGATACTTCCCTCATGGTGTCGACCACCCAAGTTCCTGCGGCTTATCAGCACGCCCCCGCCAATCGCCCCAATATCGTGGCCGTCGGGACCATCATTTGGCTGGCCAGCGAACTCATGTTCTTCGCTGCCCTTTTTGCCATGTACTTCACTATGCGGGCGGTTAACCCAGAACTTTGGGCCGAGGAAACCAAACTGCTCAATATTCCCTTCTCAAGCCTGAACACCACGATTTTGGTACTCTCCAGCGTTACCTGCCAGCTGGGAGTGTTCGCCGCTGAACGCGGTGAGGTCAAAGTCCTGCGTCGCTGGTTCATCATCACCTTTTTGATGGGGTCCTTCTTCATCGCCGGCCAGGTCACCGAGTACGTAGCACTAGTGCATGAGGGCCTGACCTTGTCCGCCAATGCCTATGGTTCTGCTTTCTACCTGACCACCGGGTTCCACGGTCTGCACGTGACCGGCGGGCTCATTGCCTTCCTGTTCGTGCTTGCCACCACCTACGCCACCAAGCGTTTCACCCATGATCAGGCCACTCGAGCGATCGTGGTGTCGTACTACTGGCACTTTGTCGACGTGGTCTGGATCGCCCTGTTCTTCATGATTTATATCCTTAAATGACGACGAAAGGCTTGCTCGCGTGAAGTTCCTCGCCGCCCGACGACGCCAGCCCGTCGTTGCCTTGGCCATGCTGCTTTTCGCACTTGTTGCGGTCGGGGGTCTATACGCCGCCGCGGGGACGGTGCGACCGGCCGAAGCCGCAGGCGCCGCCAGCAGCGAAACCCAGGTTGAGATGGGCAAGCAGTTATACCTGGAGGGCTGCTCGTCCTGCCACAGTCTGCAGGCTCAGGGCTCCACTGCTGGGCCAACCCTGATCGGGGTGGGCGCGGCCGCCGTTGATTTCCAGGTCTCGACCGGCCGCATGCCGCTGGCCGCCCCCGGTGTGCAATCAGTTGCCGGGCCGCCGAAGTACAACGAAGAGGACACCGCAGCATTAGCCGCCTATGTGGCATCACTGGCCCCGGGCCCGGCCATCCCCAGCGCCGAGCAGGTTGATTTCGCAAGTGCCGATGTGGCCGAGGGCGGGGTGCTCTTTCGGGTCAATTGCCAGCAATGCCATCAGGCCGCGGGCCAAGGCGGCGCACTGACCCAGGGCAAGTACGCACCCAGCCTGATGGGTGCAACTCCAACGCAGATGTACGAAGCCATGGTTACCGGGCCCGAAAGTATGCCGGTCTTCAGCGATGCCACCTTGCCGGAAGAAGACAAGAAAGCGATCATGGCCTATGTCGACCATCTGCAAAATGCGTCCGACCCGGGCGGGCTCTCCCTCGGCCGACTCGGCCCGGTGACCGAAGGCCTCTTCCTTTGGACTGCAGTATTTGGTGCCCTGATCGCAGTGGCCGTCTGGATTGGGATTAAGGCGCGATGACCGATATCAGTACCGGATCGGGGCACGGCCCCAGCGAAAACACACCGGCCAAACTTGGTTACTCCCCCGTTGCCGACATCCCGCATCGCCCACGGGTGGCCGACACCGATCCGAGGGCGGCGCGTCGGGCAGAGCGCCAAGTTGCGTCGATGTTCATGCTGTCCATGTTTTTCGTCGTACTTTTCGTCGTTGCCTTCATCGCCATCGACAAGTACGCCACCGTCTATATCCCGGTTTTTGGTGCGGTAGGGGCAATGAATGTCGCCCTCGGGTTCACTATGGGCGTAGCGATCTTCCTGATCGGTGCCGGAGCCATTCAGTGGGCAAAGAAACTGATGCCCGATGTCGAAGTCGTGCAACTGCGGCATGATTTGGTTTCACCTACCGAGGCCACAAATGAAGCCGCGGCAAATTACGAACGGGGCAAGGAAGAATCGGGTTTTGCGCGCTTTAAGATCATCCGCCGTACCTTGATCGGGGCCATGGTTTTATTTCCCATCCCGCTGGTCGTGATGTTGCGCGACCTGTGGATTTCCCCACCGGGCAACCCCAGCCCCTCAACCCTGTTGACCACCACCCTCTGGGAGGACGGCACCCGGGTGGTGACCGACGCCACCTATCTGCCAATCCGCCCTGAAGACATACCGGTCGGCGGCTTAGTCTCAGCGGCACCTGCCGACCTACCCGAAGTCCAAGAAGCCGAACACAACCTAAATGCCCGCGGCAAGGCCGCAATCATCTTGGTGCGCATGGACCCGGCCGAAATCCTCTCGCAACAAGGTGACGGCTGGGATTATCAAGGAATCCTCGCTTACTCCAAGATCTGCACCCACGTGGGTTGCCCGATCGCCCTGTATGAACAGCGCACCCACCACCTGCTCTGCCCCTGCCACCAATCAACCTTCGACCTTTCGGACTCAGGCAATGTGATCTTTGGGCCGGCTGCCCGCCGCATGCCCCAGTTGCCGATTGGCGTAGATGCGGAAGGATTCATTGTGGCGAAGGCACCATTCGCTGAACCGGTTGGACCAAGTTTTTGGGAGCGTGGATGAGCACGACGAATTCGGCGGCGGCCAATCCGATACCTGCAAGCCCAATCGAGGCAGCCGGTGGCGGGGTTGCGACATATGTCGATCAGCGGGTGGGCAGCAACAAGTTCTTGGGTCGCACCCTCGGCAAAGTCTTTCCGGACCACTGGTCCTTCATGCTCGGTGAAATCGCCCTTTACAGCTTCCTGGTCGTACTCCTATCCGGGGTCTACTTAACTTTGTTTTACAAGCCATCCATGGTCGAGGTCATCTATAACGGCTCCTATGTGCCCCTCAAGGGCATCGAAATGTCAGAGGCTTACGCATCAACCCTAGACATCTCATTCGACGTGCGCGGTGGGCTCTTGATCCGCCAAATGCATCACTGGTCGGCCCTAATCTTCATAGCCGCAATCGCGGTGCACATGTTCCGGGTTTTCTTCACCGGCGCATTTCGCAAGCCACGGGAATTCAACTGGATACTCGGCGTCGGCTTGGCCACCTTGGCCCTGGCCGCTGGGTTCTCCGGTTACTCATTGCCCGATGACCTCCTCTCCGGCACCGGACTGCAGATCGCCCGCGGCATCGTGCAGTCCATCCCAATTGTCGGCACTTGGGGAGCGTTCTTGCTATTCGGTAGCGAATTCCCCGGCACCGACTTCATCTCCAGGCTCTACGGCATCCATATCTTGCTGGTCCCCGGGCTCATTCTCGCCCTCGTCTCTGTGCACCTAATGCTGGTTTGGACCCAAAAGCACACCCAGTTCCCCGGCCCGGGCCGCACCAATAACAACGTGGTGGGCTACCCTCTCATGCCGGTGTACATGGCAAAAGCGGGCGGCTTCTTCTTCATCGTGTTCGGCATCTGCACCCTGATCGCCGGCCTAGTGACAATTAACCCAATTTGGCTTTTCGGGCCCTACACCCCAGACCAAGTCAGCGCCGGTTCACAGCCGGACTGGTACATAGGTTGGCTCGATGGGGCGCTGCGGATCATGCCGAATCTTGAGTCTTACTTATTCGGCTACACCATTTCCTGGAACATTTTGATCCCCGCGGTTATCATGCCCGGGATCGTCTTCACCGCACTTGCCTTCTATCCGTTCTTAGAGGCCTGGATCACCGGGGACAAGCGCGAGCATCACCTCTTGGATCGCCCGCGCAACAACCCAACCCGCACCGGCATTGGGGTCATGGCAATAACTTTCTACGGCTTGCTCTGGATCGGTGGCGGCAACGACATCATCGCAACTAGTTTCAACCTGACTATCAACTCAATTACCTGGTTCCTTCGCATCGCCGTCTTCGTGCTGCCACCAATCGCGTTCTTAGTAACCAAGCGCATCTGCTTGGCCCTGCAGCGCCGCGACCGCGACAAATTACTGCACGGTTACGAAACCGGACGGGTGCTACGCCTGCCCCATGGCGAATTCATCGAGGTGCACGAAACCATCAATTACAAGGAGATGGCGGTCATCACCTCTAAGAGCGACATCGCGCCGTTGCCGGCTCCGGTCAAGGTCGACGCCGACGGAGTTGCCAACCGTAAGTACTGGATCCAGTCGCTTCGTGCCAAGCTCAGCAACTTCTTCTACGCTGACAACATCTCCAAGCCAACCGCCGCGGAGATCGAAGCCGCCCAGCACCATCTCGATCATGGCGCGGCCCTTGAGGCTCCGCTGCACGCCTATGAGGACGCCGATGAAATCCGCAACGCGCACGGCGGCGTGCTGCACCACCCCGGGATGGCCAACACCAACGCAGAACAGTTAGCCGGGCGAAGCGATCGCTGAGCACGGGGTCCACCTGGGCCGGCTACGACCACAGCAAATAGAGTGCGCAAAGCAGATTCATGCTCGCCCAATGCATATTTCTTGCCGCTTACCCCGAGCACTCCCCGCACTCGATGCTGCCCCCGAACACCGCGCTTGGACAAACTACCGGCGTTACCTCACTAACACTTAGGCAGACTACTGATCCTGCCGACCCTTGATTCTTTAAATTCCAAATATAGGCAATTCCACTGCAAGGGGTGCTGCCCAACTTTGCTCCAAACACCCACAATGACGACTACGCCAAAAAATCCAATGATCAATTCGATCAGTAGGTTAGAGCTGAAATTGCTTTCCAGTCATTCGCATGGGGCTCAGTGGGCGAATTCGCCCCGGTAGTACTCAAAGAGCCAACCCACCAATGCAACAAGAAGAACCCCAACGCCTAGTACCAACAACCACACCGCGAAAATAAAGCCAAAAACCACCATCAGGGTCGCAAAACCAACGACTAACGGCCACCACGAATGCGGGCTGAAGAACCCGTATTCGGGATCGGCTTCATCGATATCCGCATCAAGGCGATCCTCAGGCCGGGGGTAGACCCGCTTGGATGTGTAGAGCACGTAAAAGGCCACCAAGAAGGCCAGCGCCCCGGAGAGGGCTAGCGCGGTGGTGCCGATCGGATCACGGGACAGGAACCAATAGACGCCCGCGGTAGGCGGGAAGAAGATCGCACCTAGGCCGAAGATGGCACCTTCGATCCTCACGCCTTTGACCCTTCACCAACTGGTGCGTTGGTACTCATCGCCAGCTCGGGATGATGCAGGTCAAATGCTGGCCGCTCCGACCGGATCTTGGGTATCGACACGAAGTTGTGGCGTGGCGGCGGGCACGAGGTCGCCCACTCCAGCGAGCCACCCCAGCCCCACGGGTCATCAACGCCGACTAACGGCGCGGTGCGGACGGTCTTGATGACGTTCCAGAAGAAGAACAGCGAGGAGATGCCTAGAATCGCCGCGCCCACGGTCGAGACCGCATTGAGCGTAGAAAAGCCATCCGAGGGCAGGTAATCCCCGTAACGACGGGGCATGCCCTGCACGCCCAGCCAGTGCTGCACCAGGAAAGTCGTCTGGAAACCGACGAACAGCAGCCAGAAGTGGATCTTGCCGAGGCGCTCATCGAGCATTTTGCCGGTCATCTTGGGCCACCAGAAGTAAAGGCCGGCGAAGAACATGAAGACCACGGTGCCAAATACCGTGTAGTGGAAATGCGCCACCACGAAGTAGCTATCGGACAGGTGGAAGTCAAGCGGCGGCGACGACAAGATAATGCCCGTGAGACCGCCGAACAAGAACGTGAACATAAAGCCCAAGGTCCAGAGCATCGGGGTGTCAAAAGCGACAGAGCCTTTCCACATAGTGCCGATCCAATTGAAGAACTTCACTCCGGTAGGCACCGCGATCAGCATCGTCATGAAGGCGAAGAAAGGCAGATAGACCGAGCCAGTCACATACAGGTGGTGCGCCCAAACGGCCATGGAAAGGGCACCGATCCCCAAGGTCGCGAGGACTAAGCCCTTGTAGCCAAAAATTGGCTTACGGGAAAATACCGGAATGATTTCACTGGCTATACCAAAGAATGGCAACGCCAGAATATACACTTCAGGGTGCCCAAAGAACCAGAAGAGGTGCTGCCAAAGCATCGCCCCACCGTTTTCCGACGCGAAGACAACCGCCCCATAGTTTCGGTCGATGAATGCGAGTGCTAGCGCACCAGCCAGCACCGGGAAGGCCAGCAGCGCCAACACACTGGTCACAAAAATCGTCCACGTGAATAACGGCATCCGGAACATCGTCATACCGGGGGCGCGCATGCAGAAAATAGTTGTCACGAAGTTAACCGAGCCAAGAATTGTGCCCAAGCCGCCCATGGCCAGGCCCAATAGCCACAGGTCACCGCCCACCTCGGGCGAGTAGAAAGCATTGCTCAACGGTGCGTAGGCAAACCAGCCGAAAGCCGCCGCGCCACCTGGGGTAAGGAATCCCGCTGCCACTGTTAGCCCGCCGAAAGCAAACAGCCAGAACCCCAACATATTCAGCCGAGGAAATGCCACATCCGGTGAGCCGATCTGCAATGGCATGATGACATTCGCGTAGCCAACAAATAGTGGGGTGGCGAACAGAAACAACATGATCGTTCCATGCATGGTAAATAGTTGGTTGTATTGCTCAAGGGAGATGAATTGCAGCCCCGGGACAGCCAGTTCGGCTCGGATGGCTAAGGCCATTGCACCGGCAGCGAAGAACCAAAATGTGGCAAGCATCAGGTACATGTAGCCGATGACTTTATGGTCGGTAGACGTTAGCCATGACACCACCAGCGCACCCGGAGTCCGCTTCCTGTGCTGCGGCGCCTCCGGCAGTTTGTCTGCGATGTCAACGCGGTCGCTGAGAATCGTCATATAGTTGTCTCCTCGGGCATCTGACCCTCGTCGGTGCTTCTACCGGTATCCAACAAACCTGACTGCCCCTGGGCTCGCAATTGCTCCACATAAGCGTCAAATTCGGCGCGCTCTACCACTTTGACCGTAAATAACATACTTGAATGCTCCACCCCGCATAGCTCTGCGCACCGGCCCGGGTAGGTGCCGGCCTTGTCGGGTGTTAACTCAAAGGCATTCGTCTTGCCGGGGATTACGTCCATCTTGAATAAGAAATCCGGCACCCAAAAGGAGTGGATCACATCCGGCGAGGTGAGTTCGAATCGCACTTTTTCATTAACGGGCAGCACCAGCACCGCAGGTTGCGCCGGGCTACCCACCGCGTAAACATCCTCATCTAGGTAGTTAAAGCCCCAGTTCCAGCGATAGGCGACCACGGTGACCGTTTGGGCCTGATCATTCTCCATCGTCAGAAGTTCGCTTTGGTCACGGGCGGTGAACCAGAACAACCCGAGAATCATGATGAGCGGCACAATCGTGTAAAGCAATTCAACTGGCAGATTGTAAGCGGTCTGTTCTGGAACTTCGTCCTTGTGCCGGCGGCGATAGGCCACCGCAGCCCAAATCATCAGCCCCCAAGTAACGATCCCGACCCCCCAGGCGGCCAACCACGAACCGTTCCAAAGATTTAGGACTATGTGGCCCTCCTTCGAAGCCGGTTCTGGCATATCGAAGAAGAAAGCCTCATTGGCGGTACAGCCACTCAACAGGCCCGCTGCGACCACGGTGCCAAGGATGATAACCAGCGCCCGCGGACGGCGCAGACTAGCCGCCCACTTAGACAAACCCACGAAACGCCCTCCGCTGGAAGCTCCAAATCACCTTGATGTTAGCGCCTAAGAGCCGAGGTTGCCTTCTCACCCCGGGCAAATTGACGTGAGGTATTCGCCACACCCTTCGGGCCCGACTAACGTGCTGTCCATGGGTAGTAATTGGCAGCCACCACCGGGGCTACTCGATGGCGTCGGCGGCCAGCCGGCGTCAGCCACCGCGGCCGCGGCCCAGGGTGCTGCTGCTGCGCTGGCCTGGGCAGATCCGCGATCCCTTCACCATGCTGGCCGCCGCAGTGACGGGCTCCTCGCTGCGGCCCGCCGCAGTATCGCCGACAGTGTGTCCGCCGCCGCGGGCACGACCATCCACGCCGACGAGGTCTATTTCACCCCGTCGGCGCTGGCGGCACAAACCATCGCCCTCGCCGGCTGCCCGGGCCCGGTTGTCATGAGCGCCGTTGAAACCGCAGCACTGCTTGATCTCGGTGACCTTCGAGACCACTCGCAAGTAATCGGAGTTGACGCCGCCGGCCGCGTGGATGTCGGCGCTTTCGGCCAGGCCGCGGCCGGCAAGGCCATAGCCGCCCTGCAACTGGCCAATAGCGAGGTTGGCACCTGCCAGCCGATTGAGCACGTGGCAGCGGCAAGCCCGGGGCTGCCGATCTTGATGGACGCCACCGGAGGGCTGGGGCGGATCCAATTGCCCACTGGGTGGGCCATGCTCACCGCTGGGGCCGGCGGGTGGGCTGGCCCGGCCGGGGTCGCCATCTTGGTGGTGCGCCGCGGCGGGCGGTGGGGTTCACCACCGGCAAGTGAGCGCGGCCTGCTCGGCGGCTTTGCCGATATCCCCGGGGCCGTTGGTGCGGCAACCGCCCTTGCCGAACTCAGTGCCGAACAAGATGCCCAACATGATCAAGCATTCGCCAATATCGAATTACTTCGAGCCGGTATCGCCTCCAAGATCACCGATGTCGAAGTCTTAGGTGATGGGGTCTGGCGCCTACCGCATATCCTGACGTTCTCCGTGCTATACGTCTCCGGTGAGGCCCTGGTACTCGAACTGGATAAGCGCGGGTTCGCGGTCGCCAGCGGCTCAGCCTGCGTTGCCGAGGAGGCCCGGCCCAGCCACGTGCTAGCTGCCATGGGTGCCTATACGGGTGGCAATATCCGAATTTCCCTGCCCCTTGGCTGCACCACCGAAACGGTTGAGGGCTTCCTCGATGCGCTTCCTGATGCGGTTGCCGCGGTTCGAGCCGATAACTAGTGGACCCGCAGATTTGGCTTGATGAACGCGGCCGGCGCTGCCCGCTGCCGATCATCGCACTTAACCGCGCCGCCATGGAGCATCCCGCCGGCACCGTCATTGCCCTGCTAAGTGACGATCCGGCAGCAACATTCGATGTGCCCGCATGGTGCCGGCTGAAGAACGCGACACTACTTAGTGAAAGTGCGCCACCAGATGGCGGGGCTGGTTCGGTTTTTCACGTTCAGGTCACCGCAGCAACCTAGTTGGTAAAGCAGGGTTCAAGTGGCAGCGCGCTGTCCAGCGCCGACAAATACTCTGCCCGCGAAATGGCGATCGCCCCAAGGCTTGCAAGGTGGTTGGTGCGCCACTGCACATCGATGAACCTGCCATCGCCTTCCGCGCGCAATTTATTCGCCAACGCCACGAGGGCTACCTTTGACGCATCCCGTTCGCGGTGGAACATCGACTCACCCGCGAAAATCCCCCCAACCTCAACGCCGTAAAGACCACCGACCAGCTCCCCGGCGCGCCATACCTCGATCGAGTGTGCCCACCCCATGTCGTGCAATGCCGAGTAAGCGGCGATGAAATCCTCGGTAATCCAAAGACCATCTCGGCGGGAATCACCGCACTCTCGCATCACCCGAGCGAACGCCTGATCAACGGTGACTTCGAATTGACCGGTTGATTTGCGTAGGGATCTACTTACCCGAAGGTCCACAAGGCGCAATATCCCCCTGGGATTAGGTGACCACCAACCGAGCTCACCGGTATCCACGTGCATCGGGAATAAGCCCATTCGGTAAGCCTGCAAAACGGTGCCCGGCGCCAGATCGGCCCCGAGGCCAACTAGGTCCTGATCGGGTGCCGCTTGCGCTGGGTCAGGCAACAGCCATTCACCGGGGGCTGGCTCTACCCGCATGGCGTTTCTTGGGACTACTTACGGCCGTGGGCAGGAAATATGCGGCTCAATATCTGCTGCGGCATCATCGCCATAGGTCTTGGCGATCCGCTCCAAGAAGTGCCGCTGGGCAATCGAGTACTCCTGCGTGCCGATGGTTTCAATGACATAAGTGGCCAAGAGTGAACCGATTTGCGCACTGCGCTCATCACTAAGGCTCCATGCCTGCCCAGCTAGGAAGCCGGCACGAAATGCATCGCCAACCCCGGTCGGATCGGCCTTACGATCCTCAGCGGGGCAGGTTACGGTCACCGCCGGCTCACCACGTCGCTCTATGCGCGCACCATCTGGGCCTAGAGTCGTGACCCGGACTTCAACCCGAGATGCGATGTCCTGGGTGGTCCAACCGGTCTTTTGATGTATCAGCGCGGATTCATACTCGTTGGTGAAAAGCACTGCCGCGCCCTCAACTAGTGGGCGGATTTCGTCACCATCCATCCGCGCAAGTTGCTGACTTGGGTCGGCAGCGAAAGGCATACCGCGAAAGCGGCACTCATCGGTGTGCCGAAGCATCGCTTCAGGATCATTGGGGCCAATTAGCACCATGTCTGCGCTGCCTACGCGGTCGATGACCGGCTGCAGTTCAATGCCACGAGCCTCCGACATCGCACCTGGATAAAACGAGGCAATTTGATTCTGCTCCAGATCGGTAGTGCAGACAAAGCGTGCCGTGTGATGGACATCGGAGATGAGAACCGAGGAGGTGTCGACACCGTGCCGTTGCAACCACGAACCGTAGTCGCTGAAGTCGGCACCAACCGCGCCGACGAGCACCGGGTTAAGCCCAAGGCAGCCCATGCCAAAAGCGATATTGGCCGCAACTCCCCCGCGCCGGATCTCCAGGGCCTCGACCAAGAAGGACAAGGAGATCTTGTCCAGCTTGTCGGCCACGAGCGAATCCGCGAACCGACCCGGAAACGTCATCAGATGATCGGTCGCGATGGACCCGGTGATTAGGACAGCCACGCCTGCAGACCCTACCTGTCAGAGTCGTGAAGTTGCGCAGGCTGGCGTCGAGCCGGGTAGTCGGTGTCGATTAGCCGCAACTACCCGGTAACCGCGATCAACCAGGTGGCTGAGCCCCGGGGTGCTAAGTGCAGCGCCCAATGCACGCCATGGCTGCGCCGAGGCACGCAGTAGCGCCACCACCGCTGGTCCACCGGAAACGGGTGGACCTGCCACCGGCACCCACTGCAGGGCACTTTCGCAGGCCGCCTGTGCGACCCCAAGTGCGGTGAGATCGGCTCGCTGCCACGCGATGATGGTGGCCGGCGGCCGGACCCACCGCTGGAGTTTTCTCGCACTCCAAGTGCAAAAGCCACAGTCTCCGTCAAAGAGGATCGTGGCGTTAGCTCGCATGATTAACCCGTTAGCTGAATGAATCCCCGCAGGCGCAAGAGCTACCCGCATTCGGGTTGTCAATTGTGAAGCCCTGCTTTTCGATGGTGTCGACGAAGTCAATAGTGGCACCGCCTAGGTACGGGGCGCTCATCCGATCGGTCACCACGCCGACCCCGTTGTAATCCTTGATGACATCGCCATCAAGGCTGCGGTCGTCGAAGAAGAGTTGATAGCGAAGGCCTGAGCAACCACCCGGCTGCACGGCCACCCGAAGGGTTAGATCATCTCGGCCCTCCGCGTCCAGGAGTGTCTTGACCTTGAACGCAGCAGCATCAGTCAGGACGATCCCGGTGCTGATCGGTTCGCTGGTGACCTGCTTGCTCGTGGTGTCGGCAGACATGTTTACCCCTTCATTTTTGCTGGCGCTGGTGCAGTAAGTCTTCACTGTGGAGTCTACGACAGTTTCAACCATTCGCCCAGCGACACTATTCCCGAAAGCCCCAATCTTCGGCCGGTGACCCTTGGGATGCCTGATTCTGCCGGGTGGGGAACAATAACCCTCGTGACCGGGTTACTGCACGAGCCTCAGCCAACCCCACTGGCATTGCTGTTGCTCGGCCAAGATGCCGACCCCGGGAGTGAACGGGGGGTTGAGTGCCCCGGCGCCCTGCCCGCGGCAAGTGACCCAGATCTCGTAGATCGCGCCGCCGCAGCCAAGGCCGCGCTGGGTGACCGGCTATTCATCCTCGGCCACCACTACCAGCGAAATGAGGTCATAGATTTCGCCGACGTCACCGGTGATTCATTCAAGCTCGCCCAGCAAGCCGCGGCACACCCAGCAGCCGAGTTCATCGTTTTCTGTGGTGTGCACTTCATGGCCGAAAGCGCCGATATTCTCACCGCTGACAACCAGAAGGTGATACTGCCTGATCTAGCCGCTGGCTGCTCAATGGCCGACATGGCAAATATCGTGCAAGTTGAGCACTGCTGGGAAGACTTAGAGCAGGCCGGTATCGCTGAAGTCACGATCCCAATCACTTACATGAATTCCACGGCAGCCATAAAGGCATTTACCGGCCGGCACGGGGGCGCCGTCTGTACTTCGAGTAATGCCGAGCGCAGTATGCGTTGGGCCTTCGAGCAGGGTGAAAAAGTGCTTTTTCTGCCCGACCAGCACCTTGGACGAAATACCGCAGTACGCGAACTCGGGCTCGAGCTGACCGACTGCGTGGTTTTTAACCCACGCAAGCCACTCGGCGGCCGCACCGCCGATCAGTTGCGCGATGCGAAAGTCATCCTCTGGAAAGGCCATTGTTCAGTGCACGGACGCTTCACCGCCGATTGCGTCGATGATGTCCGCGAACGCATCCCAGGTGTCACGGTCATCGTGCATCCAGAGTGCACCTACGAGGTCGTCACCAAGGCCGATATTGTTGGCTCGACCGAAAAGATCATCGCCACCATCGCAGCAGCTCCGCCCGGGAGCGCATGGGCGATTGGCACCGAATTGAATCTAGTGAAACGCCTTGCCCAAAACCACCCCGACAAGACCATTGCCTACCTGGATAAGTCGGTGTGCTTCTGCTCGACGATGAACCGCATTGACCTACCGCACCTCGTTTGGGTTCTTGAGTCGTTGATCGCCGGGACCGTGGTCAACCAGATCGAGGTCGATCCCGAGACCGCCAAGTGGGCCAAGGTCTCACTGGACCGCATGCTTGCCCTCCCGGGGCCAGATGCCAAAGCCGACTAGGCTGCGCAATCATGTTCGGACTTAATCGCAAGAACGCCGCAGCCAATGACGCTGTTTACACTGATGTCGTGGGGCAAAGCGCCCCGGGCCAGGTGGCCGGCGGTGGCAAGGGCCACGCCACGCCATCACGTCGCGAGGCGGAGGAGGCACGCAAGAGCCAGCTGAAGATCCCAAAGGACCCTAAAGCCGCCAAGAAGGCATCGCGGCAACGCGATCAAGAAGATCGGGCCCGCGCCCGAGAAGGCATGCGCAATGGCGAGGAGAAATACCTGCCAGCCCGCGACCGAGGCCCGGCCAGGGCATTCGCACGCGACTTCGTCGATGGCCGCGTTACCTTGGCAGAGTTCTTCATCTTCATCGCCATTGCGGTACTCGCCCTCGGCTTTATCCGAAATCCGCTGATCCAGAGTTGGGTATCAATCGGGTTCTTCGCCCTGACGGCACTCATCGTCGTCGACACCGTCGTATTGCTGGTGCAGTTGAGCCTTCGGGCCAAGAAGGCGTTCCCCGAGGCCAAGGACCGCAAGGGCCTGCTGCTTTATGCCACCTTGCGCACCTTGCAGCTTCGACGCCTGCGCCTGCCACCACCTCGGGTACGCCGCGGCGGAGCGCCAAAGGTTTAATCCGCGCACTGGCGCCCGCGCTACCCACTTGCCGGCTAGCTAGTCAACGCGCAGCCAGCGAAGTTCACCGCCAAATGGCCATCGTCACAAAATTATTGCGACAGCTGCTTCAAGGGTCATCAGGAGTAGCTAGTCAGCCGGGCGCAGCCCCATCGGCCCGTAGACGATTCGATCCTCCTCAAGGAGCAAAACCTGTTCGATCCCAGCCTCGAGCAGGGTCGGCCAAACCTCTCCGATCCAGGTCTCGGCATCAGATTGGGTCGGGAACTGCGTTGCCATCGAGGTATCGGGTAGTTCAGCAACCACAACGCCTTCGGCCGTTCGATATTGCCAAGACCAACCCATTAAGACTCCTCCGACCCCGTTTGGCTCGACATTTCAACCGCCCGAAAGCGACCATGTCTGTCCTACGGCCGCCATCCTAGAGTGCCTAAGGCGGGATCAGGTAATCGTGGAAGCGGGGTGGAGATAGGCGGGTCGGGATTGACAACGGCGCGTCAGCCGTGGGAAGTTGACCCCACAACTGAATCCGCGTAATTGAATCCAGGGAAAGTCCGGTGCGATTCCGGCGCTGTCCCGCAACCGTGATCCCAGTCTTTGGGAGAGTCGGAGCACCTGGCAGTTACGAACGGCTCCACCCGTCGAGGTAACGGAACGGAGCCCGGGTCTTTACCCGGTCTCCCTTCATGCAGCAATGCTGAAGGGGTTTTTTGTGGCCGAATAGGACGTGGGCACCAGGACAAACCGACTCAACCAAGAATATGGTGACCATGTCCAAACGATTTTCCGCACTTGTGGCGCTGGCCACAACGATTCTCGCCCTCGGCGCCGTCGCGCAGCCCGCATCTGCCAACCCGGCGGCCAATTCGGGCCTCTATGGCCGCGGGGATGCCACTTATGACGGCGTCTTTCGCCAGTCCCTGGGGATCTTGGGCCTGGTCGCAAATGACGTCAAGCCAGGCAAGGCAGCTATCACCTGGCTCCTTAAGCAGCAGTGCGCTGATGGCAGTTTCCAGGCGTACCGCCCCGATCCGAGCAAGGCTTGTGGTGTCTCCGATCCGGTCAACTACACCGGCCCCGACACCAACTCCACCGCGCTGGCCCTAAGCGCTCTCCTGGCAGTGGATCAGGCCGCAAGTGCCGATGCGGCCGCGACCTGGTTGGCGAAGCACCAAGACACTGATGGGGGTTGGCCTTGGTTCCTCGGTGGTGCCACCGACCCCGCATCCACCGGCTTGGTGCTGTCCGCATTGATGGGCGAGGCACCAAGTCGGCAGGTGCCCGTTTACCGAAAAGCCGCCCGCTACCTGAACCGCTTGGCCGTAGGTTGCGCGAGCGGTGGCGGACTTTCCTATGAGAGGGGCGCCGCCGCAGATCCCCTCGCCACCGCACAGGGCTTCTTGGGACTTGTTGCGACCTTGCCGGTCAGCGGATCGAGTTCCATCAAGCTAGCCGCAAATCCAACTTGCGGCAGGTCGGCAACGGGCGCAGCCGGCAGTTACCTGGCCACGAAGATCACGGGCGCTGGCGCACTACCCAGCGCATTTGGGTCAGACCCTGATTACACGTCAACAAGTTTTGCTGTCCTTGGTTTCGTGGCGAACTCCAATGGCCGGCAAGCGGTAACCAAAGGCACCGCCACCTTGGTTGCAAATGCGAGTGCCTACGCGATGCCGGCGGGAGCAGCTAACCCTGGTGCTTTGGGTTTGCTGCTGCTGGTGAGCGAGGCGACGAATATGAAGCCAACCAATTTCGGTGGCATCAATTTGATCACTACGTTGCAGCAGAACCAGCAGTAATGCCACGTGTCGCCCGGGCCAGCTGCATCAGCGTCGCAATTTGTCTTGCGGCGCTGTTGTTCAGCCCGGTGGCCCGGGCCGAGACCGGATACCGCTATTGGACGTTTTGGACAGTGCGCAATGGCCAATGGATTTTCTCCCAGGTTGGTCCGGCGGGTACCGCACCGGTCGACGGCGATGTGCAGGCTTGGCGGTTCGCGGTCACTGCAAATGCAAGTGGCAGCACCAGCGAACCGCGCACCGACCCGTCCCGGGCTTTCGAACTGATTTGCGGTTCCGTTCAGCAACCCGATGGCCAGATTCGAGTTGCCATGGTCATTGATCCGGGTGTTGCCGATACCGCACCTGCCGGACAATCGCCACCACCAGCGCGTGGCGCGTGCGCGGTCATTGACGAATCAAAGTCCGGTGCCGATGCCTTGATGGCAGTGGCGACACCGCGCGTGCAGTCGGGATTGGTCTGCGGGATCGACTCGTACCCAACCGGTGAATGCGCAATTGCCATCGATACCACCGCAACTTCGATTGGCGCAGCTGAGGTGACCGATGTTTTGGCGGCGCCGTCAACTGCGGTGAGCGAGAGTGCCAGCGCTGCGGTTCCGGCAGCCGCCGATGGCAGCCCGGTGCCGCTCATCGCAGTCGGGGTGGTCATCGCACTTGGCTTGGTCGGCGCTTGGGAATTACAGCGCAGGCGGTCGTCATGACTGGGTCACTCTTCACCCTCCCACGGTGGTTGCACCCGGCAGCCTGGTGGGTTTGGGCCCTAGGACTGGCTGCAGCGGCAAGTCGCACCACCAATCCGTTATTACTCTCCTTGATCATTGCCGTGGCAGCACTCGTGGTCTTTGCTCGAAAGCCGGATGCACCGTGGGGGCGATCCTTCATCTTCTTCCTGCGGCTAGGGGTGGCGGTTATCGTCATTCGGGTGGGCGTCCAACTGATTTTCGGTGCGGCGTTCGGCACCACGGTGCTACTTCAGCTGCCCGGCGTGGCCTTGCCCTCATGGTTAGCAGGGGTTCGACTTGGTGGTGACATCACCTTTGAGAGCGTGCTTTTGGCTTTCTATGACGGCTTGCGGCTGGCGACTATCTTGATCTGCGTCGGGGCCGCAAACTCCCTCGCCTCACCAAGTAGGTTGCTGAAGTCCGTGCCTGCAGCGCTCTACGAGTTCGGAGTCAGCGTGGTAGTCGCCATGACGTTTACACCTCAACTCGTTGCCGACGTCGATCGGGTGCGCACCGCCCGCCGCTTACGTGGTCGCCCAACAAGAGGTGTCCGGGCAATTGCCGGCGCAGCGATGCCGGTTTTCGAGGGGGCACTTGAAAAATCCGTGACACTCGCGGCGGCCATGGACTCCCGCGGCTACGGCCGCCGCGGCGCAATTAGTGCCGCCCAGCGCCGCCTGAACTCAGTGCTATTGCTAACCGGGCTGGTCGCCGCCTGCATCGGCACTTACGCTCTCATCGCCGCCGGGTCCCCGGCGGCGCTCGGGCTGCCCATGCTGGTTGTTGGTGTGAGTGTCTGCATCACTTCGATCACGTGGTCAGCGCGCACTGCCGTGCGCACCCGCTACCGGCCAGACCCATGGGCGCTCCCGGAGAATTTGGTGGCCGGCGCCGGCGTGCTGGTGGCCTTGAGCTTTCTCGCCGCCAATTGGGTGGCCATGCCGGGCTTGGCTACCCCTAGTAACCCACCGACCTGGCCGGCGCTGCCGCTCCTGCCACTCCTCGGTTTGCTAATTGCTGCCACTCCGGCACTCACGGCACCCACGCTGCCCCGCACCATCGTTGGCGAGTTGCCAAGGATCGGGGTCCCCTCATGATCAACTTCGAGTGCGTTTCGATTACCTACCCGGGCGCCACCGAGCCGGTACTCACCGAGGTGAACCTGCAGATCCCCGAGGGTGAGCTCGTGTTGGTCGTAGGCCGCACCGGCAGTGGCAAGACCACCTTGCTCCGGGCCATCAACGGCTTGGTCCCGCACTTCACCGGTGGCACGCTCACCGGCCGAATCCTCGTCGACGGACGCGACACCGCCACCAACCCACCGCGCGAACTAGCCGATCTGGTGGGCGTGGTGCCGCAGGATCCGATGAGCGGATTTGTCGCCGACACGGTAGAGGAAGAACTCGCATATGGCATGGAGTGCCTTGGCCTGGCACCCGATGTCATGCGTCGGCGAGTTGAAGAAACCCTCGATCTACTTGGCTTAGTGGATCTGCGCAACCGGCCACTGCTGTCACTTTCGGCCGGCCAACGGCAACGGGTAGCAATCGGCTCGGTGCTGGCTTCACACCCGACAGTGCTCGTACTTGATGAACCCACCTCGGCCCTTGACCCCGGTGCCGCCGAGGACGTACTCGCCGCACTGCAGCGCTTGGTGCACGATCTCAACGTCACGGTTGTGATGGCGGAACACCGATTGGAGCGAGTGGTGCAGTACGCCGATCGCATCGTGATCGTGCCCGGCGATGGTGAACCAATAATCAGTGGCACCCCGAGCGAAATGATGGGCAATTCACCAATCGCCCCACCTGTTGTTGAACTCGGCAGACTCGCTGGTTGGCAGCCGCTCCCGTTGACCGTGCGTGACGCACGACGCGCCGCTGGCCCCCTGCGTGAGCTCCTGACCGGGCACGCGGCGCCACTTCGAATCATCAAAGGTGCGCGCGACGCGACACCACTGATCGTAACTGACAAGTTGACCGTGCGTTACGGAGCTGTTGTCGCCCTGAAAAATGTGAGCACCACAATCACCCGAGGTGAAATCGTCGCACTAATGGGCCGAAATGGCGCCGGAAAATCTACGCTGCTGAGCACAATGGTGGGCCTAAGGCTGGCGAGTGCGGGGGTAGTTCGAACGAACGGTAAGGATCCCCGCGAGATTAAAGGTCCCGAACTCGTGCACAGTGTTGGCTTGGTGCCACAAGACCCCGGCGATCTACTCGAAGCCTCGACCGTCGCCGGCGAGTGCCGATCATCAGACCATGACGCCAATGCTGAACTTGGAACCACCCGCGCGCTCTTGGCACTTCTCGCACCAGAAGTCATGGACGGCACGCACCCGCGGGATTTATCCGAGGGCCAAAGGCTGCTCCTGGCGCTGGCTATCGTGCTCGCCGCCCGACCGCCACTGCTGCTACTTGATGAGCCAACGCGTGGCCTCGACTATCCCACCAAGGCAAGACTGGTAAAAATCCTTCGTGAGTTGGCAGCTACCGGGCACGGGGTCGTGCTGGCAACACATGATGTGGAACTGGCCGCGGAAGTAGCAACGCGGGTGATCGTGCTCGCCGAGGGCGAGGTCGTTGCCGATGGGCCGACCCACGAAGTGGTACTGGCCTCCCCCATGTTCGCACCGCAGGTCGCGAAGATCTTGGCCCCCGAGGACTGGCTAACGGTCTCCGAGGTTCGCGCTGCGATGATTGAGCAGGTCGGCTAGTGACAAACTCCTTGGCCCTACGGCTTGGACCGCGATCCATCATCACCATCGCGGCCACCTCACTTGTCGGGATGGTTGCCTTCGGCTGGCCACTTATCGCTGCCCCGACTTCGAGTGTCGTCGCGCATGCCACCGATGCGCCCTGGTTGTTCGCCATCGTCATTCCACTACTGCTCGCCGTAGTTGTTTCGTCCTTCACCGACGGCGGCATGGACGCCAAGGCAATTGCCCTGCTCGGAGTCCTAGCAGCTGTCGTAGCGGTGCTGCGACCCCTAGGAGGTGGTACTGCCGGGCTGGAGCCGATCTGGGTCATTTTGGTGCTCGGTGGTCGTGCCCTTGGGCCCGGTTTTGGTTTTGCCCTTGGGGCGGTAGCACTTTTTTCATCGGCCCTGCTAACCGGTGGGGTGGGGCCGTGGCTGCCATTTCAAATGCTCGGGGCCGCATGGGTCGGCCTTGGCGCTGGCCTGCTGCCCAGGGCTACCGGCCGACCTGAACTCCTGCTCCTCGCCGCCTACGGTGCGCTCGCAAGCTTCGCCTACGGCCTGCTGATGAATCTTTGGTTCTGGCCCTTTGTCGCCAACCTGCCGGCCGCGCTCGCCTACGCACCCGGCGCACCAATTGTGGAGAACTTGGTGTCCTGGGTCCGATTTACTCTTGTGACGTCCCTTGGGTACGACATTCCACGCGCGGTGCTAACCGTCACGTTGACCCTCATCGCCGGCGCGCCTATCTTGAATGCACTGCGACGGGTTTCGCGCCGCGCGGCTTTTGACCCGCAGTCGATCTTCGTGCCGGTGCCATGATCGTTCAACTGATGGGCACCGGATCCGCGGACGGTTGGCCCAACCCATTTTGTCGCTGCCCATCGTGCACGAGCGAACGGGCCGCGGGTAGCACCCGATGCCCAACCGCAGCGCTGGTGGATGGCTGCCTCTTGCTGGACGCCGGGCCGACGGTAGCCGCGGCTGCCGGTCGATTCGGAACCTCGTTCGCCGATCTTGAGCATATTTTGATCACCCACGGCCATCCGGACCACCTGGCCCCGGACTTTCTGCTCTGGCGCAGTTGGGTTGACCCCGGCTTCACGTTACATATCTGGGCGCCACCGGTTGCCCTCGAACGCTGCCGCGACTGGATCGGGCCAAATGATGCGGTGCAACTGCACCAGATCACCGCTGGCGAGGAATTGAACTTGGTGACACGAACCGGGGACTATGCGGTGCGCACCCTGCCCGCAGCACATGCAACCGGTAATGGCGACGTGCTGGCCGAGGAAGCCGTGCTGTTCGACCTCACCGCCCCCGATGCACGCCGTCTCTTCTATGCAACTGATACCGGGCCATTCAGTGCGGCTTTGCTAGATCAGGTTCGTGGACGGTGCTTTGACCTGGTGCTACTTGATGAGACTTTTGGCACCAAATTTGACCATGGGCACGGACACCTTGATCTAGAAACCTTTCCGCAGGCCGTGCAGGACCTGCGCGACATAAACGCAACCACCGAGCACACCGATGTTGTTGCGATACACCTGAGCCACCACAATCCGCCCACCGAGCAACTGCGGGCTTCGCTCTTGGGCTGTGGCGCCCGCGTTGTCGACGATGGCACCGCCATCGAGGTGGGCCTGCGGATAGCCGGTAACAGCCACCACTTCATCTTGGGTGGCGCCCGATCCGGTAAATCCCACTTCGCCGAAACCATCGCAGCCAGGTCTGGGCATGTCACCTATCTGGCGACCGGCTACCCGGCAGGTGAAGACCCAAACTGGAATGCCCGGATTGCCGCGCACCGCCAGCGCCGCCCGGGGCATTGGCGAACCGAAGAGACCATTGACCTGGCCACGGCGATCGAAAAAGCAGCAGCCGGCAGCTGCCTGCTGATCGATTGCCTGGCCCTTTGGCTAACTAGGACATTGGACGAGATCAACGGCTGGGCGACCGACCCGCAGGCTAGTGCGGTGGCCCAAAAGGAAATACATCGTCGAACCGACCAACTTGTTTCGGCCCTGCAAAATACGCGGGCTGCAGTGATCCTCGTTTCGAATGAGGTGGGCCAAGGGGTGGTGCCGGAAACAAGCAGCGGACGCCTCTTTCGCGACCTACTCGGGGTTGTCAATGCCCGGGTGGCCCAAACTTGCCATGAGGTCACTTTCATGATCGCCGGCAGATCTGTCCCACTACATGATTTGACCACGGTGAGAGGCTGACCGCATGGCTAACCCGGACCCTTATCGAGTTGAAGTCGCCCTACCTGATGCGCCCGCCAGTTCGGAAGCAGCTGCACGGCAATTAACACTTACGAAACCCGCCGGCGCGCTCGGGCGCTTGGAAGAAATCAGCAGCTGGGCCGCCGGGGTTCAAGGTCGTTGCCCACCGATCCCGTTCACCCGACCCAGTGTTGTCGTCTTCGTCGGCGACCACGGGGTCGCGCGTGCGGTCGGCACCTCCGCCTTCCCGACCGAGGTCACCGCCCAGATGGTCCTGAATTTCTTGGCCGGCGGCGCCGCCGTTAATGTCTTGGCACGAAAGGTTGGCGCGCAGGTCCGCGTGATCGATGTCAGCGTTGACTGCGACCGCGCCTATCTAGACAAAATCGCTCCCGAGGTCGCACAACATCGGGTCAGGCGCGGTAGCGGTGCGATCGACCGCGAGGATGCGCTGACCCAAGCCGAGGGTGAAGCAGCATTTGCACTCGGTCAGCGCATCGCCGATGAGGAAATCGACTCCGGGGCGGATCTGTTGATCGCAGGTGACATGGGGATAGGCAACACCACCCCGGCGGCGACGTTGATCGGACTACTCACCTCGAATGATGCCGCCACCGTCACCGGCAGGGGCACCGGCATTGATGACGCCACCTGGATGCGGAAGTGTGCAGCAGTCCGCGATGCGATGCGACGCGGGCGACCCTTCATTGGTGAACCAAGGAAGTTGCTGCAAGTGGTGGCGGGCGCCGATATCGCAGCGATGTCAGGCTTCCTACTGCAAGCGGCAATTCGCCGCACGCCGGTGCTTCTTGACGGCACGATCACCACCGCGGCGGCCCTGGCCGCTGACCGAATTGACTACCGGGCCAAGAACTGGTGGCTGGCTGGCCACCTATCAGCTGAACCAGCACATGCCCTTGCCCTAAATCGCCTGAACATGACACCGTTACTCAGTTATCAAATGCGCCTCGGCGAAGGCACCGGCGCCCTGCTGGCCCTGCCGATTTTACAGTCGGCAATTGCGTTATTAAATGAGATGGCGACCTTCGCTGAGGCTGGGGTGTCAGACCGCGATGCCTGACTGGCTTCGACTTTCCGTTGGCACCTTCACCCGGCTGCCGGTGCCAGCCCCACGCAGGGTAGACCAAGCCACCGCCGGGTGGGCTATGACGTTCGCACCGGTCATCGCATTCGTGCTGGCTCTAATCTGCGCCCTGCCCGTGCTTCTAGCAGGCAACAACCTGGCTAGAGCACTGCTCCTGTCGGCGCTTAGCGTTGGACTCCTCACCTGGTGCACGCGTGCACTCCATCTCGATGGGCTCGCCGATACCGCCGACGCACTGGGCAGTGGTAAACCGGCCGCCGAGGCCCTGGTGATCGCCCGTAAATCCGATATCGGACCCTTCGGGGTGCTGGCCATTGCCTTCACTTTGGCGTTGCAGGTATTTGCACTCAGCGCTGCGGCAACTACCTCGTTGGGTGCGGGCCGTGGCTACCTGATGCTGATCATCGCCGTAGTCACCGGACGCATTGCCCTGCTTTGGGCCTGCACCAAGCCGGTGCCGGCGGCACGACCCGATGGGCTCGGGGCCGTTGTTGCAGGAACCGTGCCATGGTTCGTGACTGTTGGCTGGACGATCGCGCTGCTGCTAGCCGCCTATTTCGCCCTCAATCTCGTTGGCTTGGGCATGGTCATCGCCGGAATCATCATTGGGGTGATTGTCATTGCAATTGCAAGTCGCAGGCTCGGTGGGGTCACCGGTGATGTGCTTGGGGGGGTGATCGAGACCAGCACCACTGCCGCCCTCGTGATCGGCGCCCTGCTTTAAGTCCGGGTGGACGGCTCCACAAATGGCGGCTTGGTCACGGTGAATTTCGACGCCCGGCCACGCACGTCCACGACTACCTCATCACCGATATTTACCGACGGATCAAGTAACGCGAGCGCGATCCCTTGCTTCAGGGTCGGGGAAAAAGTACCGCTGGTCACTTCGCCGATGACCGCGCCGGCGAGTGCATCGCCGGCTACCTGGCGCACCTCCATATGCGGGCGCGGAATCCCGCGATCCATCGACTTGAGCCCGCGCAGTCGGCGCTTTGGTCCGACCTCGCGTTCCGCAACCAATGCAGCACGACCGGCAAATTCGGGTTTATCCCAGCCCACCGCCCAGGCCAACCCGGCCTGAACCGGGGAGATATCCAAACTGAGGTCCTGGCCGTGCAGCGGATAGCCCATCTCGGTTCGCAAGGTGTCGCGGGCACCCAACCCGGCGCGAACCAGGCCAAATTCATCGCGGCGGGCCAGCAGGGCATCCCAAAGCTCAACCAGCACGGACACTGGCGCCACTAGTTCATAGCCGTGCTCACCGGTGTAACCGGTACGGCACACGGTAACCGGCTCACCTCGAAACTTCGAATCGGCCATGGTCAGGTAGTCATGATCGGCGGGCATGCCCATCGATTCGATCAGGGCCTTACTGCGCGGGCCCTGAACCGCGATGATTCCTAGATCATTGTGCAGATCGACAATTTCAACGCCAGCTGGCGCTGCGCTTCGCAGGGCCGCTACGACAGTTGGCGCATTCGAGGCATTGGGCACCATGAATATGTCGTCATCGGCGCATCGGTAGACGATGAGATCGTCGATCACGCCACCGGACTCACTGAGTACCTCAGATTCCTTGCACAACATGGTGTACTGCGCTTGCCCCGATGTAATTCGATCCAGGTCGTTGGTGAGCAGCTCGTTAAGGAATGCCACGGCTCCCGGCCCCTGAATACGCACCTTGCCCATGTGCGAGACATCGAAAATCCCAACGGCCGAGCGCACCGCGGTGTGCTCAGCGACCACCCCCGTGTATTCGATTGGCATCTCCCAGCCACCGAAGTCGGCCATCTTCGCGCCGGCAGCCACATGACGCTCGGCCAGTGGGGTCTGCTTCAGGGAATTCACAGGGTTGACCGTATCCCACTATTCTTGACCGCATGACTCTTACACTCGCCCAGACTTCCGCCGCCAGTGCCGTTTGCGATGCCCTGCTCGTCGCGGTTCGACCCAAAAATCGCAGGATCGAGATCGTCGGCAAAGCTTTGACTCCAGCACTTGCGACGAAGGTCACCGCTGCCCTGACCGCAATGGGTGCCACCGGCAAATCCGGGGAGATCACCAAGATCGGCGGGCTAACCGGATTCAAGGCGCCGATCATCGTTGCAGTGGGCCTGGGCGAGCCGGGCGCCAAAGGATCGCCGGAGGCCACGAGACGGGCCTACGGCAATGCCATCCGGGCTCTTGGCGGCACCAAGAAGATCGCCATCGTGGCCGATCCCGACCCGGTGCGGTTGCAAGCCACGGCGATGGGCGCCCGGCTGGCGGCTTATTCCTTCACCGCATTCAAATCGAAGAATGACCCGAAGTCCGCGCCGCCGGCGAGCATCGTGCTACTGGTGCCCGCGCCCAGCACCGCGGCCCAAAAAATATCAATCGCAGAAGTTAATATCGTCGGCAATGCGGTAGACCTGACCCGCGACCTGGTAAACACCCCACCAAATGCCCTCCCGCCGAGCGCCTTGGCCGCCGCAGCCAAGAAGGCGGTGGCCGGGTTGCCGGTCACCGTGACGATCTGGGACGAGCGCGCCCTCAAGAGCGCTGGGTGCGGTGGGATCTTGGGCGTTGGGCAAGGTTCGGTTAACCCGCCGCGGCTGGTCAAGATGGTCTACGCACCACGCGGGGCCAAGGCCCATCTGGCCATCGTCGGCAAAGGCATCACTTTCGACACCGGTGGTATCTCGATTAAGCCGGCCAAGAATATGGACGAGATGAAGGGCGATATGGCCGGTGCCGCCGCCGTGATCGCCGCGGTGCAAGCGATCGCGGAGCTAGGCCTTCATGTCAAAGTGACGGGTTGGGTGCCAACGGCCGAGAATATGCCAAGTGGTACCGCTCAGCGCCCCGGTGACGTCATCAAGATGTACAACGGCATGACCGTCGAGGTCCTCAATACCGACGCCGAGGGCCGCTTGGTTCTCGGTGATGCGCTGGCGATGGCCGCGAAGGACAAGCCCACCCTGATCATTGATGCCGCCACTTTGACCGGTGCCCAGCGCATCGCCCTCGGCTCAAGGACCGCCGGGGTGATGGCCAATGAAGACGCGGCCCGGGACCAGGTCTGCGCCGCCGCGGAGGCAGGTGGTGAGTCCATGTGGCCGATGCCACTTCCCGATGACCTACTTGCCACCTTGGATTCGGCAACCGCCGATATCGCCAATATTGGTGATGGCTTAGGCGGCATGCTCTCGGCCGGGGTTTTCCTAAGCAGGTTCGTTCCCGATGGCCAGCCCTGGGTGCACCTGGATATTGCCGGGCCGGCATTTAATGACAAGGCCCCTTACGGCTACACGCCTAAGGGCGGGACGGGGGCCGCGGTGCGCACCTTCGTGCAGGTCGCCAAAGGGCTTGCGGCAGGATAAGGACGAGGTCAATACCACCAGTAGTCATAGCCGCCACCCCGATAGGAGTTCTTCGTGCCCGCTGCCGATCTGGTCATCCTCGGTGGCGGTAGCGGTGGCTACGCGTGCGCGCTTCGGGCCGCCGAGCTGGGCATGTCGGTCATCTTGATCGACAAGGACAAACTGGGTGGCACCTGCCTGCATCGCGGCTGCATCCCAACGAAGGCCTTATTGCATGCGGCTGAAGTAGCCGATAGTGCCAAAGAGAGCGAGGCCTTTGGGGTGCGCGCGATATTCGAGGGCATTGACATGCCGAAAGTCAATGAATACCGCGATGGCGTGGTGGGCCGCCTCTACAAGGGCCTCCAAGGGCTCATAAAGAGTCGACACGTCACCTTCGTCGAAGGTGCCGGCCGCTTGGTCACCCCAAACACGGTCGAAGTAAACGGCGAGCGATACATCGGCAAGAACGTGGTGCTCGCAACCGGTTCGTACGCGCGCACCTTGCCGGGCCTAGAGATCAGCGGACGCATCATGACCTCCGATCAGGCACTAAACCTTGATTACGTTCCCGAACGCGTCATCGTTTTGGGCGGTGGTGTCATTGGCGTTGAGTTTGCCAGCGTCTGGCGCTCATTCGGCGCTGAAGTCACCATCGTTGAAGGGCTGCCGAACCTGGTGCCGAATGAAGATGAGGCGTGCTCGAAAGCCCTTGAGCGTGCTTTCCGCAAGCGCGGGATAAATTTCTCGACCGGCATTAAGTTCGCATCGGCAACCCAAGACGATGCCGGTGTACATGTCACTCTCGAGAATGGCACCACCCTTGCTGCAGATCTCCTGCTAGTCGCAGTTGGCCGTGGGCCGAATGCATCGGGCATGGGATTCGAGGAGCAAGGCATTGCGATGGAGCGCGGTTGGGTGCTTGTTGATGATCGCCTGCGCACCAACGTGGCTGGTGTCTACGCGGCAGGTGACATCACCCCGGGCCTGCAGCTTGCCCACCGCGGCTTCCAGCACGGTATTTTCATCGCCGAGGAGATCGGCGGGTTGAACCCGATGGTGATAGCCGATGTCAATATCCCCCGCGTCACCTACTGCGAGCCCGAGGTTGCCAGTGTCGGCCTCACCGAAGTCGAAGCCCGCGCAAAGTACGGTGATCAGACCAAGGTTTATGAGTACAACCTCGGCGGCAATGGCAAGAGCCAGATCCTTGGCACCGCCGGCTTCATCAAGCTCGTCAGCGTCATCGATGGCCCGGTCGTTGGGGTGCACCTGGTTGGCTCGCGGATGGCCGAGCAAATTGGTGAAGCCCAGTTAATCGTGAACTGGGAAGCCCACCCGGAGGATGTTGCATCGCTGATCCACGCCCACCCAACCCAAAATGAGGC